>JAJPIQ010000040.1 GCA_021324685.1 Bacteroidota bacterium
CCGGTTCTAAGTTACCGGTTCTACGTTACCGGTTCTACGTTACCGGCTCCAGGTTCCCGGTTCAAGGTTCCAAACGAAACGTTACCGCACCGGCAGGCTGTCGATATTGACAGCCTGCGCGCTCGCGGGCGTATTGCAGCCTTCGGGACCGTTATCGATCGCGCCATAGACGATAGAGATCTGCGGCCGTATCGTGTGAATCTCGGCAGAATCTGCCGATTGGAACGAAAGGAATTCATAGATCTCGTCGAGGTTCGGGTTTGTGTCGGGGACGGAATAGGCAAACCGTTCATTGGCGGTAATGGAATCGGGCGTGGCTGTTGGGGTCCGGAAAAGAACGACCTGTCCGGCCGGAACATGGCGAGTGATGTCGAAACCGCCGGTGCCGTTGGCAGTGAAATACCGGAGTTGAAGCGTAAAGTCGTCGTCCTGCATACCCGTATTTTGGATTCCGAACGTATAGATGGGATAGTAAGCAGAGTCGGGCACGCCGGTAGCCGGCTGATTGGCAAGGGAAACATCGCGCCCCGCCGTTTCCTGAAAATCCGAATTGACGACGTACGGCGCGGAGTCCTTATGCGCCGGCTCGCAGCAGGATGCGAGCAGGACCGCCGCAAAAAATGCGATGAGAGGAAAACGAAGCATATTTAATATAACCCGCGAGCCATTCGAAAAATGCGCCCGGGGGTTATCGGAATATGCAAGCCGAATGCTAAACCGTTATTCGAGTACTAATGGGATTGTTTCCATGCCGCCGCCCATACGAACGACGCATTCGTAGGATCCCGGGGCGATCCCCCGAGCATTCCATACCACGGAATGATCTCCTGGCGCAAGAGGACCGGCAAATACGGTCTCGATCGTAGCGCCCAGCGAATTTACAATGGAAATGGTAGCCCATCCGGCAACGGGAGCATGCACCAGAATGCTCGTTGACCCCGAGAAGGGATTGGGGTAACTCGCGGCGAATTCTCTGCCGGTATTATCGGAAACGGCGGCCGGGGCAGCGACCGGTGGAAAATCGGAAAGGGGTCGACGCCACACTCCCGAATTCGCCGTTCCGGCATATAAGAAATTTCCCGTGACAAGCAAGGTACTGATCTCGGCGTTAGAAGGAAGACCATCGCTCATATTCTTCCATCGGGTGGCAAGATCGTTCGAGAAAAAGACTCCACTCGGAGTTGCCACAAACAAGCGGTTTCCGTCCGTGGCCATCGAGGAGACTGCCGTATCCTGTAAACCAAAATTAACCTGCTGCCATGTAACGCTGCTATCGACGGAGCGATACACGCCAAAATATCCTCCGACAAAAGTTACTTTTCCAATAAAGCCGAAGGAGTTCGGATAAAGGTCGGAATTCACGCGATACCAATCCGAACCGGAATCCTCCGACTGGAACAAGCCGCCGTCGTCGTATTCGTTACCCCAGACGGCAAAGAGATCGGAGCCATTGGCCGCCAGCGTGTTCACGCTGTTAGCCGGGCCATACCCATTGCCGCCGAGTCCGAGCGCCGCAGAGGTCCACGTCATGCCGCTATCGGTAGATCGAACGAGGGAACCATCGATATACGTCCCGCTGCACCCATCGAAATATCCGAGCGATGCATACAGCACGCCTCCGCTGGCGATAAACGTCACCGGCGTTCCGCTGCCGAGAATTCCGCCGGAATCGATCCCGGCTCCGACCGGCACGGTCGCCCAGGTGTTGCCCTGATCGAACGAGCGATAGATTCCCGACGAAGGGGCATCGTAATACTGTTGTTGCTGGGAACCGCCTGCGAAGAGCACGTTCCCCATGGCGCAGATCGTCGCGACGCTGGAACCGGGTGGGATGCCGCTATCGGCTTCGGTCCAGGTAATCCCTTCGTCGTTCGAACGGAAGAGGCCGCCGCTACTGGTTCCGTCGGAGGCGCCGCCGGCGTAAAGCTCATTGCCAACGGAGGCAAGAGAAAGCAGGTATGGGCTTATAATCCCGAGCGCGTTCCACGATGCTCCAAGATCGTCCGAACGGTAAAGGCCGGCGTTTGTACTTGCAAAGAGGCTTGAACCGCTTGCCGTAAGCCCGGTGATGAGTTGATGCGAAGGGCCGCCGGAGAGCGCTGTCCAATCGACCCCCTGGTCGGCCGAACGGAATATCGTGCTGTCGGCAACCGCGAAAATATCGGTTCCGATCGTAATAATCGCCGTGACATTGCTATCGCTCAAGCCGTTGTTCGCCGGCGTCCACGTCGAGCCACGATCGATAGAACGAAACAGTCCGGCGGTTTGCGTCACCGCAAAGAGTGTCGATCCAGAAGTTCCAAACGCTCGAATGTCCGTATCCGCGAGACCGGCGTTCGACTCCACCCACGTCGCTCCCCCGTCCGTCGATCGGAACACGCCGCCCGGTGCGGGAGCGGAATTTATAGTTCCGGCAAACACGTCGGTTCCCATCGTGGCCAACGCGGAAATAGAACCGTAATTCGAGCGGTTAACCAGGTCGTACCAGGAGGCCCCGCGATCGTTCGACCGATATAAGGAGTACGGCGTCGAACCATATCCTGTCGAGGCTCCGGAACTTCCGAGAAAGACGTTGGACCCGGCGGCCGCCACCAGATTCGGGACTGAATATTCACTGAATTGCGATGCGATCGAATTCCATGTCGCGCCATTGTCGGTCGATACGACCGCATCGCTGGGATAGATCGTGGCATAAATAGTATTTCCGGAAACGGCAAATTGCTCTGCCGGACCACCGGAATAGACTTTCACCCAACTCGATCCGTTATTCGTCGATCGATAAATACCTCCTTCGGTATAATATCCGTTCGAAGTACTCCACGCGCCTGCAAAGATCGCGTTTCCAACCGCGACCATCGGACCGACGAGCGTATCGATAAGACCTACGTTGACCGACTTCCATGAAACTCCATTGTTCGTAGAACGAAAGATGCCATATCCGCCGGCAAAGACATTCGGTCCAAGCGTGGCGATGGAATTTACACCGCTATCGATGAGCGTGCCGGTCTTCATATTTGTCCAGGTCGCCCCATTATCGGTACTTCTGGAAACGCCGTTCCAACTCCCTGCGAACACCTGCGAGCCGTTCGCGGCAAGCGATGTAAGGTTGAATGCAATAAGCCCGCTTCCGGCCGGGAACCAGTTGGTCCCGTTATCGGGCGAGGAATAGATATGTCCCCTGCCATCGGACGTACAATTTCCGGCAAACAGGGTGGAGCCGCCGGACGCCAGACACGAAAAATAGCGTAGTACGGCATCGCTATCGATGAGCGTCCACGTATTGCCCCCATCGTTGGAACGATACATTTCGTCGCCGGAAATAAAGATCGTATTTCCACTCGAGCCGATCGCACCGAGCGAGGTCGTGACCTGCGAAAGTACCGGGTCGAACAGGGTCATTCCCGCATTCGAAAGGTTCCACGTCTGGCCGCCATCGGCTGAGATCGAGACGCCGTTCGAACCGCCCACAAAAAGATCGTTTCCAAGCATGGCAACCGCACCCACGGGACCGAGCGAAGATGGGAACCACGTCTGGCCTCCGTCGGTCGATTCATACGAGCTATCGGTATAGGTGGACTGCGCAAAAAGGTCCGGGCCGATCGTGCTTAATTTAAAATTGTCATACGATGAAAAGCCGGTTCCTACGGGAACCCACGTGGCTCCATTGTCGGTCGAACGAAGCAGGCCATTCGAAGTCGCCGCAAGAATGTTTCCCGCTGCTGTGATCACCGAGGTGACATTGCCGCCGCCCATCGGGCCGCCGGCATGCACCCATTGCGAATGGGCCGTCTGCAGGCCAAAGAGGACGATAACATGGATGGCAATAAGGGTACGCACCATTCTCATACGATGACTCCTGTTCCGGTATGGTATGACACTTCCAATGAAACGACACCCTTCAAACCATTTGCAGGCCAGAAAATTCGGCCCTGATCTACTGATAAAAATACGTACTCGGGCATTCCGCGACGTTAGATCGCGTGCAGGAACTTCGAAAGGCGGATCGATCGTGGAATATGGAGCTTGCGCCGAATTCGAAGGGCATGCGTCTCGATGGTCCGGGCGGAAACGAAGAGGATATTTGCGATCTCCGGAATTCCGATCCCTAACCGAATCAAAACGCAGACTCGCCGTTCGGTCGCCGTAAGATCGGGCGAGCGGTCCGTAATGGTCCGTAAAAAATCGCGGTGAATATTGCCGAGATTCGCTTCGAGTTCTTCATACGACTGATCGCGGAACCGTGCGGTTTCGATCCACTCCACCACACCCTGGATGGTTTCCGTGGCATACCGCCCGGTGATTCTCATGTTTTGCAGATGCTCTAACAACGAGGCCTGGAACGATCCTTTCTTCGCGAGCTGCTGGGCCAGAAGTTCCGCTTCGCGCATTTTCGCATTAAACTCGGATTCCATTTTTTTGGCTCGTGTTTTTTGCTCGGTACGTTCCCGGGCCAGCTTCTGACGCGCTCGTTCGATCCGCGATGCAAGGACGGCTTTGTTGCGCTCCTCGATCATACGCTCCGCTTCATAGGAATGGACACGAAATAACCACTCCCCGGACTCTGGTTTAAGCGAAAGCTCCAACGCGATCCGAGCGGCTTCCTGAGCGATCTCGACCCGCAGTTCTAATTTTCTTTTTCGAGCCTCGCGATGGAGTTTCGACAGCTTCCCGAGCGTCGCTCGTTTGGGATGCCGGGCATGTTCGATAAGTGCGCGTTCGAACTCGACCGAATAATACATCCGGCTTTTTTCTATCCGTCGAAGATCGCTCGCAGCCTCATCGATCCATCGTTTGGCACGTGCGAGAGACCCGTTCAAGCGTTCATGTCGTGCTCGCAGGACGAGAGACCGCGCAACCGATTCTGACATTCCCAAACTCTTGAACGTCCGTGTCGCGCGTCGGAAATACTGAATAGATTCCCTCCGTTTCCCATTTTTCAGGAACAGCAGCCCCAATTGATTGAGTGTTCCTGCAACGCCGCGTTCATGGCGCGCCGCGCGATAAAATTCCATGGCCTGTTCCAGGTGCTCCAGGGCAAGCGCGAAATTGCCAATCTCGGTGTAGACACTCCCTAAATTGGTACGCATGAGCGCAAGCATCGGCTGTTCCTGTATTTCTTCCGAAAGAGTAAGACCTTTTTGAAGATAATCGATAGCTTTTAGGTTTTCGCTCAGAGAGCGGTACGCCCTCGCGATGGTCCCATATAAGGAAATTAACTGCAGAGCGTGCTGGTGTTCGATCTCGGAATTACTCGGAATTCGATCGGCGATTCGGTCCTGCCACGACCTTGGAGTATAAAAAACGCGATTTCGAGTCGACTTCTCTTTTTTCTTCGTGTGCAGGCGAGCATCGAGAACTCGGTGTAATTCAACCAAAATTTCTTTTTCGTGTTCGCCGAACAACTTAGCGGACGCTAAATTGTGTCGTAGTTCCAGTGTTGCATCGAGGTCACCGTTCGACTCATAATAATGTAGCGCCGATTTGATGTAAGGAACAGGGCGCCGATACTCGCCAACCGCAAGGAGCGACTTGCTGGCCACGGCGCACGAAGCAGCGAGCAAACGAGGCTCCCGGCAACGTTTTCCTATGACCATTGCTTTTTTCGACAACTCAAAGGCATTCCTGGGATCGGAAGCAAGTGAACCCTCCGCCTCATTCAAAAGGGCTGACACTTTCTTCATCCAATCGTCTGACACACGCATCTAAAGGATTTAATTACAAAACACACGCATCTAAAGGATTTAACTACAAAATTCTCGTTTAGTTTTCACAGGGTCAACCGCTTATTTTTCGATCCGATCCGTTTTCAGGAAAGCACTTTCTAATGACCCATCTGTAACGAACCCTCGATCGGTTTTCTCGCGTAGTAAGGTGCATGACTAACAACACCATTACGAACAACTTGAAAAATGGCTTTTCTACGATCGCTTCGGAGATGAGCGAGCGCGCCATGGAACGGACGCTTGCCGCAAAGAAACGGGCCGGAGTAAGCCTTCGGAAAATAGTGGCGGTTGCGTTGTTTACGGCCGGGACATTTTTATCGCTCGGCTCGACTGTCAACCTCGCGCTCGCCAAAGCGCGCAAGGCCGGCAGCCGCATGGCACACTCGGGTTCATTCCGACTGCTGAACATCTATAATTCGCTGAAATCTGCGAACCCGGCGTTTATCGAGGCGATGAACAAAGCGACCACGGGGCTTGCATCGTGGTACGGTGGCATATTCCACGGCCGCAGAACAGCAATGGGAACCACATATAATATGTATGCGATGACGGCTGCGCACCGCTCGCTTCCGCTCGGAACGTGGGTAAAGGTCACGAATGAGCGGAACGGAAAATCGGCCATTGTGCAGGTGACCGACCGCGGACCGTATGTTGCGAATCGCATCATGGACCTTTCGTATGCCGCTGCCCAAAAACTCGGCTACGCAAATTCCGGGACTACGCAGATCTCGATGAAGGTCTTAGGTTCGAATCCGGATGGACCGGTCGTTGCCGATGCCGATACGACTTCGGTGCAAGGCGCTTCTATGCAAGGCGTTGCGCTCGATACGGTAGGCAGAGCTTCCGTAGCCACGGCGTCCGAAGGCACCGCTTCGATCGCACCCGCGCTCTTTTCGAATGTCTCCGCTCGAACGGATACCGAGAGCCTGAGTGCACCGGCTTCGAACGGGATCTCTTCGATCTTCGCAGCGATCACCGATTTCGGGTCGCCGCTTACAGCGATCGCTGAAATGCTTTCGTAAAAGAAGGAATGGTCTCTTTAAAGAGCACTTCCATATGCATTTTCAATGGGTAAAAAACGCAATGACACAACGGGTAACGAGTGATTTAAAACTAAGTCCTCGTTACTCGTTTCATTTTTCAGCTTTTGCTTTTTCTTCCGGTGGATTCCAGACTTTAAGGTGCTGGTTAAGGAAATAAGGGCCGTCCCAACCGAAATTCATACGAACGAAATAGCCAAGTTCCGGCGAATACCAATAAAGCGTTCCCTGCAGCCAGTCCTGCTCTTCCCAGTTCCGAATATCGACGATCTGTAACTTTAAGCAATCGTAAACCTTCCCGCCAACCGAAGCAGTATCATGCCCTAAGACCTGCCACGTCCGAGTATGAGGCATATAAAAGCCGTTGAAAAATGCCGTCCCGCTATCGGCCGGAAGCGAATCGACGATCGTCTTGCCAATGGGAAGGCCAAACGGCAGCCTCGTCCAGGCCGAATCGTGCCCCAGCGTCCGTAAAAAAAGATCGCCGTTCTTCGCATAGGAAATGATCGATGTGTCCGGCCGCGATTTCGCAAGGATGGCAATGCAATTCGATTTTCCTAAGGTGCGAAAGCCGGAACGAATAACAATGAGCGTATCGTCCGGCATGTCCGGGTTGGCATCCTTCGGGATGACAACTTTTCCCGAGGAATCGGTAACGTAATACGTATTGACCAGCATGGTCCCGACTTTAGGAAGGACGATGGGATGCGGTTTCTCGCCGGCCGAACGGTGGCCGAACAACGCGAGCGGGAAAAAGAGGACGACCGAGAGGAAACTTAGCATATCTCCATGAAGCAGAATGATGGACGTTTAAGCAGAAATCGTGGACGTTGGTTCAATGCGAAAGTTTCCAGATTTCCGCCGGATACGGACCTCGGTCGAATCGCGCAACGAGGTGGTCCGAAGGCTCGAACAGCGGTTTGCGCGCACGATCGCCATGAAACTCGTCGAAGTCCAGTTTCGACTGCAGAAAAAGATAGCTGTTCGGCGCGGCGCGCATGGCCCGTAAGACCTCGCGCACAACAACGGAATCGGAGAGGAAGGTGCGACGAAAATCGTTCCGGCCCAGGACGCCGAGCGCATCGAAAACGAAGCCGCCGGCAAAGGTGTATTGCTCCGCGAGCTTGGTTTCATCGTCTTTGGCGGTGAGTGCACCCGGGCCATCGAACCCATAGAGGCCGTAATCGGTCACGGCCAGCAAAGAGTTTTTCGGGAGGTTCTGTGCGGACCATTCCACAGCCCGGTTCGCATTCTGCCGCACATCGCGGACCTCGCGTAATAATCGTTCCTCGCGCTGGATGCGAGGGAAAACGCCGATGCAGACCGTCGCGAGGATGATCGTTCCCACCGCGAACGACGTCCAGCGGACCAGGGGACTAAAACGATAGGGCCCAAAGGCCCGGCCGGCATCCTCGATCCACAGACACCAGGCCCAGGAAGAAAGCACGGTTGTGAGCAATGCGGCTTCCGTGAGTTGGGTCTTTACCAACTGAATGGTGACCAGAAGCGCGGCGATCGCAACCGCGACACACGCGACAAATGGAAGCAATGCGCGAGCGCGGCGGCGTTCCGGCCCTTCGAGCGTTGCGTTCAAAATGAAAATAAAGACGAGGAGTGGAACCCCAACGGCGACGTTCTGAAACAACACGAGTGCGAAGACCAGCGCGATCACACTCATGAAACTCCATGCAAGGACTTCCCTCGAAGCAAGCTCCATTCGAAACCCGCTCTTCTTTACAAACCGCTGTAAAAGACTGTACACGATCGGAAAGCATAGGACCATGCGAGCGGTGATGGAGAAATAGGCCGTTGAATAATATTCGATCCGGTCCCGAATAAAATACGAAAGGTCCGGCGATGAGAACGAGAAAAATCGATTCGCTTTTGTCGGCGAGACGAACGCGACCCAACCGGTCAGCGCCAGAAGGATCAGATAAAGAGCGATGGCCATGCCTTTTTTCGAGCGCGCTTTTTCGTTCCATACTGCGGCGATACGATTTCGTTCCAAAAGGAACGAACCGAGCAGTACCGCATGGACCAGGACGAATGCCGGCTCCTTCGAAAGCACGGCAAGCGTTCCGAGCGCGATGGCGACCGCCCAAAAACGGAGTCGCGCTTCGTAGAGCCCCCGAAGCCCGAAATACCATGCAGAAGCCGTAAATGCAAGCTCAAGCCCGAACGTAAGGTCGCTATACCAGAAGAAGATATTGAGGATGGGCAGAAAGGCGATGAAGTAAAGCAGGACGGAGATCTCCAGTGCGTACCAGCGGCCGGCGAGGTATCGAGCCGTAAGGCCGGTAAAAGCGATCGCGGCAACGAGCGAAACGTCGAGCGTCAGATGCCACCAAAAAGGATGGGACCATCCGGCAAGGTGCGTGAGCAGATAGGCCGTCAGCGAAAAAACGGGACGAAAACTGTTGATCATCTGCCCTTTTATCGGATCGAACGCGTCCCACACGGAATGAGCATTCGCCCACTGCATCAGCAGGACGTCATCGAGCCGAAAGGGCATGCAGTAGCGTGTCGTAAACAGCCCGATCATGCCGATGCCCAGGACGAGGAAAACGAGGTCGAACGTGCGTTTCAAAACGGGCGATGAATTTCTTCACATGTGAATTTCTTCACATGGAACAGTGACGCCGATATTTCGTTTAGATTTTTTAGAATTGCGAACGGTCGGGAGATTTACATAAATAAATCGTACGGTATCGTTCAAAAATTCTTCTGGGGATGCATTGGCTTCGACGGGGAATACTTCAGTCGATGTACGGCACGAGCGATCGTGCCTGGTGCGCGCCAGGTGGGACCACGAACATCTGCAGACGAGCGATCGTCTGATATAAACTCGCGGTAAACCATAATTGCGAACTCTTACAGCTACGCAATGGCTGCCTAAGCTCCTTTAGATCACTCTAAGGTTGTAGCTGCTATCCGGCTTTTTTGCCGGAGGGCGCCCATCGCTCCGGGACTTTGGACTTAGCGGGACTGGAAGCGGTGTAACCGGTAGCGTTTTCGGACGCTGCCAGCTAAATCTCCGTGCGCATGAATGCTCATCGCTTGCGCGCCGGTGTAAGGATGGGCGTTCGCCACGAGCCGGCCGTTTCCTGCTAAGGCTCGAGGCGATCTGATCAATCAGGAAACTACGCGCGTAGTACCCATCGGTGGTGTTTTTCGGACAGGGGTTCGACTCCCCTCATCTCCACAAGTGATCTTGGCGCAAGACCATGCGCCTTCCTTAACTCATATCCTGCGCTGTCAAACGCCGGTCATGCCAAACCATTTGTCTCCGAGCTCAAGCGGCATGCGAATTGGAATCCTGCATTGGCAATGAAAACGCACAGGCATGAAGAAGATGCGGCCACGCTCGAACAATTCTTAGATACGAAGCTCGAGGCCCGGCGGCTGTTCTCGGAACTGTTGGGAACATTCTTCCTTGTGCTCGCCGGTGCCGGCGGGGCAGCGGTCCATTATTGGAAACCGGACGAAGTGACGACCGCCATGGCCGTCATTGCACCGGGAATTATGGTCATGGCCGCGATCTATTTCATGGGGGCGGTCGGCGGGGCTCATTTGAATCCGGCGGTGACGTTCGCCTTCTCGCTCCGAAGGAACTTTCCATGGAAACGGGTCCCGGGATATATCGCTGCGCAATTCGTAGGAGGAATCTTTGCGGTCTATTTCCTGAGGCTGATCTTTGGCGAGATCGCAAACCATGGCGGGACCGTTCCCTCGCCCGAACTTACTCCGATGGCCGCTTTCCTGCTCGAAGCCGCGCTCACGATGGGGTTGGTCAGCACAATATTGGGAACCGCTTCCGGGGCGCGGAATATCGGTACCAACGGGGCGATCGCCGTTGGCGGATATATTGCGCTCGCAGGCATGTGGTCTGCTCCCGCCACGGGCGCATCGATGAACCCGATCCGTTCGCTCGCCCCGGATATCCTTCGCGGCGATTTTTCTACGACGTGGATCTATATCGCCGGTCCTTTTTTGGGCGCGCTCATCGGGGTTGCGATCGAGTGGGCCCTCAAAGGCGAACCGACGGCCTTCGGAACGGAAGCCGCCCAGGGAGAGCCCTCTGGAGGAAGAGATCAGAAAAAGAAGTGAAGATTTTGCCCCGAACGGCCAAGCTCTGCACAGATCGCAGCTTGTGGAGAAATCAGGAAATCCGGCACTTATTACATTCATCTCGGTTATTTTTTGAAATCGGAACCCATTCTGTCGAAAATCGGTACTTTATCTATCGATTTTTTCAGGAACATGGGCTGGGAGGGTCCGAGCCCGTGCACGGTCGTTATTTCACGCTTTCAGGACTATGAAATCTCGTATTCTCTACGCACTTCCCGCGCTTCTCTTCGCCGCGTTCGTGGCCTATGGACTGTTGCCGTCGCCTCAGGCGGGCGGCCTTCACGCCGCAAGTCCGGTGCCCGTCGATACCACAAAAAAAGGCGCTCAGATCAAGATCGCCGAAGATAGCTACGATTTCCATGATATCGAGCAAGGCACGAAAGCCGAGCATATCTTCCTCATCAGCAACGTAGGCACGGATACGCTCGTCATTACGAGCACGCGGCCTTCCTGCGGATGCACGGCAGCGGTGCTGGACGCCAAAGAAAACAAGATTCCTCCGGGAGCCACGAGCCGGCTCAAGGTGACCTTCGACGCGAATAACAAGCCCGAAGGACCAATCCAGAAAAGTGTGACCATCACTTCGAATTCAAAGGAAAATGCCGATGCAATGGTCCGGATTCAGGGCCGTGTCGTGAAGTCCAAGCTCGCGCATAAGACGATGATGCATTTGGACGGTATCTTCCAGGGCGATTGCGCCAAGTGCCATGTCGATAAAGGCAAAGGCGAACTCGGCGCCCGGCTTTTTGAGGCCGATTGCGCGATCTGCCACGGTTCCAAGGCCGATGATAAACCCGGTCCGGAACTCGCCAGCGAGGCCATGTTGAAGCATACACCAAAGCAGTGGGAGCACATTATTGCCGATGGTATTCCGAATTCTGCGATGCCGGCATTCCATATTCGCAATAAGGGTCCGCTCTCCGACGAAGAGATCGCTTCCCTCGTCGAATACATGGGTGCCTTCAAGAAGGAAGCCGAACGCAATAATATGCTGAAATCTACGACCGGTTCGACTTCGACCGGCTCCGCGGCGAACAAAACAACCGCAAAGCGTTAAATCTGAGAAAAAAATTGATTTTAGAGCGGACCTCCGGTCCGCTCTTTTTTTTGGGTGAATTTGAAAAAACGCGCCTTTTTTCGTATATTTGTATACACTTTTCGAATCAATACGCGGCATGAAATTTAATGCTCATGCCTCATCCTCACGAATTTTTCTCAAATCGAATAACACTATGAAAATTAGAACTACGCTTTCCTCACTTTGCCTTTTAGCAATGGGTGGACTTTTCTTCGCAAGCTGCACCCAAGAGACCGCTACGACGAATACCGTCGGCACTCCCTCGAACGTCATGGCACTTTCGAAGAGCGCCAATACGATCAGCATTAAATGGACTCGCGGATCGGGCGATACCGGACCGGATACGATTATTGTTGCAAATGGAACTTCGACTTCCAATGTGGTTACCACATCGACGGCAACCCAGACGGACCTGACGGTCTCTCCAGGCGTCGTCTCAACCATCACGGTTGCATCGACGGGAGGCCGCTCTTCAAGCATTAGCTGGATGCCCGCGGTCAGAACCAACGATGTTCAAATCTTCGAATTTTCTTCCTCGGGATCCAGTGGGCTCCAACTGAATGGCCCTAATGGGCAGGCTCGTACCGTCAGCATGAATTTGAATACGAATCCAAATGCGCAGGGCGAAGTCGATTTCCTTTTGGACGACGCACAGCGCGACAATGGCATTACCACTCCCTCCGGACTTTCTTTCGAAGGCGCGCAGGTCTTCGACCAGACCTGGAGAAATTCATATATCGCCAACGATCAGAACTATATTGCAGGTGGACTGGACAGTTTTTACTCTGCGACTGATTTCAGCAGTTTCTTAAGCACGGCAAGTACGCAACACAATTCCTACGATATTCCCAATTCGCCGGAAAACGATCGCGTACTCACCGTCGTTACTCAGGATGGGAACCTGGCGAAAATCGATATCAAACCCGACCCGACCACCGGTCTTCTTTATTCCGGCAGCGGGACCGACCGCTACATCACCGTGGACGTTTCGTACCAGCCGGTTGCTCATCAACCGTATGCGGCTCGACCGGCACATCACTACTATCCCTCCGGACATGCACCGAGGCTCTCGGTTCAATAAATAATAATTCAGAATACCACTTCGGAGTCCGGAAGCCCCTTTCTTCAAAAGGGGCTTTTTTATTTGGTACACTTAATGCAGCAATCCCAACCATACGATGCATTAAGAAAATCGAATTTAGTTATGATAAACTTACAACTCATTCATAGTTTTGTTAAGGACCCGTTGACGGATAAGCTGTTTCATAAGTACGTCACGGACCCGAAAGCAAAGCGGGTGTTCGATACAACGGTCCGGCTCGTCGAGCTGGCGGTCGTCGCAGCCCCGCTTGTAATAACGGCGGTTCGCGGTATTCGCGACATCGCTTCCTCACGGCCCGTGCGCCGCCGCAGCGGATTTCGCCGGCTGGTCGCAGCGTAAACCGGGGATATCTTTTTACCCGCCTTACGGAACGCCGTTTAGAATTGCGGCGGAACATTGCTTCCTCAAATCCGTTTTGATTCGAAGCAATGCTCCTCCGCAATCTTCTCTCGAAATGGCTGCTCGGCGGTCTTCTGGTCCTTTCGGCCACGATAATGGTGGCCGGCTGCCTTACCGATACCCAGCCTGTCGTTGAAGTCCGGCCAAGGTTGGTGGTCGCGCCGCCCAATGTTTATTTTCAGGCCATAAATTATTTAAATGGCTCCTCTCCGGCGGCGGGTCAGATGCTCGTGCGTTGGAACCGTTCCATTGCCGATACACAGCTTAACTTTAAAGGATATTACATCAAGGTTGTCGAGTCAACGAGGGATACTTCAGGGAATGTGACTTATCTTGATTCGATCGCTTCCGCTCATGTCGGCCGAGTAGGTGGCAGAATTCCGGATACCAGCTATCTGTTTACCTCAGGAGCAAAAGGACTTTTTACGATTGGAACTTATACGGTGTTCGTCTGGGGTGAAAAAACAAGCGATACGGTCCAACTGAGTACCGATACGGCTATTGTGACTTCATTTTACGACCCTCGGCCGCTCCGCAATCCGACTTCGATAGAAGCAACGTCCGTCGGGCCGAACACGATCAATCTCACGTGGCCCCGCTCTCCGGACGATACGAATGCTGGATTTTTCCGATACGTGATCTATTATCGAGATACGACCAACAGCCAGGATTCCGGACATGTGATTGGATTTGTTTCCAGACCCGATACGATCAGCGCCTCGATCATTACAAACGCTTCCGCTCCTCCCGGGCCGGTCGCGAACGGAACCCAGCAGTCGAATGCGACGGAATACCCGTATCGTTATTGGGTAAAATCGGAGCGCAACGACTCGACCTTTATTTACGGAACCGATACCAATGCCATTGTATGGTCCGGAGCCGAAGCCGTTCCACCGAACGGAAACGATACCGGATTCAACTTGGGATTCCTGCGTGTCTATGCGAACGACACCGTTTATTTCGGTTCCTTAAACAATCAATTCAATGTTGCCGTCGATAGCAGCCGCGATCATAAAGGACAACTGGCGGTCTCGATCTCGGGCAGCACGGTCACCCTGTGGGCGCCGGGACCCGATGGCGTCGGGTTCCTAAACCGGATCGATCCCGCGCCACACGGTCTCGATTCCGTATTTTATACCGGGCCCTTAAACGATCCTTCACAATTCAGTTCCCCCAGTATCACCTTGCCGGCCAGTACCGGCGATAGCGGCGGTGTCATTGTATATTTGATGATGAATGACGATCAGCAACCCGGGCTCGGGCATCAATGGGCGCGCGTGTTCATTCACATCCAGGCGGATGGAACCTTTATAAACTCGATCGGCGCGATCGATATGAAAGCGAGTTTTCAGCCCGGCATTACGAGGGACGGCAGCAAACATTTACCTTTTTATTAGTACGAACGGAACTCGTAGTATATTCCAAAGCCTTATAAATAAAGGCTCTCGCGAAGTCCTTTTTCTTGCGAGCGCAAAAAAATGTCGTAAATTCGTAGGACGGTCTTGCGAGCCACACCGGCCTTGCCGGGGTGAATGCTCGTTCGAGAGTGGAGCGCTCTCGAAGCGTCACGTGCTCTCATGGGAAATGAGTGTGGCTGCAGAATGAGCAAACGCAAAACCGTCGGGACGATGAACGATCATCCGATGAACGATCATCAACTGTTCTGAACCACGTTTTTTAACCTATTTTCTTAGAATTCAATTATGGCGAAAGCAACCGCAAAGCAGATGACCAAAGCCGCGATCGTGGAACACCTCGCGACGAAAAATGACCTTACGAAGCGCCAGATCAGCGGCGTTCTCGATACCCTGAACTCGCTGGCATACAAGGAAGCGAAAAAGGGCTTTACGATTCCGGGCCTCGGCAAGCTCGTGATGTCGGATCGCAAAGCGCGTATGGGCCGCAACCCGCAGACCGGCGAAGCGATCAAGATCCCGGCGCGCAAAGTGGTTCGTTTCCGGGTTGGCAAACAAGCGAAGGACGCCATCCTCGGCGCGAAATAAAGTATTCGTTTTTATCCGCGTGCTGAGCGCGGCGGGCCGCCTGCCGGATTTTTCGATCCGCAGGCGGCCCGATGTTTTGTACGCTCGAAACAAATTCGTGCTATTGCGAATACAAAGTCGATGACGAACTCTGTTTGTAAAAGCTGGACGCTCGTGTTTTTACGCTGTTTATTCGGCGCACTGATCGCATGCGCCATCCCTCGTAAGGCAGAGTGCCAGTGGATCCTCCAGGGCGGAAAAATGGACGGTCAGGTCCATCGGGGTTTAGAACGGGTTTATAACATGCAGTTCGCCGCGGCCGATAGCATCTTCGATTCGATCATCGCCGAAGAGCCGAGCCATCCCGCCGGATATTTTTATCGCGCTACAACGATGTTCTGGCGAGCGGTCACGAATCCCGATAATACGACCTACGATGCCGAATACAAAGCGTGGCTGCAAAAATCGATCGACCGGTCGGACTCTCTTCTGGAAAAAAACCCGAAGGACATCGCTGGGCTTTTTTATAAAGGCGGTGCAATCGGAATGCGAGCTCGGATTTACGAGTATCGCGTCGGGCCGGGCGATGCCATGGACATCATACAACTGATTTTAGGGGACGCTAAAAAAGGCGTACGTTATCTTGACGAATTAGAAGATATCATTCCGGATAATTCCGATATCCTCTTCGGGCGCGGCGTTTATAATTATTATGTCGAGTCGGAAGAAGAACAAAATCCAACGCTGGCGCCGATCCTGAGAACGATGTTCGCCACCGGCAATAAAGCCGTCGGTCTTCAAATGCTGGAGATGGCGGCACAAAATGCATCGTACACGAAAGTCGAGGCGAAATTCGAATTGATGCACATTTACTACGCGCTCGAAAAGAATTATATCCGCGCCTACCAACTCGCTCAGGATCTCGCCAGCCATTACCCGAATAATGTGCAATTCCTTCATTATCTCGGGTTTGCCGCTTATACCGAGAATAATGTTGCCCAGTACGATTCCCTCTATCGTGTCATGCTGGACCGGGCTCGAGCGAGGCGCGATGCCTACACGATTCGCCAGGCACGCGAAGCCATGTTCTTTATTGGCGTTGCACAACTCAAAAAGTACGGCGGTAATATGGACACTGCACTTTATTATCTTTATAATAGCGATCTCCTTAGCCGCAAAATCAATATGAGCGGCCAGCAGGACTGGTGGGTGACCGACGCGGAACTCTATATGGGCGAAGCCTACGACGTGCGCGGCGACCGCAAGAACGCCGTTCTCCTGTACCAGCGCGTGTTGAACCTCCCCGATCATAATCGCGATCATGCCGACGCGACAAATTACCTTCATACGCCCTATCGACGCTGATGCATCACGTTCTGCTGGAATCGGGCATTGAAATATTTCACGATCAATTCGTGAAACTGGGGACCTTCTGGTGGATGGTATGGAACGCGGTACTCGCGATTATTCCGGTGTTCCTTACTCTCATTTTTTTTAAACGCGAAGATCAGCCTCGGCATGGCGTCCGCAACATTACGTTCGGGTTCGAATTGGTATTGATCCTTCTTTTCCTTCCCAACGCTCCCTACGTCGCGACCGACCTTGTCCATTTTTTAGAGACGGTGCGGGTGAGCGATGCTTCGCTTTGGAAATTATTGGGAACGGAGTTCCCAATCTATGCCGTCTTCGTCCTATTCGGACTGACCTGTTATAGCTTTACGGCGGACCGGCTCCTCTATGCAATTCGAAAGCGCTTCGGAGCGAACTGGTACTGGACGGCACTGATCGGCATTCCACTCCTCGCAGCAATCGGAGTGTATCTTGGACGCGTGGCGAGATATAATAGCTGGGACGTCCTTACGGATCCCCGGGGCATCATACATTCGAGCTCTCAGGCACTCGATCGAGTAAAAATCGCAAAAGTACTGGTCAGCATGTGGTTCGGCCTCATTGTGACTCATCAGGTCTATCGGACCTTTCACGACGGTATCCGGGTCCGTCTCGAAGCATTTCGGAAATCGCAGGGTACCGAATCGGCCGGGGTCGCCTAAAAAGACTGTGCTGATTTTGGAACTTCGATTGTTTTTAATAATGCTATGAAAACAGTTTCCAGTGTTCCCGCCAAACGCTCCCGTGTCGAGTTACACAACCCCACGGGAAACGGCGTTTCCGCAACGCACATCTCCGAACCACCCACGGAAACGCGGCGTGTAACGACGCGCACCGTCCGCGATATGAAAATGCGTGGCGAAAAGATCGCCATGATCACGGCCTATGATTACACGTTCGCGCGGCTCTTCGATCAGGCCGGTGCTGACGTCCTCCTTGTCGGCGATTCCCTTTCGAATGTCATTCAGGGAAATGAAACGACGATACCGGTTACGATCGACGAAATGATTTACCACGCTCGGCTGGTCGTCCGAGGGGCACAGGAACACGCCATGGTCATTTGCGACATGCCTTTTATGAGTTTTCAGGTCTCGGTCGAAGAAGGCTTCCGAAATGCGGGAAGGATCATGAAGGAGACCGGAGCCGGCGGCGTGAAAATAGAAGGCGGAGAACGAGTTGCCGATCATGTTCGCCGGATGAGTGAGGCCGGGATTCCGGTCATGGGGCATCTCGGCCTCACTCCGCAGTCGATTCATCAATTCGGCAGTTACCGGACACGTGGAATTACGAAAGAAGAGGCATCGAAATTAAAAAGCGACGCCAAGGCCCTGGAACAGGCTGGCGTGTTTGCCCTGGTCCTGGAAAAAATTCCATCGACGCTCGCAAAACAAATTACCGACTCTTTGACGGTCTCCACCATCGGGATCGGTGCCGGACCGCATTGTGACGGTCAGGTCCTCGTGATGCACGATATGCTCGGCCTTACGGAGGAATTTCATCCTCGATTTGTCCGCCGGTATGCCTCCCTCGCCGAAACGGTCCGTGAAGCGGTGCGTCACTATGACAGCGATATTAAAAAGGGAAAATTCCCAAGCGAGAAGGAATCGTACTGAAGCTTAACGCTCGATGAGGATCCCTTTCCGAGGCAAGATCCAAATCGGCTTGCGCGCACGCCAACACGAGCGCAACGACAATCGTAAACGACTAATCTCGCGCCACCACCTTCAGGAATTTGCGCTTCCCAACCTTGATCACCGTCCCTTCGCGTTTTGGAGAAAAGGTTAACTTATTATCCGTTACTTTTTGACCGTCGATAGAGACTCCTCCGCCATCGATCAAACGGCGGGCTTCGCCTTTACTAGCGGCCAACGTTCGGTCGACCATGAAATCGACCAGCGAAATTGGAGTCGAACCCAAAACCTTGATTTCTTCGATGTCCTCCGGCACTTCCTTTCTGACGAACATCGTTCGGAATTTTTCGTAGGCTTCCA
>JAJPIQ010000056.1 GCA_021324685.1 Bacteroidota bacterium
ATTGGTGCCTCGTATTTCGGACCGTTACGCATCCAGGCCGATTATCTCTGGCATTTCAGTCCATTCCATAGCTATATCGTAAAAATGTATGCCGGGCCTGGGCTTGCCCTTGCGTTCGGAAGCAGCAACGACCGTTTTTTCGACGATGAAGATAACGCTTCGCATCTCGGCGTTGGCGCGCGCGTCATGTTCGGGATCAATATTATTCCCGAACGAACCCCGGTCGAAATTTTTCTTGAAGTTGGTCCAATGATCGCGTTTGTCCCCGCCGTTGGCGTCGGGATCGATGGCGGTGTCGGGATTCGGTTTTATCCCTAACACCCATTTGTGCGGAGCGCAATCGCATTGGCTTCTGTTTAGGCCGCTCGGAATATATGAGCAGTCATAACTTAAGCTTTCGCGACCCTGCCCTTCAGCCGATCTGGGAAAAAGTCCGCTCCGGCGAGCGCCTTTCCAAAGAGGATGGTCTGATACTCTTCGATTCCTCCGACCTTATCGGTGTTGGCCGAATGGCGAATTACGTCGCTCGACAAAAGTCTGGCGATTCGGTCTATTTCGTTTTGAATCGCAAGCTGGAACCGACGAACATTTGCGTTCTTTCCTGCAAATTCTGCGATTTTGCCGTCAAGCCCGATTCGCCGGAAGCCTATGAAATGACGGTCGCGGAAATGCTTTCGAAGCTCCGGCCCGATCTTCACGAAGTTCACATTACGGCCGGACTGCATCCGAAATGGCCGTGGGAATTTTACACGGGGATGGTCCGCGACATCAAAACGAATTTTCCCAACGTCGATGTCAAGGCGTTCACGGCAGTCGAGATCGACTTTTTTTCGAAGAAATTCAAAAAAACGCACGAGCAGGTCTTGCGGGAGCTTTGGGACGCCGGGCTTCGGACAATGCCGGGCGGCGGCGCGGAAGTTTTTTCCGAGCGCGTTCGGAAACGGCTTTTTCATCAGAAGATCGGCGCTAAAGCGTGGTTCGAAGTTCACAAAACGGCACACCGCCTCGGTATTCAATCGAATGTGACGCTCCTTTACGGCCATATCGAAACGCTCGAAGAGCGGATCGAGCACATGCTCCGCGTGCGCGAATGCCAGGATGAGACGCATGGATTCCTTTCGTTCATTCCGCTCGCGTTCCAGCCCGGCAACACTGGAATTAAAACTCGGAACGATTTTACCAGTGCGATCGATGACCTGAAAACGATCGCCGTCTCGCGGCTGATGCTCGATAATGTTCCGCATATCAAAGCCTATTGGGTGATGCTGACGGCCGAAGTAGCGACGATCGCGCTCAATTTCGGTGCAGACGATATGGACGGAACCGTCGGAGAGGAGCGCATCGCTCACGATGCCGGCGCGATCAGCCCGATGGAACTCGCGAAAGGGAAGCTCGTCTCGATCATTCACGATGCCGGGAAGCTGCCGGTGGAACGTGACGTTTGGTATAAGCCCCTCGCGATCTATCCGAAGAAGGAATGGGCGGTCGTGAGCAAGATGCCGTACCTCAATTCGGTGCCGTTCTATAATGGTTTTCACGAATATTCGAATCTTGTAAAGCTTGCGCCGCTGGTGCCACGCGTATTTGGCGCGCTCGCCGAAGCCGGGAATATTGCGGCTGGGCCGATGTCGCTGCGCGATTATATGAATTTGAGCGACGATTTCGAAAAGCTCGATTACGGCGTTGCCGTTAAAGGCAAAGCGAATTCCGTACTGCTCTTCAGTAAATACGACTGGAAGGAATTGGAAGGAAAGCGTATCGCGATCACTTCGGAAACTTCTACGAGTGTCGAACTTCTAAGAGTATTGCTGGAAAAGCGGTTTGGGGTTCTGGATTATGAACTCCATCGGATTCATCCGACCGATTTGTCGTATGATAAATTTGATGCAGTCCTTTTGATCGGCGATCAAGCCTTGCAAGCCGTACACAGTGCGCCGCAGTGGGCGCACACCACGCGAGTTTTCGACCTTGCCGAAGAATGGTGCTCGTGGAAGGAGATGCCGTTCGTGTTTGCCGTGTGGGCCGTTCGCAAAGGAACTCCGGATGCGGCACGAAACGAAATTATAGCTTCGCTCGAACGTTCGCTGAATAATGCATCCGGGCATTTCGGAGAACTTGGCCGCGAGCACGGCGCGCGGCTGGGAATGAGCGAAGCCGAAGTCTCCGATTATCTCTCGCAATTCCGCTATCGCTTCACACTCGAGGAACATGCCGCTATGGCGGAGTTCGAAATGGAACATGAATCTTTAAGTTCAAGGGATAATATTGGAATGTCCTTCCCGCGAATGCGGGAATCCATCCCTTCGGAATAAATCGAGCACTTGATCCCCGCATTCGCGGGGGATGACAAAGATTTGATACGAAACATGTTGGAACTGATACAAGCAAAAATCAACACTGCCGCCCGCCTCACCCGTGAAGAAGGGCTCTGGCTCCTCCAAAACGCCTCGCTCCTCGATCTCGCGGAGCTTGCGGAAGCCGTTCGCTATCGAATCAATCCGAAACGGAGGGTGACGTTCGTTATCGATTCGAACCCGAATTACACGAACATCTGCAACGTCGATTGCATTTTCTGCGCGTTCTACCGGCACGAAGGCGATAAAGATACTTATACCTACACGGTCGATCAGATGATCGCACGCTTCAAAGCCGCCGCCAGGCGCGGCGTGCGGACGGTCCTATTGCAGGGCGGGGTGAATCCGGCAATACCGCTCGAGTATTACACAGAAATGGTGCGCCGGACGCGCCAAGAGGTTCCAGAGATCCATCCGCACTTTTTTTCTACGAGCGAGATCATCGGGATGAGCAATGTTTCGGGGCTTTCTATTCCGGAAGTCCTGTTGAAGCTCAAAGAAGCGGGTCTAAACAGTATCCCCGGTGGTGGCGCAGAAATTCTGAGCGATAAAGTAAAAAGAAAGATCTCCAGCAAGAAAGGCACGAGCGCCGATTGGTTGAACGTGATGCGCGAGGCACACAAACTGGGTTACAAAACGACCGCCACGATGATGTACGGTCATCTGGAAAAGGATGAGGACATTATCGAACATCTTTCTGTCATTCGCGATCTGCAGGACGAGTACCACGGTTTCACTGCGTATATTCCGTGGAGTTTCAAGCCAGGCAATACGCCGCTCGAAAAGATCATTCCTCATTATGCGACGGGAACCCGATATCTGCAAATGATCGCGATCGCACGAATTTTTCTCGATAATTTTCCGCATGTTCAGGCAAGCTGGTTCTCCGAAGGAAAAAAGATCGGGCAAATTGCGCTAAACTTCGGTGCGGACGATTTCGGCGGCGTCCTCGAAGAAGAGAACGTTCATGCCTCGGCCAATTTCGTACATACCACATCGGTAAAGGAGACGGTTGACCTCATTCGCAGTGCTGGCTATACGCCGGCGGAACGTACGACGCTCTACGATATCGTAGCAGAATATGGCGAGGGCGAGTATCCCGCCGCTGCGATCGCCTCGGCGCGTCTCGACCAGCAGTTACCGGCGAGCGAGATTCTCACCAGCCTGCCAATTCTCGAAACAGCCTGAATTTGAGCGTTTTTTGGGAATTCTGAGGCAAATTTCCATTTGCCTCTTGACTTTACGCTCGGGATTGACGATATTTGGGTTCGTAGCTATTCGAGTATGAAATCAACCCTGACCTTAGCGTTGCTGTTTACCTTCACCGTCCCCGCATGGAGTTCCCAGGCGACTCGCCATTCCTTCGAGCGGCATCTCCGTATGAGATCGTTTAGCGGGACGATCTGGCTCACGGAACTTGCAGACAGCAAGATCGAGATCCGCATTCGCACCTGGAGAACGACGCGCGATACAGTTCCCGGACGAGAGCTCTATCCGGTGCTGGTTCGCGGGACCAAAGAGAAATTCTTTTTCGGCCGCTTCGGAGCGGCGAAACTTCCAATGCTGATCTTTGCGGTGACCGATCCCGAGCGCCCCGAGGAATGCCGGACGCTGGCCTATGAAGTCTCGCCGCGTGGAACGTTGATTGGAGAGCCGGTCGTCCTGGATGAAAGCGTAAAACACGGCCATGCGGAAGAGGTGCCGAGCGGACGCTATCCCCTGACCGCCATCGATCCGAAATTGGGAGCTATTTATTCGATCGCGTTACAGGAAGCTCGCTTTGAAGGATTTTTTATCACGTACGAAAAACTTCGGATCCGCCAGTGGGACCCGGCAATCAGTTCTTTTATCGAAACGGACGAAGGGTTCCTGCGAGATCATGGCGGCCGGCTCGTGCAAACCGCGCGGTTCGACTCCTGGACCGAGGCGGAACGTGCGGCCATTTTTGCCGCCAATGTTTACATACATCGGCCAGAGGGCGACGAGAACAAGACCACGAAGGTCATTCCTGCGAGTGCGGAACGGTAATTACGTTGGTATTTTAATGGATCTGATATCGCACCGCTATTGCAATGTAGAGACTGCTTACGGACCAATTGCGATTCGTGTTATCAACTTTCGTAAATGGATATTCGTAGCCTACGTCCGGAGTGATAAGCCAGGGAGAAACAATCGGCACATCGTACGACAATTCAAAACGAATCGCAAGGCGATAACCGTAAATACCATCAATATTCGTGACAGATGTACCATTTTGGATCGGTCCCGAAGCTCCGCTGTAAATATTTTCAGTATCATGGATCACCGTTGTGAACTTTGAAACCAATGTTTTGCCAATGCTTACGCAAGACGTAACTCCGAATCCCTTAGGAAACAGAGAATCTTGACTGAAATTGAACTTATACCCGATATTGAGCAGTACATAGCCCAGCGTAGGTGCCATACGAAGAAAAGAAATCGTTCCAATCTTATAAGAAGTACCCAAGTCGATGCCGGTGAGATTTGCGGATTTCGAATCATAGGCCGCCTCCAGGACGAAGAAGTTTTGAAAGTTACCGAATAAAGGGAAAAGCGCACTCACACCTTCCGTCCATGAGCTGCCCGATCCATTTTCGAACATTTCAAAGCCGGGTAAGGAGTTCGGCGGCCCGAAAAGATTTGTTCGATAGACCACGCTATTATAATCGGTGAAAGGACCAATGAAAATCCCATGTGCACTTTGGGCGTTGGTTTTCGAGCTAAATATAGTTGCGCCTACCTGTAGGAAGAACCAGCACGTCGATGCGACACGTAACCTCACATGCTTAAAACGCATGAGGGCTTACAAGTTACAAAAAATATTTTTAGCTTGCTGAGGACAGTAGAGCGATCTTCTCAGAGGCTCGATCGTATCAATGAAAAGGCTATAGTTAGCTCAAAAAAGCTCGATGTTGTCCACTTCCGGAATAATTCCCTTTTCTGTGCCCATCGAGTAGAGATATTCCAGCGCTTTTTTGCCGCGCTCGCCCATGTCGATCGTGACATCATTGACGTACATTTTGACGAACTTCGCTCCGGTCGAATGGTCGATCCCGCGGCCCCATTGCAGCGCATATTCTACGGAATCTTTTTCGTTATCGTATGCGGCCTTAATTGAATCCCGGAGCGCCTGGGAGACCGTCCTCGCCATGTCTTCCCCCATATCGCGGCGAACGCAATCGAGCCCGAGCGGCAGCGGTAAGCCTCCGGTTTTTTCTTCCCACATGGTTCCGAAATCGGCGAGCTTGTTCAGGCCGTAGTCCTGCCAGGTGATCTGCCCTTCGTGAATGAGAAGCCCGGCCGAAACCTTGTCCGATAATACGGCGTC
>JAJPIQ010000076.1 GCA_021324685.1 Bacteroidota bacterium
CTTCCGGCCGGAAGGTGCGAGAGTGGAAGCATTCCGGAAACGTCGGACGTAAGGTCGACCGGCGAACTCGTGATCGCGCCCGAGGCATCGGAATGCAGCACGCCGGCGCCATAGCCGCCGAACGTGACCGAACCGCCTATTTCGGAGATCGTCGAATTACCGACCGTCGACCCTCCGGTCCATTTCGTCAGGCTGTTCGCGGGGCCGGAACCGGAGATCACACCGAGCGAACTAATCGCGGAAGCAAGTGAGGCGGGCCGCCACACGCCTTGCGCGCCGCCAGTCCCGCCGCCGGACACCGGAGCGTCCCAAACGAGGACCTGCGAAGATCCCGTCGTGGCGGGGCCCGGCATGACGAATCCCATAATGGCATTCGTCGTTGGCGGGATTGGCAGCCGAAGTACGAGGTTGCCGCCGGACGTCCAGTCGGTATAGCCTGGATCGCCGGGTTGCGGCGTCTGGAGAATGAGGGTGTGACGATGGTTATCGTCGAGCACCAGCGACCCGACCCCGAAGCTGCGGTACACCTGCGCTTCGGCCGGACGAATAACGGCGCTCGCTACGAGAGCAAGCACGAACAGAAAGGCGCGAGAACGCCCTTTAAAATCGGCAAAAAATTTTGTCACGCAACCATTTCGGCACTGTCGCCAGCACCTATGTGCCCCTAACGCAAGGGCGAGAAAGAGAACAGGTCCGACCGCAGGTCGCGGCAAAAAAGGGGGAACCGCGCGTTAAAAGATTAACGTGCGTCGAATCGATTGATCTCGGCGACCCATAGCGGATGCATACAGGACTTCAAGATCGTAACGACCAGAAATCGGAATTTGCAACTAAACTAATTGAACTAAACGATTTCAGAGGTTTCGCACTCCTCCGAATAAAATATTTCGAGCTTCGCAGGCCCGAAAATATTATCGAGCTTCGCGGGCTCGATTGCAACTAACGGCGCACATGACAACGATCGCGTTTCGTAAGTTCCGGATAATGAAAGAAATTTTAAAAAAATTTTACAATAGCATCATATGCATCCGTTTCCACAAATTTTTATCGGGAGCGAAAACTATGGAAGCGAACTACGCCGCCGTCGCAAGTAGTCGTTCGACACGCTCTTTATTGCGGACATGGACACGAAGCCGAAGCCGAACGTGCGTTTCCGAGAAAACTCGCTCGCGGACTTCGCCTAATTCGTGCAATCGAGAGGCGATATCGTAGTGAGTCATTGGAATTTCGACGGTGAGTTCGAACGAGGACTCTGTAATTACCTTTTCGATCTCGCTCTTTAAGTGCTCGATGCCAATACCGCGCTCGGCCGAAATAAAAACGGCATGAGGGTAGCGCTCGCGAAGCTCCGAAATCAGGTATTTCTTCTCTTCATCGAGCAAATCGAGCTTATTGAAGACCATGATCGTCGGCTTTAAGTGCGCGCCGAGTTCGTGCAACGTTTCCTGCACCACTTCGATCTGCTCTTCGAATTGTGCGCTGGCAATATCGACGACATGAAGCAAAATATCGGCTTCCCGGACTTCCGAAAGCGTTGTACGGAACGACGCAATGAGCTTGGGTGGAAGCTTTCGGATGAAACCGACGGTATCGGTAACGAGCGCTTTGCGGCTGTGTGCAAGGTCGATCGATCGCGTTGTCGCATCGAGCGTCGCGAACAAGCGGTTTTCGACGAATACATTCGAATCGCCCGAGGCGAGGGTATTCAGCAATGAAGATTTCCCGGCGTTCGTGTAGCCGACGAGTGCCACACGGGCAAGTTCATCGTTGCGGCCGGATCGACGGGTCTCGTGTTGCCGCGCGATCTCGGAAAGTTTTTCTTTCAGGAGCGAAATGCGCGTCTTGACAAGACGGCGGTCGGTTTCGATCTGTGTTTCGCCGGGCCCCTTCGTTCCAATGCCGCCGTGCTGTTTCGATAAGTGGGTCCACGCCCGCGTGAGACGCGGCAACAGGTATTCGAGCTGCGCGAGTTCGATCTGCGTTTTCGCTTCGCGGGTGCGGGCGCGGCTTGCGAAAATATCGAGAATAAGGCTCGAGCGATCTAAGATTTTTACATTGACTTCACGCTCGAGATTTCGGATCTGGACCGGACTTAGTTCATCGTCGAAAATCACAAGCTGGATCTCGAGCGCGGCCACATGCTTCTTTAATTCTTCCACCTTCCCTTTACCGAGATAGAGTGCTACGTCGGGCGTGGCACGCTCCTGCGTCATGCGGTAGAGGACATCGGCGCCGGCGGTATCCGCCAGGAGCGCCAGTTCATTCAAATGTTCGAGCGCTTCCTGCCTCGTTTCTTCGTCGTTGGAGCGGATAATGGTTACGATCGCTGCCCGCTCGCGCGCTTTGTGGGTTTCGAAATACTTAAATGTTTCTCTCAAGAAGCTGAAATAATAGGAGTCGTTACAATACTAAGAATCTATTTCAAATGAATGCCAATGTATTGAACCCCATACGAAAAAAGAGAATGCCCGTTTCCTTTGTTAACGTTTTGTTAGATTTTCGTAACGTGTGCCATCTGCGTTATAAACTCCCCCGGATGGTGTGGCTTCACTCCTCACCAGGTTCCATACGGTTTCGGCGATCTCTTCCGGCTCGATGATCCGACCTTCCCGGTTCATCATCGTATACATCGCTTCGGCTTTTTCGCGCACTTTTCCTCGGGCCATCGTTGCCTGGATCGCTTCCTGCAAAATTTGCGTGCGGGTAAATCCGGGGCACAGGGTGCTAAATATAATTCCCTTCTCCCGGTATTCCGCATCGAGCGCGCGCATCAGCCCCAGAAGGGCATGCTTGCTCGCAGTGTAGGCGGCGGTGTAGCGAAATCCTTCGAGCGCCGCCGTGGAGGCAATGGATAGGACGTGAGATTTCCCCTCCCCGTTTAGCATGGCCGGCAAAAATGCGCGCGTCATATAAAACGCGCCATCGACATTGACGGCGAATGTGTCGCGCCACGTCTCATCCGTGATCTTGTCGAATGTCGAAGACGGCGCAACGCCCGCATTATTGACAAGGATCGTGAGCGGTCCGAGATCGCTCAGGATATCTTCCTTCAATGCTTCGACCTCTCCGGAATCGCTCACATCACACGGGGTCGCATACGCCGCGCCGCCCTGCGAGACAATTTCGTTCCGAAGTTCGGTGATCTCCTCGTTCGAGCGGGCGACCAGGACGACCGGAGTTTTTTCCCCGGCAAGCCGAAGGGCGATCGCCCGGCCGATACCGCGGCCGGCGCCGGTCACTAAAGCAAGTCCTTGCGTCATAATTGCTGGATCACCGTACTCGCCGATTCGGCAGTGATATTGTATAGCATATTCTTGCCGCCCTCGACCGCTTCACTCGCCGCGGCAAGCTGGAAGCCCGGGCGCAGCGACCGTGCCGCCCACGCACCGTCCGAACGAATGACCATCAGGCCGGCCTGCATATCGTCCTTCAGGTGCTTGTCTTTTAAGATCCGAGCGATCGCCCGTTCGCACGCTTCGCCCGGTTCCATGCCGTGCCGGATCATTTCAACGATATGGAATGCCGAACAGGCCCGCATCATAAGTTCTCCGTTCCCGGTCGCAACGGCGGCGGCGATTTCGCCATCGACGTAGAGTCCTGCGCCGATGATCGGCGAATCGCCTACGCGTCCGGGAATTTTAAATGCCAGCCCGCTCGTCGTGCACGCGCCGGCAAGCCGGCCTTCAGCGTCCATGGCGAGAATGCCAATGGTGTCGTGCGTCGCAGGGTCCACCGCCCCACGCGCGCGCCCGGGGAACGGTGCGGCAGATTTTAGTTCCTGGCTGTCTCGGTCCATTTCGCGTTCTTTTCCCTCCTCATCGACCTTCACGAATACATATTCGTGCTCGCCTTCTTCGGCGCGACGCAGCCGCACGTGGAGCTTGTCGGGCTGCTTCGACCATTCCTGCCACAGCGCCCGGGCTTTCTCCGTTAATAGTTCCGTTTTCGTAAATCCTTCGTTCGCTGCGAACCGCTCTGCACCGTCGCCCACCAACAGGACATGCGGCGTTTTTTCCATTACGCGCCGTGCGACCGAAATGACGTGCTCGTACTGGCGGACGAATGCCACGCCGCCGCAATTGCCGTCGTGGTCCATGATCGAGGCATCGAGCGTGACTTCGCCGGCGGCGTCCGGTAATCCACCGCGGCCAACAGACATGCAGGTAAGATCGGCTTCGCAATATCGCGCGCCGAGTTCCACCGCATCGAGTGCGCTCCGGCTATTAGCGATCGCATCGTAAGTAATTCGATTTGGATGGAAGCCGTGCTTCCAGGTCGAGAGGGAGATGAGCATTTTCAACCTATTCTGTCTTGCAAAACTACGAAGCAAATCCTCATGTTAGGGGTCATTCGCATCAAATGTCAATTTCCCAGCGCAAATTCTCCTGGAATCGCTTCTGGCGCACGCCCCTTGCAGCGCCACTCCTGATCGGCCTCGCCGTCCGACTGGCTGCATTTCCGCTCGCACATCTGAAAAATCCAGAGTTGGTTCGGCATTGGGAATATGCGGAGATCGCACTCAATCTTGCGGCTGGCAAAGGGTATTCGTTCGATTGGGGCTACAGCGGACATAATTTCACGTTTCCGACGGCCTACATGCTGCCGGGCGAAGTGATAATCCATTATGCCGCGCTTGGGCCGTTCGGCGATACCCTGCCCGGACATGCCGTCCTGTTCTTAGAAGAAGTTGCCTTCGGTGGGATCTTTATTTTTGCCATGTGGAAACTTCTTACGCTCCTTTTTGGGGAAAGTAAGAGAACGCGCTGGGGGGTCTGGCTTGCAGCGCTCTATCCGGGATTTGTCGTCGCCTGCGCCACGTATGGGATCGCGAGTGCCGTGCTCGCCATCGACGCCCTCTTTCTCTGGTCGCTCGTTTTAACGCTCTCGAAATTTCGTACGGGAGAGCGCGCAACGCTTCCGGCGATCGGAACGGGGATCTTCGCGGGACTGCTCACACAATTTCGTTCCGAATCGTATCTGATGCTCGGTGTTACCGCGATGGCGCTGCTGTGGACCTATCGAAGATCGTTCCGATCGCTGCTGCCGATCGCGAGCGTTGCGGCCCTTTCCATGGCGATCGTGTGCGCGCCGTGGGCGATACGAAACGAGATCGTTTTTCACAAACTCATTCTGACCAGCATAAACGGCGGGTTCAATTTCTGGCGCGGCAATAGCGAGCAGGCGACCGGCAGCTCATGGAAGGCCAATGGCGATCCGGTCTGGACGACCGATGCCATGTGGACCCAGATCGAACCGGGCGGCAGGACCGATTCGCTCGTCGAATTCACCCAGGACGCTTACCATCGAAAAGCCGCGATGGAATGGGTACGGACGCATCCCAAAGAAGAGGCCGTGCTTGCGGTAAAAAAAATAGCCTTCTTCTGGGGCGTCGATCCTTACGATCCGCGAATGGGAATTCTCTATGTCGCATTTTATGCCATAACGATCCTTACCGCAATGGCCGGGCTTTTTCAAATGCGAAAAGAACGGGCATGGAAAAATAACCGGGTCCGGGATATGGTCGTCATTGTGGCGACCTGGGCCGTGCTTTATTCCGCAGTCGTCATCGCGTTCTTTTCGCTCGAACGGCTCCAAATTCTTATGATTGGCTTTTATTTTCCCTTCATAGCCGTAGGTGCGGAAACGATGTACGCATGGCTGCGTAAAAGCGTGTTTACCGGCGCCCTGAATACTGCGTAAAGAAATTTTTCAGAGAATTCATCTTCCATTTTACTACCATGGCAAACTTAAAGAACAGCAAAACATTCGAGAACTTAAAAGAGGGCTTTGCGGGCGAATCGCAGGCGAACCGGAGATATCTTTATTTCGCGCGTCAGGCCGATATTGAAGGCTATCCCGATGTCGCCGGCGTATTCCGCGACACCGCCGAAGGCGAGACCGGCCACGCGTTCGGGCACATGGAATTCCTCTCGGAAGTCGGCGATCCGGCAACGGGCCTTCCGGTGGGCGATACCTCGACGAACCTGCAAGCCGCCATCGCCGGCGAGACCTACGAATACACCGAAATGTATCCCGGCTTTGCGAAAACCGCTCGCCAGGAAGGCTTCGATGAGATCGCCGAGTGGTTCGAGACGCTCGCGCGTGCCGAGAAATCGCATGCCGGAAGGTTTCAGAAAGCGCATGATTCGATCGCAGCCTGATGATCTTCGATACGCACGATCCGCGGTATTGGGACTCCGCCGACTTGGAGCGGGAGTTCACGCGGATCGTTGAGATCTGCCACGGCTGCCGCCTGTGCGACGGCCTGTGCCCGCCGTTCACCGATCTCTTCGACCGGATCGACGCCGAAGACGATAAACTCACCGCATCGGGAACGGCTCATGCCGACCCCGTGCTGGAACTGAAAAAAGCGGACTACGACCACACCGTAGATTATTGCTATCAGTGCAAGCTCTGCTACCCTAAGTGCCCCTACACGCCGCCGCACGAGTACCAGCTCGATTTTCCACGGCTCTTGCTTCGCGCGGATGCGATCAAAACAAAAGAGCATGGCAAAACTCTGAAGCAAACACTTCGAGACCAACTCACTGGCGATACCGACCGGGCCGGGAAAATTGGAGCGGCGGTTCCCGGGCTCATGAACTGGGCGGGCAGAAATAAACTGGGTCGAGTTGCCTTGGAATCGGTCGCCGGTATCGATCGCAGAAAAAAACTTCCGGAATATTATACTCCGACGTTCCAACGGTGGTGGAACGATCATCGCGAAGAACGGCCATCGGCCGCTGCCCGCCGGGCGTCCTCGCCGGAGCCGATCGATCGCGTCGCCCTCTTCTACACGTGCATGGTCGACCAGAACAAACCGTGGATCGGCCGGCAGTATGTCGAGATCCTCGAAACGTTTGGGATCGAAGTCCTCGTGCCGCCGCAGGAGTGCTGCGGAATGCCGGAACTGGGAACCGGAGTAGTAAAGAACGTCATCGAAACGGTCGATCGCAACGTGGCTCGGCTGTTGCCGTATGTGGACCGTGGAATGAAGATCATCGCGATGAGCCCCAGTTGCTCGATGATGCTGCGGCTCGAATACGCCGAGTACGCCACCGATAAAGCCGGCGCGAAAAAGATCATGGCCGCTACGATGGACCCGTGTGAATACCTCATGCGCCTCCACCGCGAGAAGAAAATCGCACTCGAATTTCCGGCCGGGATCGCGGAAAAAATCACGTATCATGTTCCCTGCCATCTTCGCGTCCAGAACATCGGATTTAATTCCCGGGACCTGATGAAATTAATTCCGGGTGTAACCGTCACCATGGTACAACAATGCTCCGGGCATGATGGCACATGGTCCGCAAAAAAAGAATTCTACGAAATATCGCTCGATGTGGGCAAAAAACTTTTCAAAGCCATCGAGAAAGAGAAGCCCGCGACCGTGGCAAGCGACTGCACGCTCGCCCATCTCCATATCGAAGAAGGAACGAGCGAACATGCACTGCACCCGATCGAGATCTTATATAACGCGATGGGCCTGAAACGGTGATGCACGGGTTCAATTGACCGATGCCGGTCCCTCGAACTGAAGCAGCCTTATAGAGAAGACCTATCGTATTCATTGGAGATCCTATCGCATTCATTGACTATTCGAGGAAGAACATCATGCCATATCACGATCATCATACGGGAATCACCGTTCTCGATATCGCCGAGTACGAGAAGCAGCGGCCTGCTTTTCGGGCTCGCATGATCGAGGCAAAGAAGCATCGTCGTGTCCATGTCGGACCGATCATGACGTTCGTGTTCGAGAACCGCGATACGGTGGTTTTTCAAATTCAGGAGATGATGCGCGTGGAGCGAATCGTGCATGAAGATCAGATCCAGCACGAGATCGATACCTACAGCCGGTTGCTTCCCTCGCACAACGAGCTATCGGCAACGCTGCTCATCGAGATCACCGAAAAGGAAAAGATCAAACCGACGCTCGATGCGCTCGTAGGACTCACCAAAGATTCCGTTTTCCTTATTGTTGGCGAGCATGAAATCGAAGCGGCCTTCGACGAAGAACAATCCGAAGAAGGCCGCATTTCTGCGGTGCAATATATTCGCTGGACATTAAACGAGATCGAGATCGAACGCCTGCGATTCGGCGAAGCGGACGTAAGCCTCATGGTCCGCCATCCGAACTACCACCACTTTACGCGCTTGACCGACGAGCAGCGCCGCGCGATCGCACAGGACCTTTCTTCCGAGGCATAGCATCCGTTAATTCTCGGTCCCGGCAATATCGACCCCGAAATACGAAAGGATCGGACCGATCGGGTTCGCAAAAGCGCCGTCCGTCCCGCCGGCAAAGCACAGCCCGACCGGATGGTTCCCATTCTGTGTCACGAGGAGGGAGCCGGAATCGCCCGCCTGAATGAAGTTTGGATCGGCAATGAAAATCTGGTTTACGAACGTCGCCGTCTGGCCGTTATCGTAATCGACTTTGAGCGTTACGTCGGTGGCAGCAACGGTTCCCGTTGTCAGGCCGGTCGTGCGGCCGACTTTCTGGACGGCCATCCCGACCGTGGCATTCTGCCAGCTATGGCTCGGCGCGAACTGGTCCGCTTCATCGTATGAATTCGTGACCGTAAGACGAGCGACCGCGGCATCGAACTCGTTATCCGATGTGAAGCTCACTTTTTTATACGCACTCAGCACGCCGACCTGCCCCGTCGGCTGGCCATAATTATCGGCCCGGCCAGGCTGGACGATCGGTTCGCCGACCACGGCATCGTTCGAACGAGCCAGCACGTGGTTATTGCTTAAGATATAACGGATCCCGTGCTTCACGACGATGCAGGCGATCGTTCCGGAGGAATTGTCCCGCGAGTTCCCAACGCTGACACCGCACGGCACGGTCGGCCGGTAGGTCCCGGTATAAACATCGAGGGCGTGCACCCGGCCGATCACACGCACTTCCGTCGGAACGCCATTGATCGTTGCGGGAACGGCCGCGGCATCGGTTGGCGTCGCGGCGAAGACCATGACGTGCTGCGATCCATCGGAGGCCACCGCAGTGCCGGTTCCTACAATGCCCGGTTTTACCATCAGCGACTGCGTCGCCGTTTGAACGGCGAGTGCAACGGCATCGCCTTTGGCCGATGTGGACACGGGAGAATAGGTGTAGGACGCCAGGTAGGTCGAAGAGCTGTCGGAGCTGTCCGAAAGCCCATCGCCGGGGAACCCGTAGGAAATATTCGGTTCCGTGTAGTATTGCGAAGTCGCAGGGTTCGTTGCGACTTCGGCATATGCCGGATCGTTCGGATTGTAGTTGGCGTCGGTCGTGCCGGTGGAAGGACCGGAGGTCGTCATGCAGCCGGCAACGGCCATGCAGCCGGTGGCGATGACGGAAACGAGAGCGAGAATTCGAGATCGCATAGAGGTTGGCTTCGTTAAGAGGAAAACGTGAACGAAAAACCAACGCCGCACGGAATCGAGAATGTTGCTTTTTAGTGCTTCATGGAAAAATTGTCATCGAATTCCACACACTGCCCAATTCCACTTACTCATCTCAGCTTCCTACTCCATCTCAGCTTCCTACTCCGTCTCGGCTTCCATAAATTTTTCGCAGAGCCGGGCTAACTCGCAGAGCTCTTCGCTCGAAAGGCGCGCTGTGAGTTTGCGGTCGAATGCTTCCAGTTTGGGATTTATTGCATCGAGCGCAGCAAGTCCTTTGGCGGTAATACGGACCGTCACAACCCGGCGATCGTCTGTCGAGCGTTGCCGTTCGACTAAGCCCTCTTTTTCGAGCGTATCGATACGGCGCGTGACGTCCGGTGAGCGATCGACCATGCGGCAGCCGATCTCTCCGGAAGGATGCCCCTGCTCCCCAGCACCGCGAAGAATGCGCAAAATATTATATTGTTCGCCGGTTAAATTTACTTCGCCGAGCACGCGGTCAATGTTCGCCCGGAGTTCGCTTGCGGCTACCATGAGCGCAAGGGTCGCTTCCTGCATCGGCGACTCGAACTTTGACATTTTCAGCCGCTTTTTGAGAACTTCTGCCATAAACCGTTAAACGCACCGATAAAATATTCGTTGCAACACTTCATTCCAGGGAAAATGAAATCCATGACCGAAAACGAAATCGATGACTATTCAGCGAAAACGAAATCCATGGCTACAGAAGCGGCCAAATCTTTCCATAACCGCTATCAGGATATGGGTGTGTGTTGCCTTGGATAATAGAACGCCAGCGCCCAGCCTCCGGCCGCGATCATCGCGACCGATATCCACTGTGCCATCGAAAGCCCCCAATAGAGTGGATTGATGCGGATGAACTCGATCAGCAATCGCTCGACGCCCATGACGACCAGCGTGATTGAAAAAACCTTCCCAATTTCCGCGTCGAACTTCTTGCGATAGTTCCATATGAACCAGAAGGCCAGGACGCAAAAGATCGTCTCATAGATCGGTGCCGGATGGACGGTAACGACCTGATCGAAGCGAGAAATTCGTTCGCCCAATTGATCGTGCCCGACCGTGATCGCCGCGAGCGAGTCGTAATGCAGCTCGGCCCGCTCAAGAGGATGCGTTTTAAAATAGTCGATGAGCGTGTAGGTCGGTTTTGCCGTTCCCTGCGGATAGGACATGGCCCACGGAAGCCGAGAAGGAATGCCGTAGTCGCCATCGCCCGCAAGCTGGCAACCGATACGACCGATGCCATAGGCGAGCAATACGACCGGAGCCAGCATATCGGCAAAAAGCAAAAACCGAAGGCCTTTGCGCTTGATATAAAAATAGATCCAGACCATGCACACGAGGAAGCCCCCATAGAACGTAAGGCCGGCAGGAGAAAAGATTTGCCCGAGTGGATCGCGCACAAGGTCGCTCCAGTTTTCAAGCACAGAAAAAAGTTTACTTCCGGCTACCCCGCCGATGAGGCAGATAAGCGTGATCTGGCCGCCAATGCGCGGATCGAGGCCGCGGCGCCGCAACTCGATCGAAAGAAAATAATTCGCAATCAGGAATGCGATCGCGAGCATCAGGCCGTAACTATACAGCGTGACGGGGCCGATATGAAAAAGTACAGGGTGCAAGGTTAACGCTAATTACTGAGTCGCGAATTTTTGATCTGCCGTTCTTAAACAGGAGTGATGGGTACCGCGTTCTAATCTCGAATTTATAAGTATCGTCGGACTTCAGAACGAACGATAGCGCTTCCATAGCCCATCAGCACGAGATATGATCGGAATTATCGGCTCCATGCCGCAGGAAATCGAGCGGATCGTAGCGGAATTCGAAACGGACCGCGTTCACACGATTGCAGGCCGCGCGTTTCACGAAGGCCGTTTCTTTGGCGTTCGCGCGGTACTCGTTTTTTCGCGATGGGGAAAAGTCGCAGCTTCGATGACGGCCACGGTCCTCATCGAGCGGTTTCAGGTCGATACCATCATTTTCACCGGCGTTGCGGGCGCCGTTTCACCGGAACTCGAAATCGGAGACGTCGTGATCGCCGATCGGCTGCTGCAACACGATTTTGACATTAGCGCCGCGGGCATTGTGGGCGATGCCGGAGAACTGACGAAGTTCGAAATTCCATTTTTGGGAATTAGTTATTTCCCGGTCGATGGAAGATTGGTAGAACTCGCCGGGCGAGCAGCAAAAGCCTTTTTGGCAAAACGCAGCAAACGAAATCAGGATAGCGAACGCAACGTGGAGAGTGAACGAAACGAGGAGAGTGAACGAAACGAGGAGAGTGAACGAAACGAGGAGAGTGAACGCAACGAAGAGCGTGAACGAAACGTGTATATTGGGACGATCGCAAGCGGTGACCAGTTCATTGCGCACCCCGGAACGCTGGAAGCATTGCGATCGGCGATACCCGATCTGCTCGCGATCGAAATGGAAGGGGCTGCCGAGGCCCAGGTCTGCTATGAGTATAACGTTCCGTTCCTTGTCGTTCGGACGATCTCCGATAAGGCGGACCATAGCGCCGCCATCGATTTTCTACGCTTTGTCAAGGAGATCGCATCGGAGTATTCATTCGGGATCCTTACGCACCTGCTGAGGAACTTAAACGACAGCACCGCCCGTGGAATTTTTGAAGCTCCTTTTTTGTAGGTTTTGTCCTCTTTAGACGCTTTTACTCGAACTATGAATACCGTCACACTTTCGATCGTCACGCTCATCGCGGCGAGTGCTCTTTCGTTTAACGCGCTTTCCATGAAAAGTTCCGGCGCCACGGCCGTGGGGCCTTCCCATGCCGACACCACCATCGACTGGGAACATATGTCGAAGGCGGAGCGAAAACAATATATGAAGGATGTTGTGATGCCAAAAATGAAGCCGATCTTTCACGACTTCGACCCGAAGCGTTTTAAAGACGTACGGTGCACCACGTGCCATGGCGATGGCGCTCGCAACGGCGATTTTAAGATGCCCAATCCCGAACTCCCCAAGCTCCCGGCAACTCGGGAAGGATTCGATAAGCTGAATAAAGAAAAACCGAAAATGATGGAGTTCATGTCCAAGACCGTGAAGCCGACCATGGCAGACCTTCTTGGAATGAAGCCGTTCGACCCAAAGACCGGGTCTGGATTCAGCTGCGGCAATTGCCACACGACTGCAAAAAAATAAAGCCGCAAAATAATAAGCCGATCACACAAATCGTTGCAACAACCATGCACGATTTTCGTATTTGCATCGGCTCTGGCGATCGGTCCCTATAAGACCATCGTTTAAAAGCCGCTTTTTGAACGGCCACTACAATATCTCGATACATGGGCCGTCTTGTCGCGTCGTATTATGGGCCTGAAATTCACGCGAGCGATCGCCTTTTTTATTTTTTTCCTTCGTGCCGCGGTTTTACCCGCGCAGACGATCCACACTGTTTCGCTCGATAATGCAATATCGCGCGCATTGGGCGTCGGTGAAGAGATTACGCTTGCCGCCGGCGGCGTCCGTTCGGCTAAAGGCAGCGAAGAAGTAGCGTTCAGCGGGTATTTGCCCCAGATCGGCGCATCGCTTAACTATACGCGCACTTTACTTTCGCAGTACAGCAGTCTGCAATCCATTCCGGATACGGGCTCGGCTGCGACGCTTGCCGGTCTTTTTAAGAACCTTCCATTCGGCAGAGCGAATGCATGGACGCTGGGCCTTAGCGCATCCGAAAATATTTTTACCGGTGGTCGCCTTACCGCCCTTCACGAAGCGGCGGAGGCGCGAGAAAAGTCTGCCGATATCGACCTGACCGCGGCACAGGCCCAACTCGTCCTGAATGTCACGCAAAGCTATTACGATGCAATCCTTGCCGATACGGTCGTGAAGATCGCTCACGATGCGCTCGATGAAGCGGAGAAAATCTACGATCTAACGAACCAGGCCTATCAGGTCGGCGAAAAAGCAGAGTTCGATGCACTTTCTGCAAAAGTCGCACGCGATAACCAGATCCCCATCGTGTTGCAGACCGAAGACAATCGCGCGCAAGCGTATTACCGGCTGAAGCAGCTCCTCAATTATTCGCTCGACGATTCGCTCGATCTTACGACACCGATCGTCGATTCGCAGGCACGCTTTGCGATGATGAGCGATACGACGAGCGATATTCGCTCCAGCGTCGTGCAGGCAAAACTGAACCTCGATGCTTCGAACGATCAGGTAAAGGCCGCGGAAGCCGCACACTGGCCGCAGATTTCGATCAGCTCCGCGTATTCGCCCGTCGCCTATCCTACTAACGTGTTCCCGAACTCGAGCGATTGGTATAATAACTGGACGGCCGCGCTCAATATTTCGGTTCCAATATTTACCGGAGGCAATATCGAGGGGAACGTCAATCTGGCAGAGGGCGGTGTCGAGCAGGCGGCCGCACGGCTCGAACAAGCCCGCGAAGCCGCTTCGATGGACGCTCGAGTTTCGATGAATGCACTCCACTCCGCCGAAGCGAACCTGCGGGCTACCGCCAGCACTGCCGCAGAAGCCAAACGGGCTTATGACATCGCTTCCGTGAGATTCCAACAGGGAATATCGACCGAAGTGGAACTCGATAACGCCCGCATTCAGGAAGAGCAAGCTCGCCAGAATTGGGCGAGCGCGGTTCGGAACTACCAGGTCGCCCGCGCAAAGCTGGCGTTACTCAAGGATCTTCCGGTGAACCCGGCGCAGGCGCCGGTCGCGCAATCGACCGCCCAGTCGGGTGTCACGCAGCAGGCCGCCGCTTCTGCGCCTTCGACGTTCACCGCCTCGCCGTCCGGTGCTGCCAGCTCTTCTTCTACCGGAATGCCTTCATCGCAATGAGAATGATTCAAAGAACCATCTACCATCCGCACACGCTCGTCGATCGGATCGCCGTCATCGCAGCATTGCTTTTGACAATGGGAACGCTTGCTGCATGCAAGAAAGCGGGACCTCCGCCTGCGCCGCCCGTCATGCAGGTCGGGCCGGAAAGTTATGCTATCGCCACGGTCCGCGATATCGAAAGCGGACCGACCATTAGTGGAACATTGGTTCCACGCGACCAGGCGGTCGTACGGGCGCAAATCTCGGGCTCCGTGTTGCGGACCTTTGTCGATCAGGGAAAAGCCGTTCGCGCGGGCGAAATCCTCGCGACGATCGATAATAGCGCGCTCACCGATGCGGTCGCGAGCGCGAAATATGCTGTAACGAATGCCGAAAGCGCGCTCGACGTTGCAAAGCGCGAGCAGGCACGTCAGGAAGCGTTATTGAAATCGGGAGCCATTGCGGAGCAATCGGTCGATCAGTCTCGTAAAAATACCGTCGCGGCGGAAGCTGCCGTTTCGCAGGCTAAAGCGGCGCTCGCCAATGCCGAAAAGCAATTGGGCTATGCCAGTGTTCGCGCGCCGTTCTCCGGGGTCGTCAGCGAAAAAAGCGTTTCCATCGGCGATGTCGTCCAGCAGGGCTCGGCGCTCTTTACGATCGTCGATCCATCGACCCTGGAGCTTCAGGGAACGGTTCCAGCCAACGCGCTGGACATCGTCCACACGGGCCTGAAGATCGCATTCGATGTGACCGGTTATCCGGACCGGACATTCGTTGGGACGATCACCCGGATCAATCCGACTGCGGACCCGATGACGCGGCAGGTCCGGATCTACGCCGAAATTCCCAATAAGGGCAATTCGCTCGTCGGCGGACTCTATGCCGAAGGGCGTGTGGCAAGTATTATGAAAAGCGCACTTTCGCTTCCGACCGACGCGATCGACCGAAAAACGATCACCCCGGCGGTCTTGAAATTCCAGAATGGAGTCATTCAGCGGCAGGTCGTCCAGCTTGGAACGCTCGACGAGAAGAGCAACCGTATCGAAATCGATTCGGGGATCAACGCCGGCGATACCGTGCTCCGCGGCGCGGCGCTCGACCTTCCGCTGGGATCGAAAGTGAAGGCGATCGCGGATACGGGAAAGCGATAATGCTTTTTTCTTGAATAGTATTTGAATTGTCATACCCGCAAAACGCACATGACCGATCGTGCGCGTTTCGCGGGAATGACATCAAAAAAATACGTAGCACTCAGCACTTAAGAAGATGTTTATTTCCGATTTTGCCATTAAGCGGCCGGTCGTGACGATCACGACGATGCTCGCGCTCGTCATTTTCGGTCTTTTTTCGCTCTCCAGTTTGCAGGTCGATGAGTTCCCGGACGTCACGAGCCCGGTCGTTGTCGTGATGGTCCCCTATCCCGGAGCCTCGCCGGAACAGGTCGAACGGGAGATCGTCGATCGGATGGAAGAAGCCTTCGGCGGCATCAGCGGCATGGACGAAATGAACTCGAAGTCGATGGACGGCTTCGCGATGATCACCTGTCAGTTCTTCTTTTCGAAAAATCCGGACCAGGCGATGCAGGACGTGCGCGATGCGATCTCGGGAATTCAGAACGATCTTCCGCCGGAGATGAAACCTCCGATCCTGAAGAAATACGATCCCGATGACATGCCGATCGTCTCGATCATTCTCCGTTCGCCCGGCATGTCGCCGGCCGACCTGACCGCCATGGCCGATCCCGGCATTACAAAAGAACTCCGCGCGATCAATGGCGTCGCACAGGTGACCGTGTCGGGAGCTGTGAATCGCGAGATCGCAGTCGATCTGCGTCCGGCCGATCTTCAGGCCAATAATATCAGCATTTCACAGGTCGTGCAATCGCTCGAATCGCAGAACCTTGCGACGCCGGTCGGTGCACTGCAAAATGCGAGCGAGGAACAGTCGATACGGCTCCAGGGCCGCATCGAAGACCCGGAACAGTTTAAAACCGTTCCCATTCTGACGCGTGGCGGGCAGGTCATTCGGCTTACGGATGTAGCCGACGTAAAAGACACGGCACAGGAAGCTCGGTCGCTTGCGATCTATAACGGAGTCGAAGCCGTCGGCCTTGACATTACAAAAGCAAAAGGTTCCAGCACGGAGACCGTTTCGGAAAACGTGCGTAACGCAATCGACGATATACGAAAAACGCTCCCTCCGGGAACCACGCTCAACGTTATCCGCGATGCTGGCGTTCGTGTTTCTGCTTCGGTCAATAATGTAAAAGAAACCATCTTCATAGGCGCCCTACTCACCGTCGTCGTCGTCTTTCTATTTTTGAATTCGTGGCGTTCCACAGTCATCACGGGATTAGCACTTCCTGTTTCGGTGCTCGCAGGATTTATAGCTGTTCTGGCTGCAGGTTTTACACTGAATGTGATGTCCCTCATGGGACTTTCGCTGGCGATAGGAATTCTTATTGACGACGCCATTGTCGTTCGGGAAAATATCGTGCGGCATGTCGAGATGGGTGAAGACCACATGACTGCAGCACATACCGGAACCAATGAGATTGGATTAGCTGTGGCGGCAACAACCTTTTCCATCGTGGCAGTATTCGTTCCTGTTGCATTCATGCCTGGAATTTCCGGGCAGTGGTTCAAGCCGTTCGCGCTTACCATCGCTTGCGCGGTGATGGTCTCGCTATTTGTCAGCTTCTCGCTGGACCCCATGCTTTCGGCCTATTGGCCCGACCCGCATAATATCAAGCACAAACGGCGAGTACTATTGCCGACCGTTCTTGGCATTATATTCTTCGTGCTTGGTTCCGCCGGGCTTGCGTATGATCTGTTCCCTTCGCTACTTTCCTATGCATTTGCAACCGTTGGTTTACTGGGCCTGATCTACCCATGGATCGATCAATTTAACGATTGGTTCAACCGACAGGCCGACGCCTATCGCAAAGTCATTGCCTGGGCGCTCGATCATCGGTGGTCGATGGTGGGGCTTGCTACGCTCGCATTTTTTGGCGCGATCTTTATTCAGGCGAATTTCGGAGGGTTCGGTTTTGCTCCGATCAGCGACCGTTCGGAACTAAATCTCTCGGTCGAAGCACCGCCCGGTTCCTCGCTCGAATATACCGAAGCCAAATGCGAGGAGATCGCGACGATCCTGCGAAGCCATAAGGAAGTTCCATACACCTATACCACCATCGGCAACACCGGCACCATGCTCGGGACCTCTTCCAGTTCGGGCGACGTGACGGCCGCCAGCATTTACGTTAAAATGGTGCCGAAAAAAGACCGGCATATTTCCGAAGAAGATTTTGCGGCGGAGATCCGGCATGAAGTTGCGGCGATCGGCGGAGTCAAGACCTACGTCTTTACCGATCCATGGGGCAGCGGCATCAAGCAGATGCAGCTCCAGATCCGTGGAACGAACGATGAGAGCATGGAACAGGCCGCGAACATGATCGAAGATGTGGTCAAACATACTCCGGGGGCGGTCGATGTCGGACTTTCGACCAAAGGACAGAAGCCGGAGATCGAAGTGAATTTGCGGCGCGGGCTCATCGGAACGATGGGTCTCACGGCCGGACAGACCGCTCAATCGCTCATGCCGGCTTTTGCCGGACTCAAGACGGGCGACTGGGTCGATCCGACCGGAAAAACGCGCGATGTGACCGTTCGGCTCGAGGCGCCGGCGCGGGAGAATGCTTCCGATCTATTGCAGGTGCCGATCGTGGTCGGCAATGGTGCCGGTGCCGCACAACAAGCCGGTGGAACGGTTCCTGCCGTCGGCGCGAACATGGGCTCGGCGGTCGTCCCGCTCGGGCAGATCGCCGATATTAAAGAAGGCCTCGGACCGGCGGAGATCGACCACCTCGATCAGGACCGCGTCATCAATGTGGAAGCAAATGTCTATGGCCGCTCGCTTGGCGAAGTGACGAACGATATTCAGGCGGGTATTAAAAAGCTTCATCTTCCGCCCGGAATACAAATTTCGAACGGCGCCCAGGCAAAAAACCAGGCACAGATGTTCGGCGCGATGTTCGCTGCGCTGGGTCTTGCGATCCTGCTCATGTACCTCATTCTGGTCGTCCAGTTTGGCTCGTTCCTCGATCCGATGGCGATCCTTCTTTCGCTCCCGCTCTCACTCATCGGCGTGGTTCTGATGCTGCTCATTACGGGCGATGCCATCAATATCATGTCGATGATCGGCATTATGATGCTCATGGGCATCGTGGCGAAGAACGCGATCCTGCTTATCGACTTTGCAAAGTGGCAGCACGAAAAAGGCATGCCCCTGCGTGAGGCGCTCATCGAAGCCGGCCGCGTTCGTTTGCGGCCGATCCTCATGACAACCGTCGCGCTCGTAGCCGGAATGATCCCTGTCGCGCTCGGCATCGGCGAGGGCGCCGATTTCCGGGCACCGCTCGGCCGTGCGGTCATCGGCGGCGTTATCACTTCGACGGTCCTTACGCTGGTCGTCATTCCGACGATCTATGAGATCTTCTACGAATGGCGCAAGAAGTTAGGCCGACTCTTCCACCGCAACCGCGCGCCCCACGCCCAAACAAACGTGCCCATCGAAGTGGCCGCAAGCCAGCATTGAACGGTCTAATGTGCGAAATGGCGCTGCATTACTCTCTTACCATTTTTCGTAACACGGTCCCCTTTAAGGTCTCGATGCTTAGGAAATACGTTCCACTTGGGTAGTTCGACAGATCGAGCGAAATATTTGATTGATACGGATTCGAAAGTGAGAGCATGGTCTCGCCTAAAATATTTAATACTCTCAGGCCGATGACGGGCGTATTGCCTGTGAAGATAGTGACCATGCCCGAAGCAGGATTCGGAAAAACATCGATACTGTCCCTAACGCTTGAGGCAACGGCCTGAACGCCGCTTTGCGTGGTGTCCGTCATTTCATGAAGAGGTCGCCAATTAAAGGCAGAAACAACGTCACCGAAATTATTAATGCCATTGTTTACGGCCGCCAAAAGAAGACTATCGTACACGATAAGTGCCGTAACATCGGAATTGTAATGTTGAAGAGGGATCATCCCCTGACTAACATTTTTCCAGGTCACGCCAGAATCGAAACTGATGTAAACGCCAGAATCGGTGCCAGCGAATAAATATGTTTTATACGCGAGTAAGGTGTTCACTATTCGGTCCTTTAAACTAAAAAGAGCCCAGTGTGCGCCCAAATCGGTGGAACGAAATAGTCCCGAATCGCCCGCAAACATTGTCGTACCGAGCATTGCAAAAGCAGAAAACGAGAGTGGCGATGCCGTGGTAGTCACTGCCCTCCACGTTCCGCCGCTGTCGGACGATAGATAATTCCCATAGATGGTGGGTGCTGCAACGAAAGAATCGGCGGCGTGGTAATTGTAGCCGGCAGGAGCCGAAAGGTGTTCCCAGGTTTGGCCTCCGTCTCGCGAACGCGCGACGCGGCTTGCATACTGCGCGAAAAGATACGTTCCATTCGTTCCGACGGGTCCTCCGATCGGATCGGACCAGTTCATACCATCGTCAGTAGAAAAATAACCATTCCCCGTATTCGGCGGAGTGCTTCCTGCCATTAATACCGTTCCAAGGGATGCAAAAGTTGTAATATTGCCTCCATTTGGATCGATATCTTTTGTAAAGATATCCCACCCATCCTGGAAATCAGTTTTCGTCGAATGACGAAGAATTTCTGGGGCGGCTACATAAGTGCTAAGAAAAATAAATGTATCATGGACTCCTAATGAATAAATTTCCGAAGAACCGAATCCGGACCATTGCGCGTGTCCCATTATTGGAATTATTAGTAAAGATCCTAAAAAAAGTTTTTTCATGATCATTCCTTTCTAATGCGGGAAGTCTGGAACGTTCATATTGGCCGGAACACCCCAAATTTTTACGTAATCGACAACGTGATGAGCGGCATGATAGGTCCGGCCACCAATCGTCACATCCCACACTCCGGGCCATCCCGGAACCGAAGCAGCGTGGTCAAGCGATTGCCGTTCGCGACCGGTAATGGAATTCCAATATTTTACACCGTCAAACATAAAAGTGGTGGTATCGCTTCCGAGCGAATCCGACGGATTTAAGTCGATATCTTCTTCGGCTGGGTTCATTCCAACGGGCGAACGCGGAATCCAAGATGCCCAGTTAAAATATTTATTACCTGGAGAAACCATCCGGTCGGGGCTGCGCCAAACCACGTTACTGTCCATAAGCAGCCGGACTTCATTCGGTAAAAGCTCCATGGCAAAAGTATGGTATTCATAGCCTCCAGAGGTATCGTTCCCGTCGAAATAATACGGGTATGTCGGATAAAGCCCTTCTGTAACGGTATAAATATACCGCTCAGAATTTGTAACTAAATTACCAATGAAGGTATCGAGACGAATTTTTCCGTAATTCGTGGGATCGTTTAGAGAATCCACCCAATGGCAGGAGTACGTATGAACGAGCGTATCGCCATGTGAATTGATCGAGTCGTGCATGGTAATCGAAGTAGGCTGGTAATCTTTCGAAAAAACAAGTGAAGTTCCATGCAAAATATGATACGGGGCTGAAAAAATCCTCCGGACGCCTCTGCCATCGGTTGTGACCGTCCAAGTAAGCGAATCGGCCGTGTTCGTCGATTGACGATGATAATAGAACGTGATCGAATCGCGAGAATGGGAAAAGGTATTTGGAAACGATCCGCTGAGGAAAGTGTCGGTATTTGTTAAATTGAAAGCAGCACCGTAAGTAAAATTCCCTAGAAACAAAAGTTGCGTTGGTGAATTGGAAGCGCACCAGTTAGCCGCACTGCATCGAAGAACAGGGGTCGTATCGCTCATACTTCGCGGACCGAAAATTCCCTTACAGGGTCCGTGCCAAAGCGGCTGGCCTGCGCCGGGATGAAGTTGGCTCATATCGGAGTTCCAAGTTTCGTTGATGTCGTATTCGAACGTTCCATCTGCAAAGCTCCAGTTGTTCGTGTGGTGCCTCACATGGGGTATCTTCTCGCGAACTTCATACTTTCCATAGGGAGCTTTCTGGTAAGCCGGAACACGTTGGGTACCTATAATAGTGTACGGGAAAGGACAGGTATGCAGTAAGGCTGATGAAAGTCCTAAATGATGATGGTCGTTAGGATTCAAAGAGTCAACACAATTTTGAATTGCATACATAGTTGAGCATTCACATGTGTCTGGAAAGATTTCGCGGAGTATTAAATCGAGTGCATGACCGTCATGCGCTTGAGTGTCTGAAATAAGGCGAGCGTTGCTATCTGACGAGCATTCTGCAATATCAATTCCATAATTGTCTCCAAAGCCTTTTGAAACGCTCCATTGGTTGTGGAACTTTGCGGTATCGTCGAACTCGTCGCTAAAGACGACCGAATCGAATTTCGGCTCCTGGTAGGCATGAAAAAAAGCTCCAGGCATGACATGGAAACCATTTTCCAATTTGACGGTGCCACTCGCCCTAAAATCGACATCCTCATTTTTGCTAACGATCACTTTTCCCGTGTCTGTACCGGTCGTTACATGACTGCCGGCAATAATATCCGAGGAGGAATGATTCCATTTGGTTCGAGCCGTGAAGAATCGCTGCCAATGGGCGTATACACCGAGCGGCGCTGCATCCCCTGGGGGTTGCCAGTTTTGCAGCGTATCGAATTTATGGTGTGCGCTATCGTAAATGACGGGCATATAGGTATGCCAATAATCTCCTACGCCGTTTGGATCGCGATAGACCATGCTTTGGTTGCTGAGGTTTTCGCGCGTGTCGGAATCGCCGGGCGGATACATCGGCGTGTAATAAACATAGGTATTTTGAAGGTAAATGTCTCCAGGCTGCTGCGTTGAATCCGGATTGACGAATGATTGGGCAGCAGCACCTAATGGAACAGTCAAAACGAGCATTAATATTAGTCTTTTCATAATACCTTCGAGCTTAAGGTGTGAATACAATTTCCATAGACGAGCTATCAGTCAGCGGCCCCTTATACGTTCTTTGATTCCCATTGCTAAAACCTGAGAGTTCCAAATGTAACTGTTGTTGGGAACTAGTGTCGAACGAGATTAAAGCTTTATTCAGCAAGGTACCAGTTGCAGTCGCCACAATCCGATTTAATGAGTCTTTCTTGTAAGGGATCTGGCGCAAATCAAGGCTATACCCCCACCATCCAACATCATCAAACGGTCCTCCATAAAAATAGTAGACGCGTTCGATTTCCCCGTTCACACTGTCGATGGCAACGCTAAAGCTGCCGGATTCTACGGTATCCCCCGCCTCCGAAAAGGACGATGGTGAGAATGAAAATGACTGAGCGCCGGAAAATAAAGAGGTGCCAGAGTCATCGGAAGATTGGCCCGTCGTTGTATCTCTAATCGGATCGAATTGCCAGGTGTCGTTCCATATTTCCCAGTGCTCAGGTATATTACGATAGCTGACCGAAACTTCCTTAAACTTCCGTGGAAAAGCAAAATACGTCGGCGGCGTTGGAGCGGTGGAATTCGTTGCGCATCCACCCATAAAAAATAGCTCCATCACGATGAGAGAGACTTTCATGACTATTTGCCTCCCTTCCTCAAATCTTTCAGTTCCGCTTTAAGTACCTCGACCTCTTTGTTGAGTTCCACAATATAGAGTGCCATTTCTTCGACCTGCTTTGTCAGGTCTTCCTGTGTCTTTCCGAGCGACATTGCGCCATGCATCGCTTCTGCACTCGGAAGATCGGGCAGGTGATGCTGAAGCGATAGATAATTCCCGAACTGTTCGATCGTCATCGGTTTATAGTCGGGGTGAAACACGTAATCGGGCCAGTCGGATGTATTTACCCACGCTTCCTTAAAAAGCGCCGCGCCGTTGACCGCCAGCATCCATGTCGAATCGTCCCCAATTCCCGGATGGACATTTGTGAGATTGGTGAAATTTATAAGCGGTGCTCCCGAAGCGTCCGAGGATATACAGACAGGTGTATGGAAATACGAAAGGCCATTAGTATTTCGAAGGCCGAGACCGGCCGTATTGCCGGGAATTAAGACGTCGAACAAATGATGATAGGGATTGGCGGTTGTATCCATGAACCAAAGCTGCATACCCTCGTTGCCGGTGAGATGGAGTTCCAAATCGTGGTCGTGGCCCGTACTATCGTAAGGCGAACAATCGAAGTTGAGCATTCCACCCGTATTTTCCGAAAATTGGATTTGCGAACTTGCGATCGGCAGAAACCGATGAAAGCGGTGAATGGAACTATCGGTGTGATCGATCCAGCCGTTGAATGCGATATAACGCCAGTCGCTAGGATACAGTCCGCCTCCTGGCATCGGAGTGTTTTCGAGCGGGCTTCCACCAGAAATAGTAAGTCCCGGTGTTGGGAGCGGATTCCCGGGGTACGGCACAACGCCACCGCCGATTTGAATTTGGTCCAACGGTTTAAAGAGGCCACTCGTAAGGTCCGGCGGGATATCGATGCCGACATTTCCATTGCCCAGGAGGGCCATGCGCTCCTGGTCGTTCGGCTTTTCGGCGCTGATGGCCGAATCGTTCGGCGACAGCGAGAA
>JAJPIQ010000010.1 GCA_021324685.1 Bacteroidota bacterium
GATACCCGATGATTTCATTGCACCGATGAAAAGGAATACGAAGCAATTGCGCTTCAGAACATATACCCCAATCCCGCTTTGAGGCCCCTGCGAATCGTGAGCGCAAACGCAACATACATGTGACCGTTATCTATACCTGTGTACCGAAAATCGGGACCGATGTTCAAATAACTGTTCGTAACGCTGGTATAAGTTTTCCCGTTTTGTGGTATATTCCAGCTTTCGTAGCTTTTCAATAATACAATACCGAGATAATACGCGCCATCGATTATGTACCCAGCGTGAAAACCCCAAAATTGTTCGGTGGATGTTGGGTAGGGCCTGAGGATAGCGTCGGGACTGGGATCATAAATCATAACGAGCTCTGGACGGTAAGAGTACGTTCCATACTCCACTCCGAAGTAAAAAGGGCGGAGTTGCAAGCCCCCTTCGATGCCCCAACCAGGATCGCCGTTCGTATCCAGGCTGCCGCTTGCTCCAAGGTAAGCACGAAAATTTTGACTTTCCTGGCAGTACGTTACTCCTGAGCGTGTTAACACGCTCAGAGATATTGCAATGAATAACATGTGCCGAACTTTCGTCATGATATCCGGCAGCCAATTAAGTTATAGTGAATTACGTTAAAATGCTCAGCCGATTTTTTCAAACGTATACTGCCCGCTTTCGGTGTGGTCCACCCGCACGGTATCTCCGGTCGCGATCTCGGCGCCCAGTAATTTGATCGATAGCGGATCGACGATCGCTTTTTGGATGACGCGCTTGAGCGGGCGGGCGCCATAAACGGGGTCGAAGCCGCTTTTGGCGAGCCAGTCCCGGGCCTCATCGGTAACTTCCAGGTGGAGGCCATTTTTTTCGGACATTTCGATCACGCGCCTGAGCTGAATATCGACGATCTTCCGAAGATCGCGTTCGGTGATCGGCTGAAACATGACGATCTCGTCGACGCGATTGAGGAACTCGGGCCGGATCGTCTTTCGAAGTTCGGCGAGCAGGAGCGAGCGGAGGTTCCCCATGATGCGATCGCGGTTCTCCTCGGTCATCTTTTGCATCTGTTCCGTAATGAGATGGGAACCGATGTTGGACGTCATAATAATGATCGTATTCTTGAAATCGACCGTCCGGCCCTGCGAATCGGTGAGGCGGCCATCGTCGAGCACCTGCAGCAGGATGTTGAAGACGTCGGGATGCGCTTTTTCGATCTCGTCGAGCAAGACCACGCTATACGGCCGCCGGCGGACGGCTTCGGTCAACTGGCCGCCTTCTTCGTAGCCGACGTATCCCGGCGGCGCGCCGACGAGCCGCGAGACCGAAAACTTTTCCATATACTCGGACATATCGATGCGGACCATCGCGTGGTCGTCGTCGAACAGGAATTCGGCAAGCGAGCGCGCGAGTTCTGTTTTCCCCACGCCGGTCGAGCCGAGGAAAATAAAGCTCCCGATCGGCCGGTTGCGGTCCTGCATCCCCGCGCGCGAGCGGCGAATGGCATTGGCGACGGCGGTCACGGCTTCGTTTTGGCCAACGACGCGCTCGTGCAGCCGGTCTTCCATGCGAAGGAGTTTCTCGCGCTCGCTTTCGAGCATACGCGAGACCGGAATGCCCGTCCACTTTGCAACGACTTCGGCAATGTCCTCGGGGCCGACGACCTCCTTGAGCATTTGGCGGTCTTTCTGAAGTTTTTCGAGATCTTCCTGCTTTTTCTTAAGATCGTTTTCGATCTGTGGGATACGCCCATAGCGGATTTCCGCCACTTTGGCGAGATCGCCCTGCCGTTCGACCTGCTCGGCCTCGATGCGAAGCTGCTCGATCTCTTCGCGCTCGCCGCGAATCTCTTTGATCAGTTTTTTTTCGTGCTCCCAATGGGAACGGAGCTGTGTCCGCTTTTCCTGGAGGTCCGCTAATTCTTTTTCGATCTCGGCCAGCCGGGCCGAGGTCGCCTGATTGACTGTCGCCATAGGAGGGTAAAAACAATTTTTGAAAAAAGAAAAGCCCCGAAAATCGGGGCTTTTCGAAGATCATTTCGCCTCTCGGCACTACTACTTCTGGATCACGATCATTCGGTCGTCCGAGTGCCCGGCGCTCGCAACGCGGAGGGAATAGGCGCCCGAAGGAAGGTCGCTGACATCGAGGTCCATCGACAGGGCGCCGGCGTTCATCGAGGTATTATGAGCAAAGGTCCGGACAACTTCTCCCAGCGCATTATAGAGTTCCACGGTCATGGGAACGCCGTCGGCATGCACATCGAGATTCAGGTGCAGCGTATTCGCCGCCGGGTTCGGATGAACGTTTTGGATGCTGAACGACACCTGCCCGGTATAGAGCATGAATCGGAGAATGTTGTTGCCGCAGAACTCCTGCGGAATGAATGTCGCCGGCACGGTATCGTGCAGCACATAGCAGAGGTCCTGTCCTGCCGAATTCTGGAACGTCACGTTCGAGATCACGAACGAGCTCGTCGTGTCCTTCGCGATCATGACTTCGAGTTGCAACTGGCCAAGAATGCCGGTGGAATCGAACGGAACGTTCCCAGTCCTTGCCAGCACCAGGTGCAGCACCGCAGGATCCTTCGACTGATCGACCGTTGCACTCACGACCGTATATCCCGGCGGATTGAGGACCGGCGTTGCAAGCGGATCGAAGAGATCGCGCTTAAAGCTAATGTCCATCGAGATCGTCTTGACGTCCGCCTCATCGGCAATCGGCAATGTCATCTGGATCGGAACCGTAAAGGTGTTACCGGTCGCGGCAATATACGGCCCCGAAGCTGGATTTTGCACGCTGAGTACGGTGTGCTCCTGGAGCCCGACGCCGGTGATTTCAACGGTGTCTTTCCACGGCGCAATACCGGCATTAGAAGCAGTATCGAACGTGAAGATCACGTACGCCTTCATGCCCTGCCTGGCGCTTGGCGTGTAAACGATCCCATATTTCGCTTGTTCGCCGCCATTCAGCGTTTGATCGATGGTGAGGGCATGGCTGCTATTTGCCGAGAACTCGAAGTCATTGCTCTCGCCCGGCGCCGTCGGATCGTCCACAATCTCTGCCGAAACGACTTTGACCGGAAGACTCGTCGCTTTCGCCAGAGCCGTTACACTGTCGGTGTTGTTCATGCAGATGTACGTCGGCACGAAATCATGTCCGAGCGCCGAAGCCGCGATCGTCGAGGACCCCATAGAAAGTGTGACGGAGCCGTATGCACAGTCCGTCATTCCTTTGATCCTGAGCAGTCCGCTATCGATGCCATTGCCGTGCATGAGCCCTTGCACGATCACGTTCGCACTCTTACCGGGCTGGATCGTATCCCATTGCATGAGGGAACCTGGCTGCACGATCGAGAACGGTGTATCGACGGAGATCGACTCGATAATGAGCGGCGCATCGCCGGTATCGGTGACGACGACCGTCTGCTGGCCGGTTGGGATGCCCGGCTGCGAAGTCCCAAAGTCGATCGCCGCGGTCGAAAGGTGGACCTGGGCGTGATAGACGTTGATATTCAAGATGACTATCGGCCGAGTCGTCCCATCTTGACCGATAGCAACCAGGGTGTCAACACGGTCGGCCCAGCGCTCGCCCGGCAGGGTCCCATCCGGCTTAGTCAAATCTGGCGTAAATTGAACGTCATTCCATTCGCTGTCGTCTTTTGGCGCGATGTCTACGGGCCCCGAAAGATAATCGGCAAGCCGTGGCGATTCAGCGACGATTTTATATTCGTACGCGTCAGGACCGACGACTGCGGTCGAATCGACTAAGATATCGTCGGTACCAATATTCTGGAGAATGCACCGAAATGTTATGGAGCTATCGCAGATTGTTTGCTTTTGAACGGTCGTTACGTTCCACTGCAACTCCGGTTTTTTGCCATGACCCAACAGGATACTGAAGTCTTTATTTATGTGTGTAAACGGTGCGGGAATATCCGAAGCCCACTGCATGGTGGTCGAGTCTTCGAGCGTGTCCTGCGTTGGCGTATAACAGAAATTAAGTTCCACACCCTGACCCGGATTTAAGACCAATGGAAGCTTCGTAGAATCCGGGAAGCTGAAGTTGGAGTTAAGAATATTATCTCGAACCCATTGAGTCGTAAGCGTAAATGGCGCCTGTCCCGAATTCCAGACACGAACATTAGAACATTTTGTAGTCCCAACAGTAACCGCACCGAAATCATGATCTTCCGCATTGATCGCTCCCACCTGCGTGGAACCGACAAGGGGCGCGGAGGGCGACGGGCAATCGGTCTGTACGATCAGCGTATCGTTATAGACGTGAGCCGATGCCGCGGCGCTGAAGCAAAGCTGGAAGACGATCGAGTCTCCGGGCGCAAGCTTCGCCGGCAATGCAGGCGATACATTCGAGACCTGGAAGCCCTGACTTCCGACTGCGAAATGATAGCTCGAAACATTATAAGAGAGGCCACCGCTTGCATTCAGGTTCTTAAATACGAACCGAGTACACGTATCGACGCCGAGCGAAACATTCAGGAAGAAAGCAGAATCTTTTCCCGCCTGCGTCGAATAAAAGGCAAGTTTTGGCGCGGTGTAGTGAAGATAGATCAGCGTATCGTTCCCAGCCCCATTGACCGCCCATACCCACGCCCAGGCGTCCTGCAATGGATTTTCCACCTGGATTTGAACGGTTGTGTCGGTCGTTCCCGGAATAACGGTAAAGTCGGTCGGAATGAACTCGACATTGCTGCTGACATAGCCAGAGTCCGATCCCGGTTTGCGTTTTAAGACGCCGCTCGGATCGTTCAAGATATCGATCGTAGAAAGGCCGCGATCGAGCGGGTTCACGTCCTTAATATGAACGTTCCATCCGTCGCAGAGCGTATCGGCAGATATCGTTGGTGAGAACGCGCCGTCGATGCCAAACGAAATTCCACAGGTCGAAGCATACGAGAAATAATAATCGTCATCGTCATTATCTCCCAGATCGTAATCGGGATCCAGGCCAAGATCGCCATATTGGTAGAGCGCAAAGGCACTATCGCCGATGGCATAATAAGAACCCGGGAAAATTTCATACCGCTTTCCGACGAGTTCCGGATGGCCAGGAATCGTGTAGGCTTGTCCATCGGCCGGATAGCCCCCAAGATTGACGGGACCGATCGCATTATGCCAGAGATTGATGTGGTTAAGCTGGTCGGAACGGGCGATGATATTGATGTATCGCTTTTTATGGACTTGTGACTTATCGTCCGGGACTTGCCACATATAACTTGTCCGGCAGCGACTGAGCGGAATAATATTCATTTGCTCAGGTGCCGTGAATGGTTCCGACGTTGAATATTGTGCGCGATATTGGTACTATTCGACCATGATCTTCGTCGAGCTGGTATCGCCGATGTTGATTCCGCTCTCGACATTGTCATACGTCATCGGCGGACACATGTACCGCCCAAAGGACTGTGTCTGAAGCCCAATGGGATCGTACGTCGTAAAGAGCGTAGTGCCTTTGGGGTCGAACATAAAGATCTTGAATTGCGAACCCTCCGAGGCATCGCCGGGATCGCCATTTGGCGACTCCTTGAACGGCATTGAAACATAATCTTTGTCGGTCCAGAAATCGACAGGGACCATTTGCTCGGCCGACATATTGCGCTGATCGCCGCCTAACTGAGAAAAGGAGGTCTCGCCATTAAATGCTCCTTCGTTTCCGGCAATAACGGCGACCGGTTGGTCCGCGACGACGATGGAGCCCGACATATCATTATCCGGATCGTCGATCGTTGACTTGACGTAGTAGACCTCGCCACGGTTAAGATTGACACTAAAAGGGTTTGGCTGACCTGTTGCACCCTGACCGCAATTGACGCCGACATGACCGCCGCGAGTAAGCCCGTTCGGGGTGATGGTTACGTTCGTATTGTCCTTAATGGCAATAATGCAAAATTCAGAACTCGAGGAGTCGGCAGTACAGGGAAAGTGATGGCTGTTGGCATGGCCCAGCGAAGGATTGGCCGGCATCGAAGCGACGACATACGTTTTGCCCAGGGCGCCGGTCTGCAGCGCCATATAAAGCGAACCCGAATTCGGGCCGGTCGAGTAATACGACACGCTGATCGGCCGGTCAGAACGAATATGGCATGTGGCATACTCGGGAGCTTCCCCATCGGGATTAAGGGGGACCCCGTTGGCATCGCGCGGGTTCATCATGCCCTGGTCGAGCGGGTATTGCCACCCCTCTTTCGCCTGAATATGTTGCGTCGGCCCCGTGACTTCCTTTCCGGTCTGATCGAAGTACGAGATGGTGACGTTACAGTCATAATATGAGCTGATCAGCGCATAAAATCCCTGAAACGGTTTGATGGCGGCGCACTTGATGCTCGGAACGATTTCGGCCAGGTAAAAATCGCGGCCGTCCGATGGAATTCCCTTTTGAGATTGAGCCAGTGCCGGTTCGACGGAAAAAAACAACACACAGGCGAAAAGCAAATTTCGAAAGCGCATACAGCAGATAGAACAAATGATAGTAAGCAGATCGAAGATCGTCGTCCTCGATATTAAAAACGCGCGACGATTCCGCAGTTACAAAAAAATTTGTGAGCGCAACCAGTCGCAACGACGCAAAAGAAGCTTCAAAAACCGGCCTGCAGCAGAAGAACGAGACCGTTTTGGAAGTCTAGTTGAACCTACTTGTTCTAAGAAAGATTTAATCGAATGATAAAAAATTTCGAAAACGGGTTCGTTCTATATGAAAACCATGCGTTTTTTTCGAAGTCTTGTCCTGTTCCTTGCACTTCCGGCTTCGCTCTTTGCACAGCCCGGAGAAAGCTCTACACCATGGGTCGAAACAAACGGCCCTCCGGGCGGAGCCTGCCCGAGTGTTTGCGTTGATTCGACTAAGCGCCTTTTCATAGGCACGGAGGCAGCCGGAGCCTTCGAGAGTCCTAATGCAGGGAATGTCTGGTATCCCCGCAATACAGGACTTACCACGTTTCATATGCGAGATCTCGAAGCCAGCCCGCGAGGGTATATTTTTGCGATCACCTACGATGCAGGGCTTTTTCGGTGGTACCGCGACGATAATCCGACCTGGGCCCTGATGGATACCACACTGACGTTCGGGGTGATCTCTTCCATGGCATGTTCGCCGAACGGAGACCTCTTCATCGGCAGCTCACTATACGGTATTCTTCGATCGTCCGATAATGGCGTTTCATGGAGCAGAGCGGACACCGGCATCGATCCTCATATTAAAGACTTCCCTATTCTTACCGCTTCGAACGGCGGCCTGATCGCACTCGGGCATTATTTGGACAGTACTCGTCACGACGTATATCGAATTTATCATTCCACCGACGATGCCGCGCACTGGAGCATTCTCGCGCCGGCGCCGACGGGCGTGCAGCCTTCCGCGTTGCTCGTGTTAAGCGGCGGAACTATTTTTTATGGCGATCTTTCCGACCGGCTCTACCAAACGACGGACAATGGTGCCGACTGGAACCTGGTCTTTCACGATTCGATGGGCTCCGCTGTATACAATGTGGTTCAAAGCCCCGCCAACGGTCACCTTTTTCTTCGCACGAATTATGGGAATTTATTTCGTTCGATCGATTCCGGTAGCTCGTGGCAATGGGTGAGTACCGATACGATCGGCGGCAGCATTTATGCGACCGCCATCGATGCCAGCGGGACAATCTTCGTGGGAACCGATTTCGAAGGGATGCTCCGCTCGACCGACGACGGCGTCACCTTCGATCTTGTCGATTCGATGCTTACCGCCTCGTTCGTCTACGATGTCGCGGTCGACCGGACGAGTAATGTATACGGCGTCACCGAGGACCTGATTTATCGCTCGACCGATCGTGGCGAAACCTGGTCCAAACTCAATATTGAAATTGGCGAATCTCTTTTCGATCCCGCCTTCGCGATCGATAGCGCCAACGTCCTCTACATGGGAAATAACGCTGGCGTGTGGGTTTCCAACAGTGCCGGACTTACCTGGAAGCACCCGGTAGGACCTCCGCAACAGCAAGCTTCTAATCAATGTTACCAGATCGCCGTTTCATCGGCCGGCAGTGCCCTCGCCGCGACGCAATACGGGATCGTTCGCTCGACCGATCATGGCATCTCGTGGGCGCTCGACACCCTCGGCATTGGGCTCTCGACGATGAAAGGGATCGTCATCGGAAAAGATGGCAACCTTTATTCCGAGGATGGTGTCGGTACGATCTATCGCTCCTCGGACGATGGTGAACTTTGGGCACCATTCCTTTCTAACAGCTCTGGCCTGACGGCCATCGAAACAGATGGAACGATGTTCCGAACGAGCCGTCCGGCTGTTTTTCGTTCCACCGATCAAGGGCTCTCCTGGCAGCAGATCTGGATCCCCGACTCGGTTCATCCTCGTTCGGTAAATCGGACCTATCTCGATTCGCATTCGGCGCTCTTCGCGGCGACGGATTCCGGTATCTACCGTTCCAGCGACCATGGAAATTCCTGGACGTCGGCAAGCGACGGACTCCAGGATCCCAGCGCTTCGCGGCTCAGTGCCGCGACCGACCTTTGCGAGGACGCACGAGATGGAACCTATTACGCCGCTTCTCGAGGCCAGGGCGTATTTCGAAGCGTGGTCTCCAGTTCGGTTTCGAATTCCCTTCTCGCTCCTGCACTTGAAATTCGAAACTCCCCCAATCCTTTTAAAGACGTCACGATCGTTTCATTCCTGCTCCGTGAATCTTCCGAGGTACGACTCGAGCTTCGCAATACGGTCGGCACGCTTCTGTGGTCGCAAGAATTTCACGAGTTGAGCGCCGGCGAGCATCGAGTCCCGATCGTCCCGAGCCATCTGCCAGACGGGAATTATCTCTGCACGGTTCGAACGAGCGAAGGAAGCGCCACCGTATGGATCGATAAATTGAATTAAGCGGAAGCGATAATTCAACGTCGGCTGTTCTTCCCAGCTATTATGGACTTCGATTCGATGGTAGCGATCGTGGTGCGCAGTACGGTCGTGTATCTTGTTATCATTGCGGGCTTCCGCCTTGCGGGTAAACGGCATATTTCGCAGCTTTCACTGCTCGACTTTGCGCTCATTTTGCTTGTTTCCAATGCCGTCCAGAATGCAATGGTGGGCAACGATACTTCGCTTTTAGGGGGCATCATTGCAGCGGCGACACTTATCCTTATTAATGTCATTCTCACGAAAATCCTGTTTCGCGACACGAAGCTGGGTCGCCTGATCACCGGCGAGCCGCGACTGCTGGTCCGCAACGGTCGCTATGTCACTTCGAACCTCGAGCGAGAATCGATCCGCCCGGAAGAGCTCGAAGAACAAATTCGTGAGCATGGATTTGCCGATATTTCCGAAGTGCGGACCGCGATCCTGGAACTCGACGGATCGATTTCGGTACTGCCCTATAATAAGGATGGACAGCACGTGGAGCGGCACATGCCGTTCGTCCGGCGGCGGCATCGAACGCGAAGAGGGTTGCAGCCATGATCGCCCTCGAGCACCTTTCGATGCAGTTCGGGGGGGAATTTTTATTTCGGGATGTCATGCTCACGATACGCCCGGGCGACCGGATGGGTCTGGTCGGGCCTAATGGCGCCGGCAAAACGACCCTCTTGCGTATCATCGCCGGCATCTACGAACCCGAATCGGGATCGGTTAACACTCCGACCGGCTATCAGATCGGCTATCTTCCGCAAGAGCCAACGCTGGACCGCGACGCCCAGGCGCGTTCGCTTCTCGAGGAAGCGCTTCGGGCGCGCGAGGACCTGATCGAGATCGAAGAAGCCCTCGCAAAGACTCAGCGAGAAATGGAAGACCCGGCACAGGACCACACCAGTGCAGCGTATCTTGAAATTGTAGAACGCTTTGGGGAACTTCATCATAAGTTCGAAGACCTGGGCGGCTTCGAACTCGAACGCCAGGCAAAAAAGATTTTGGTCGGACTTGGCTTCAAAGAATCCGATTTTCGCCGACCGCTTTCGGTCTTTTCCGGCGGATGGCAAATGCGGCTGTTGCTGGCGAAGCTCCTCATCGCCCGCAACGATGCGTTGCTCCTGGACGAACCGACCAACCACCTCGATCTGGAAAGCCTGCTCTGGCTCGAGCAATTCTTAAAGGGCTATGAGGGAACGATCGTTATGGTCTCCCACGATCGTTCTTTCCTCAATTTAGTCACGAACCGGACCGCCGAGATCGAGCATGCGCGCGTAGACGTTTATTCCGGCAATTACGAATATTACGAGCGGACCAAAGCCGAGCGCGAAGCACAGCTGGTAGCGCAAGCCGCGAACCTCGATGCCCGTCGCAAAGAGCTCGAACATTTCGTGGAACGGTTCCGATACAAAGCGACGAAGGCCCGGCAGGCACAATCGCGCCTGAAGATGCTCGAGCGCATGGAACGGATCGAACTGGCCTCACACGGCAAAGCCGTCCATTTCAGCTTTCCACACGCTTCACCCTCGGGACGGATGGTCTTCGAGATCGAGCACGGCGCGAAAAATTATGATGGTTCTCATATGGTGTTTTCGAACGTCGAACTTCGGATCGAGCGGGGGGATCGTGTCGCTTTTTTGGGCAAAAATGGCGAAGGCAAAACGACGATGGGAAAGATTCTTGCCGGCCAGGAACCCCTCACGGGAGGTTCCCTTACGCTCGGGCATAATGTGACGATCGGATATTATGCACAGCACCAGGCGGAGGCGCTAAAGCCAACGATCACGGTACTCGAAACCCTCGAGGAGGTCTCGCGCGCACAACTATTTCATACCGGCGAGGATGGCCCCTCGACGGGCTGGGGAAAATCGAAATCGGACACCACGCCGCGCTCTCAGGCCCAGCTCCGCACCCTTTTGGGAGCCTTTCTTTTTCGGGGCGACGATGTTTTCAAACCGGTGCGCGTCCTTTCGGGCGGAGAAAAATCACGCCTGGCCCTGGCAAAAATGCTGCTCGAACCCGTCAACACATTGATTCTGGATGAACCCACGAATCACCTCGATGTGCAATCCAAGGAAGTAGTAAAAGAAGCGCTCCTGCAGTTCGAAGGAACAATTATTGTCATTTCGCACGACCGCGATTTTTTGGACGATCTCACGGACCGTGTCCTGACGTTTGGCGACGGTCGCGTCAAAGAATACCCTGGCCCGCTCGAAACGTATTTAGATGCATTACGCGCTTCGGAATTAGCGGGCCTGAAAACAAAGAAGAACGATCAGAAACTGCAGGCAAAGCAGGATCGCGGAAAAAACGACGTCGAACGAAAGCGCGTCGAAGCCGAAGAGCGTAATAAAAAATTCCAGCGGGAAAAACCGTTGCGAACCAAGATCGAACAGATCGAAAAGAAGATCGAAGCTCTCGAAAAAGAAAAATTAGCGATCGAGGATGCCATGTTCGATCCCGGCTATTACACCGACTCGGAACGCGTGAAGAAAAATGCCGATCGGCTCGCCCAGATTAAGACCAGTCTGGACAACCTCATGTACGACTGGGCCACGAAGAGCGAAGCCCTGGCCCAGTTATAAGGTCTTATTCGTCCACGGAAACTTTCAGGACCGAACGACCGACGCGAGCGAAATAAATTCCGGGAGGTAGGGCTTCCTTCGTTAAGGTCGCCGTGCCGGCATTCGGAGCCAGGGGAATCGAGAAATATTCGCGGCCTAACAGATCGTAAATTTCGATGGTCTGTTCATGCGTCGACGGAGAGATGTGAAATAAGAGCGTGCTCCCAAGATCGTCGAGGGAAAACTGTTCCGCTGTTGGGAGCGATGCAACTCCGGCACCCGGATCGTGCGTCGTATCGGCCGGAAGGGAAGCGGTCAGCAGCATTCCGTTCGTAGGACCGCCCAGATTATCGGCTTCTGCCGCACTATCGATACCAAACACGTAGGCCTTTGTATAACTCGGCATCGAACAAACGGCCGAACTTTCATTCAAAATATTGGGCGACGTCGTCGTGGAACTCCAGGTGATTCCATAATTCAAGGTCTCGAATACGACTGACTTCGATTCCGAAAATGCGAAGCCGCGTCGATGATAAAAACACGCGGAAACGATATCGCCATACGAAATATCGTTCTTCTGGCTTTCGACCACGCGGGTCCATGTTTTCCCCGAATCCGAAGAACGCTGGATCCCCTCGTATCCGAGGATCCACGAATTATCGTCGTTCCAGTGAAGGAAATAATCGGTCGCGATATCGCTTGCAAACGCCGCGGCCATCTTCGGCGCACTTTCGAGGCCATCGAAGGTATAGGCCAGTTGAGGGACCTGGCTATTATCGTCCACAAAGATAATTCCATCCATGGCCGTGTGAAAATCGAGGCTCCCGATCGTATTGGTGTTTGTGTACACGGTCGTCCAATTCGATCCGCCGTCCGTCGTTTTCGCGACAAAGTATCCGGAACCGGAAGGAATTTTCGAGCCGGACGCATATCCCACACTCGCGGTGGGAAACGAAAGAAAATTGAAACTCTCCGACGAACTCGCCGTCGATTCGTTCCAGCTTGCGCCGGCATTGTGCGTCACGAGCAGCTTCGTGCCACTCGACGTTGCACAGGCCACAAACCCGTCGTTCGCGGTCGGCCAGCACATATTCGTCACTCCGGTAACGGTTCCAACGGCGGGAACGGGAAGCCCTGAAAAGCTTTGTCCGCCATTCATCGTTTTTACAATCGTCATGGTCGAACCGGTTTGTTCCAGCATATATCCGGTATCGTTCGACGTAAATACAATCGAGGGGACATCGGAGGTCAGGCTGCCGGCCACTTTTTGCCAGCTTGCCGTTTGGGCCAGAACCGGCACGGCCAGGAGCGACCACAGGGCGAGGACCGAAAAGAGAGGTTTCATATTTGTATTCGCTTTTCCTATTCGCTGACGCTGAACTTTACGATCTCGGTTCCAAGCCGGGCAAAATAGTTGCCGGGCGTGAGGGTATGAAGTTCGAATGAGGCGGCAGAACTTCCAGGTGGAACTTCGATGGAAGCTCGTACGCGACCCATGACATCCATAATTTCAATGAGATGGGAAGAAGCGGACGTGCCCATTTGAAAAATGGCCGAATGATCGTTTTCCGTCACCGTGAACGCCAAAGCACTCCCCCCTGAAGAATTCACGACGCTCCCACCGCTCTGCGTGGGCCGCGGAAATTCAATTTTTTGGAGGACATCGCTCGATTGAAACGGATCGGCTGCCAGTAAATATGCCGTATAACGCGACGGCATGGAAGCAGCGATCGGCGTCACCGTGTCGGACGCGCCTCCGGCTGTCGGTAACGTGGAAGGGGTCCAAGTTGCACCAAAATCGTTACTCTCAAAAACAATCTGACCAGCCTGGCGAAATACAAATCCTACCGTATCGTAGAATACGCCGACGGACGCCGGTCCGTTTACGGGATCGTATGCAAGCACTGATTTCCAGGTCTTGCCCGAATCCGTCGAACGATAGACGCTGTCGAGACCGGCGATCCAGGAGCTATCATTATTCCATTGCAGAAAATATGGGGTGGAGTCGGAAGGAGCGCGAATGATATGAAAGGATTTTCCCCCATCGGTCGTGTAACCGATATGGACCGATACCCCTTGCGCAAAAAACATTCCATTCTTTACATCTCGAAAATATAATTTCTTAAATGCGAGAGAATCGGATCCATACAGACTCGACCAACTCGCCCCTCCGTCTGTTGTTTTCGTGATAAAATTTTTCGATCCATCCCCTAAAGCCGTGGATGCATAACCGACCGTAGTGCTTGGAAACGAAATGTAGTTGAAAAGCTTCGGACTGATAATTTTATAAGAGGGCGTGATCGTCGTATCCGGCGGAGTATGACTGTCATCAATAACCGTATCGGCTGGAACAACGACCGTATCATTGTCTGTGGGATAATACTGGCTCCATGTAGTTCCTGCATCATGCGTTACCAGGACCGTCGGCTGCTGTGTGTGGCCGTAGGCGTCCGCATTGGTCACACCTGCCACGAAGCCAGTATTCTGCGCAGGCCACGCCATATCGCTGACGCTCCCGATCGCTTTATCGTGGCTATATGCCACATAGCTATGGCCGTTGGTGTCGAGATGAAGCGTATCGATGGGGTTCGGAAATTTCAGGACCGTGAAATCGATCCCACTATCGCCAGTCCGCGTGATGTCTAAAGAAGCACCGAGAAAAAATCCTGTGTCTTCCGAGGACCAAGCCATCGTGGAATATTGCTCCGGGAATGGAGTGCTCTTTACGAGTTGCCAAACGCCGTACGTCTGTGCTGACACATTATGGACAAAAAGAAAGAAAAGAAGGCTGATTGCAGTGCGTTTCATCATAAATTAACGGCCAAAAATGAATGGTTCGAGGTCTTCGCGGCGGCACATTGCAGAAATTGCCTAAAGAACCCATGCGAAAATACGAAAATAAGTGCGTTCAGGGATGAATAAGCAGCCTCACCTCATTTTCTGCTTAAATGCCTCGATTGTGGCAATAGCCGTTGGGTCCAGGCCCGAAAACAGTGCCATATACAGGCTCGTCCAATCGGCCAGTGCGATCAGGCTGAAAAGGCGCTCCAACCGTGTTTCGCCTTCTGCCGAAATCTCGAATACATCGACCTGCTTGCTCCGAAAAATGTCGTGAATGGCTTCATATCGCCTCGAGATGCGCTCGTGTTCGTCGCTAGTCCGCAGAAGAACCACGGAAAAATGCTGTACGAGATCGATCGGATGCGACCAGCCTTCGAGTTCATTATGATTCATTTCCGGCAGGACATTCGAAAACGCAACGTGCTTCGCATTCTCGTGGATCTGGCCGCGCCACCGCAATGCGACCGCTTCGTAATCCTGTGGCGCATAAATCACGGGAATCCGGTGCAACAAATCGCCCGCCTGTTTGAACGCGAGGTTCGAATCGTCCAGATGGTTTGGCCCGTAGCGTTCCGCCAGTTTTTCGAGCAGCGTAGCAGTCCGCTCGATCTTCGCTTCCTCTCCCTGCGTGAGCCCGAGTTTTTCGAGCAGCAGCAGGATTGGAACGAAACTGAACGCAAGGGCCGCGCGCGGCTGCATCCCGGGCTTGCTCGAAAACAGAGGGAACCCCAATGCTGTTGCCCGCTCGGCAAGTGTGCCGCCCGTCGTGAGACACACGATTGGAATCTTCTTTGCGACCGCCTGCTCGAAGGACGAAAGCGTTTCTTCGGTATTACCGGAATAACTGCTTGCGATCACAAGCATCGTTTCATTGGCCCCTGCCGGAAGATCGTAACTGCGATTAACGACAAAAGGAATGGGGAGCGAAGGAAGGTAGGCGCGCAATAAGTCCCCTCCGATGGCGGAGCCGCCCATGCCAAGCACGATAATTCCTTTCGGCGTGGCAAGTTGTTTCGCCCCTGCGCTCCACGCCTCGTTAAACATGCTTACAGCTTCTCGCAGGTGCTGGGCCATGCGAGCGATATGTACTGCCATGTCGTTCGTGTCGGCACGGCGAATATCTTCCGGGGTAATGCGGTGAGTAAAGCTCATAGATCGTATTAATGTAACTGGGCTTTCATCGCCCGGAGCTGTGTGAAATTTTCATTGGCGGCGTCGGCAATTTCGCGATCGCGGTCGGGAAGTGCATCGATATTCGCGTCGAGATCGGGTGTAAACAGAAGTGCCTTTCCCAGGAACGCGCGCGCCGTGCTCGTATCGTGGCGCGCAAGACAGGCACCGGCATAACGTTCGAGCGGGACCGCCTGCATCAGCCGCGCGTCGTCGGTATAATAATCTCGCCGCCGGTAATTTTTATCGTCCCAAGTCTCGTTTGGCACCGTAGCCATATATACGGTATCGCGTGGCCATAGCCGATACGCCACGCCAGCAGGAACGATCTTCATCGTGGGGGCGAACAAGTCATCTCGCTGATCGACCATTTCCTGCGTAATAAAAATCGGACGATCGAGATTCTTTTCGATGAGTGCGGTTGTAAAACTCTGGTACGCCGGAGCAATGCCCGCTTCATTGAACGGACGGCCTTCGTCGAATGCTTTGAGCAGCGTCAGGAACGCTTCTTCTTCCGGCTTCACTCGAGCGAAAACATCGGGTGCCCGTTTTTCGAGTTCTGCGTAGTACCAGGGGCGGTCCCGCAGCATCGCTTTGTCGATCACCAGCACATCGGGTCGCACATGTTCCACAAGCTGATAATAAAAGTCCCCGCTCACCCAGAAATCCCAAAGCGTAGAAAAGACGATGGCATGAGGCGGGAGGTTGCGCAGCATGTTCAGCGTAAAGTCCTGCACCATGTAGTTCCCACTCTCGTCGTTCTCGGAACAATTATTCCAAATCTCAACCAAAATAAGGAGAAGCATCAGCCCTGCGATATTAGCGACAATGCGCCATTTAGGAAAAATCCAAGGTGCCCACCGGGAGAATAGTGGCGCTGTTCGATTAAATGCCAAAATACCGGCCCCGATCCACAATGCCATCGTAAGAAACGCCAGTAAAAAATAGGAATCGATATCGTGAATATCGTAATTGATCGAGTAAAAAAGGCATCCGAAAAAGAGGAGCAGTGTGAATGCGAGAATATGGGTCCTTCTAATGCTCGCCGCATTGAGCATTTTCCAAAGTCCTAGCAAGGCAAGGAATGCACCGACAATGGTGAACTCTTTCGGAACCCTGCTCCAGAAATAGGCAAACTGTTTTGCGGCGGCGCCGCTGCCCGTGTACATCCACACCTGGAACTGTTTCGCCGTCACATGGCGAATGAGCGCCCCGAACGTGGCCGGATGTCCCCAGTCCATTAGTGGATACTGCGCGGAACGAATAAGCATGAAACCATAGAGCAGCAGCGGTGCAATAAAAAATGGTCCAAGTCGCACAATTCGATTTCGTGCAAGTTTCGAAAATCTGTATCGTGCAAAGAACATATAGAGACACGCCGGCGCTAACAGGATGGTCGTCATGTGATTCGTAAAGCTGAGACCGAGGAGCAGCGCAAAAAGAATTCCATCCTTCTGGATCTTTTCGCTCTCTTCATTCCGAAGCATCCGCAAAAAGAAAAATAGCACCAACGGAACGAAAAACAGGTGCAGCGGATAGACTTCGATCGAAGTCGATTGATTCCACCACGTTGCACTGAATGCGGCGGCAAGTCCCGTAGCGAACGCCGCAAGATTGGGAATAAATGGAATTTGCGCCTGGACCTGAGCAATTTCTCTCGAGGTTGCAATTCGGCCACCGACGGTATTCGGTGTGGAGGCGTCACGGCGCGAAGACGGCGCTGCTACAGCGTTACGTTGTTTTCCTTTTTTCTGTGGTTGTGCTTTGCCCTTGAGATTTTTCAGAACTGGCTTCTTGACGCGCTGCGGCATCCAGTTCTGGAACAGTTCCGAAGCCAGCAGGACCATGCCTCCGGCTCCGAGTGCGGTAAAAAATGCGGCCATCAGATTTAAGCGCACGATAATCGAACTCGCGATCGGCAGATGGGAAAAGACCCAGCCAATAAGCGTGAAGAGCGGATACCCCGTTGGGTGTGCAATACCGAGCGTGTAGCAGTCGGTCGCAAGTTCACCCGCATCGATCCAATCGACGCTCGGGGCAAGCGTCTGCAAATAAACGATAAAAGCAATCGCGGCGACCATTGCCGCGAGATAAATGGGACGAGAGAGAAGGCGTTCGAACATGAGGCTTTGAAACAATGGGAATTTCTATTCCATGCCATCCGGGGGGTTACATTGCAGGCTCAAGGTGAAGATTCGACTTACGGTCTTCTAATCATTTCTGGAATTACAGTTCCAGTCCCCTCACGGCCAGATATGCCTGCATCGCGGCGCCGGCTTTCATCGAAGATTCGTCGATCGTGAAGTGGTCGTTATGAATATCGGCCGTAATGCCCTGGGCTTCGTTCCGAATTCCGAGGCGATAAAATGTTCCGGGTACTTTTTCGAGATAATAGGCAAAATCTTCCGCACCCATAAGCCGCTCTGCCCGGAAGACGCTCTCTTCGCCGAAGAGTTCTCGTGCGCAGGCTTCGGCGAAGACCGTTTCGGCTTCATCGTTCACGAGCACGGGATATCCGAGGTCGATCTTGATCTCCGCTTCGGCGCGCGCCGAATAGCAAATGCCGTTCACGATCTCGTGAATGCGCTCATGGGCATAACGTCGCCATTCCTTCGACATCGCCCGTAAGGTCCCGACCAGCTTTACTTCGGGCGGAACGATATTCGGAGCAAATCCGCCGTGGACGCTGCAGATCGAGATCACGCCATGCGCAAAGGGATCCAAATTTCGCGAAACGAGGGTTTGCAGGGCAAGGATCACCTGTGCGCTCACGACAACCGGATCGATCGTGTGGTGCGGCCGCGCGCCGTGCCCCGCTTTGCCTTTGATCGTGATATAGAGTTCGTCGGCACTTGCCATCATTTCACCCGGACAAAATCCGACCGTCCCGGCGTCGGCTTGGGCAAGGACGTGCAAACCATACACTTTCGAAACGCCATCGAGGGCCCCTTCTTCGATCATGTATGGCGCACCGCCCGGGTTCCGTTCTTCGCTTGGTTGAAACAAAAATCGCACTTCGCCCCGCAGTTCATTTTTTAGTTCCGAAAGGATCATCGCCGCGCCGAGTCCGATCGCCGTATGCGAATCGTGCCCGCACGCATGCATCTTGCCAGGATTTTTCGATGCAAACTCGAGCCCCGTCGCTTCCTGGATCGGCAGCGCGTCCATATCGCTTCGCAATGCGACCACCGAATCCCCGGCGGAACGAGAACCACGAAGAGATGCGACCACTCCGGTCTTCGCCACCCCCCGCTTCACCTCGAGCCCGAGTTTTTCCAGGGTTTCGGCGACGAGTGAACTCGTGGCATATTCCTCGAAGGCGAGTTCTGGATTCGCATGGATCGTCCGCCGGAGCCGTACCATTTCCGGATAGTACTTTTCGGCGAGCGCAGAGATCCTCTTCGTTACATCAGGCGACATACTTCTATCTATTTTGCGTAGTCTTCATTGAACATGTTTCTTTGCCGGTTTCTATCCCTTTATGGATGAGTTTCTTCCGGCAGAGTTCTTGCTGCGCACCTGAACACTTTTTCACAATTATTTTTCACAACTTTTACTTGATGCGTATGCGTAAATTTTTTCAATGTTGTGCGATCGTCGCAGGGCTTGCCATTGCATGGCCCGCATTCTCGCAGGCTGGGATCGAAATCCACGTTCGGCCACCAAAACTAAAGATCGAAAAACGGACACCGGCTCCGGCCGAACACATGGTCTGGCAGCGCGGGTATTATACCTACGATGCCACTGCAAATTCATACACCTGGCAGCCGGGTCAGTGGGTCGCGGCGCCCCATCCCCACGCCGTATGGGTTCCACCGACCTATGTGCACCATCACGATCACTGGACGTACGTCGAAGGACACTGGAGATAGACCTTCGGCCATTCTCTTAAGAGACGTTAGAAAAGCAACCGAATCCCCCGTGAGGTGTGACCGGTTGCTTTTTTGTATAAAAATATTTTTCGTCATCCCGCCGCTCGACGCTTTGGAATACATTCTATTTAAGCCTAATGACACCTTCATGACTTTCGATTTACGATTCCAATTGCGGCAAGCTAATTGTGCCTCTCTTCCATGCTCTTATCGAAAAGGACCATCGTCTTTATCGAAAAGAGTATAGTATTAGAAAAGAGGATATTTCTATGCGTAAACTTCTGAAAGTGCTCGCGCTGGGCGCGTTCTTAGCGCTTGCGACGCCGGCAGCCTATTCGCAGGTCGGAGTACGAATTCAACTCGCTCCCCCCGCGGCTCAGGTAGAAACGGTCCCGCCGTCTCCGGGTGGCGGCGCAATCTGGACACCGGGCTTCTATCAGTTCGACCCCGGTTCGCAGACCTATGTTTGGCAGAGCGGCACCTGGCAGGTACCGCCAAGCCGGCACATGGTCTGGCAGCCTTCGCATTACATCGAGCGTAGCGATGGCTCGTATGAATTCTTCTCGGGTCACTGGGCAACGAAACACCAGGCCCACGAGGAACGCGAGGCCGAGCTCCGCATGGAGCGGTAACTATTCTATCGCAGAATCTTTATAGCGCCCGTTCCCTTTGGACGGGCGCTTTTGTATGGCGGGGTCGAATTTCGTGGCTCAGGGTGCCTCGGGTGGCTTACGATCGATCGGCTCCGGCCTTACATTATTCGCCGTCTCGAAAAGGCGAAGATATTGCTTGTCGTTCGTTTCGAGTGAAATCGTAGTTCCATCGGATTTATTTACTGCAATGTCGTCGGCAATAAGCTTTTTCACATCAACTGTCGCAAAAAGGAGCGCAAGGCGATCGGCTTCTTTTCCGAAGAGCTCAAGAATTTTAGCGCGAAGATCTGCGAATGCAACTTGGAATTCCGCATTCGGTACATAGAGTGCATACACCTACAAAGCAAACAGGATGAATGCAATTCCAATTCTTTAGATTATCGTATGTTTTGAGAAGCTTTTCTAAATCCTTCATTTCGCCATTTTCAATCCCAGCTTCGATAAGTATTTTCTCCAATGCATCGCGTGAATGGCCCTCTTGCACCGGTTCTTCGGGCCGTGCTTTAAAAACCAGTACATTTCGCAAGTGCGGACAAATTCTGGAAACTCCACGACCCACATGGGACATATTAGCCGGGAAAATAAGCAGCCGTCGCCATTTCGGCAGCACCGAACGAATAATCTCACCAGTGTTCGAATCGAAGATCGCAGTCTCACCGGCCCAGTTTGCGTTCCATTCTTTATTCAGATAAAGTATAGCCGTCCTGTCTTCCGGTGCTTGCCGAGAATTTATTTTAAAAGTTCTTCAATTGGCTTGCACCCATTTTCAACCGCCACGTCGTACGGTCGACGTCGGAGATTATCCTCTGCATTCTTATCCGCCCCATGCTTAAGGAGCAAGCGTACTATTGTCGTATCACACTCGCGTGCAGCTATATGCAGGAAAGAGAGACCTGTATCTACATTAGAAGGCACGTTCGCATTTGCCCCAGCCTTCAGGAGTGTATCGATGATACCCAAATCGGCTGCGAACCTTAAAAAATTGACGGTATCGAATCTAGTGTATGATCCTTCCTTCATTCTCAATTCTCTGCCTACATTTTCACGATTAAATATCGCGACACTTAAAGGCGTCTCTTGAGATCTAGCTGCTTTTAACGAAAAGTTCACATTTGCGCCGTTTCCTACCAAGAATGAAACTGCAAGTAAATTTTCCATTCGAACAGCATACATCAATGCCGTTTCGCCAGAACTATCCACAACATTGGCACTGACACCATGCTCAAGTAAAAATTTTGCAGCTCTGAATTTGCTTAAGCTGACACACTCATGAAGCAACGATTCTCCTAATGGGGGAAGCAATGCATGTATATTAGCTCCGCTTCTAAGAAGAATTTGTAATGCTATTGAATCGTCCATCCCGATGCTGCAACTTAACGGAGTTACTCCTTCCGGTCCCACCGCATTCGGATTTTCTCCTCTTGTTAAGAGGCTTAGCATCAAACTATAATTCTTCGCAAGAATTGCCCTGTCAAGCTCTGACAAAGACTGAGAGCGCAAACAAGCGCACTGCATACTCAAAAGAATGAATATTAAAATATTTTTATACATAAATTATAGGCCTCGTGCGACAAGCGATACAGGAATCGTTCCGGCAGCCGCGTTCTGGAAATCTCCGCTCGTCGCGGCACTGTCGCGCAGGGAGAGTTGGACATCAGCGGACGTTGAAGCACCGGCGACAGTTATGGAAAGATTGTTGACAAAGCGAGGATCGGCGCTAAGGAAGATGGTCTTTTGCACTGGGATTGCATAGTTCCCGTTCGGGACGACCATCGTGTGAAGTCCATTCCATGTCGTGGCATCGACGATCGACAGATAATCCTGTGAATTAGAGGCCGGAACATTCCCGGTTCCCGGCGTACGCTTGCAACGGATTTCACCCAAGTGCTCGACGAAAGCAAGTTGGAGCTTCTTAAAAATGATCCAGCGTGCACCGTACCCGAAGTTATCAAGTGAAGAGACACATTTCGTGTTCCTAAAAAACAAACTTACAAAATTCTTTTTTAAAAGTCAAGGGCTGCTCTTTAAATTTCTGTTATTTCCGAAAAAAGGGTGAATTTCTGGGCTCTATCTCCGATTAAGCTGCCATCATACAGCGCAAATATTTTCATGAAAAAATAAGTTAAAAGTTGAATAAGATTTATAATTAAACACGCGATATCCCGCATGCTTTTCTGGCATGCGAATACAAACTTACCCATGGATATGAAAACAAAATGGGAAAATTACCTGAAATATATTCTAATAGTATTGGCGGCCTGCTTGTGGGGAACATCGGTCACGGCGCAGGGCACTTCTGCCGATAAAAAAGCCGCTTCAGCTTCTTCCGTCAATGAGAAAACAGTCTGGGCGATCAACCGACTGTACCAGCTCCATTATTGGACGGGCAGAACGTATTCTTTAAAGGACGATGCGAACCGGCAAGCGATCGTTGCCTTCCAAAAAGTTACCGATCTCCCTCGCACGGGCCGGCTCGACGATTCGACCGTTGCCGCTCTCGAACGCGCGAGCGTTCCCGAAGCGCATGACAAGATGCATGCGCAACATCTCGAGGTCGATCTCGACCGGCAGGTGATGTTCGTCGTCGACCCGAACGACCAGGTGAACCGGGTCCTTTCGGTTTCGACCGGCAGTGGCGAGCGCTTCGACGATCCGGACAAAGGCGATGAATATGCGCGAACGCCACGCGGAACGTTCAGGATCGAAAGTAAAGTCGATGGCTGGAAGGAAAGTCCGTTGGGACTGATGTATGACCCGATGTATTTTTCTGGCGGCTATGCCGTGCATGGCGATAACAGCGTTCCCACGCATCCGGCAAGCCATGGTTGCGTGCGGATCCCGATGTTCGCCATCCAGGAAATGTTTCGAGTGACCGAAGTGGGAACTCCGGTCGTCGTCTACGGCGAAAACCCGAAACCGAAGCACGAGCGCCGGGCGTAAGTGCCGGCGCGGGCAATTTTACGAAAAATATCTCGGCTGCGGTGGCTGGCGTAATGCGTGCTGGATGACGTGGTCCATCTCGGTAATCGCGTATGCCTTGGGCAGGACCGTCGTGGCACCGGCAAGCGTCGCATTCTCTTCTACCTCCGTGGTCCCTGGCCCGCCGATGAGAACGATAACGCTTTGGGGCATCGCTGTATGGAGCCGTTCCACCGCGTGAATGGCCCGCTCGCCGGCAAGGTCGTAATCGACGATGATGATCTGTGGAACTTCTTCCCAGGCGAGTGCCAGGGCATCTCGGAGGGTCGAGGATGAAAAAACTTCGTAACCATTTTGAGTAAAATGCCGGGCAAGGAATGCTCGGATCTCGTCGAAGTCCTCGAGAATGAGCATCGTGCATTGCGGCCTCTCAATGTGACGGCCGCGCGGCTTCCGGGATACCATCCGATGCGCCGGGTCGGTGAGAACTCCATTCGAATGGGGATGCGTATCGTCGGCCATACCTAAATAAAAATTTTCGAGTTCCTGGTGCAGGTGCATAACGATCGTCAATATTACGGTTTGCTATGCTTTGCATGTGCCATTGTTTCCGTATGGGCGAAAAACGTCGAAATTAAGGTAAAGGAGCGAAATCGTCCTAAGCGGTAGGCAAAATTCTTTCCTGGAGAGAAAAAGAGTTAACGGTTAGGAATCGCTATTCCGAAAAATTCCCATCGAAAAGCCAGTAAAGTTTCTGTACGCGTTCGTAAAAAATTCACGCGGTTTCATAAGACTACTTTACAATTTCATACAATGATATTTCAGAACCTCCGAAATTCAGCGCTTCCCATGCTTGGAATACGGTTTGGCTTCCGGGCCTTCTCGAAAAAAATTCTTTCGAAGCAACGTGGCCAAAACATCGAGCTTTTTACGCAATTGCAATAGTGCTGCCGCAAGCCAGTTTTTTCTAACCAAAAGCGCCCAGACCGTAAAATTTCTTTACGGTAAAAATCGTAAAAAAATCTTACGAAACGTCCAGAAACTTATCGAAAATATGCGAAAAACGACAGTTTTTAACGCTGGAATGCATATGGCCTTATTGCCGAGTGTCACGAAAAAAGACCGATTCGAAATGCGTACTTTCCTTCTTCCGATCCTGCTTCTGGCAGCCCTGATTTTGGGGACAGCCTGCGGCTTTGCGAAGACGATTCCGGTCGCAACCGCCGATTCCCATGTCACGGAAGCAGGGTATCGAATGAGTGCTTCAAAAGCCGTCGTGATGAACCTTTCGGGGACCACCCCGATCAGCGAGTGGAATATGACGGCCCATGGCATTCAAGGGACCGCCGAAATTTCACTTTCCAATGGAACCGAGCTTACCGCAATCGATGGACTCACATTCGATCTGCCGGTCCATAACCTCAAGGGGGAGCATGAAGCGATGGACGAACATGCCTACGCGGCGCTCAAAGCAGACGAATACAAGGACATCGTCTTTCAGCTCGTCTCGGCAACGATCGTTCCCTGCGGAACCCATTGCTATCGTGTGATGGCAACGGGAACACTTACGGTTGCCGGCGTAACCCGGACCGTTACCCTGAGCATGCAATCGAAAGTCAATGCCGATGGGACGGTCGTCTTTACCGGCTCACAAGCTTTACGAATGTCAGACTACAACGTCGAGCGGCCGTCGCTTCTCTTCGGAGCGATCCGCGCACGCGATGAAATGACCCTAACCTACACATTGATTTTTACTAAATAATCGACATGAAAACACTTCACAATTCAACCCGCTTTGCGAGGATCGCAGCGATGCCCCTCGCGATTGTTCTCACGCTGGGGCTGGTCGCAGCGACCATTGCCCAGGCGCCTTATCGCGTCGGTGGCACGCCGACCATGACCCTGTACGGCACGTCGACCATGCACGATTGGACGATGACCGCCCATTCCTTCACCGCGAATGGGGAATTTACGGTCTCGCCGGACAATCAGCTTTCGACTATTAATTCGCTCACGGTCGTATTGCCCGTCAGGAATCTTAAAAGCGACCACGACGGCATGAACGACAACGCCTACGACGCGCTGCATGCCGACAAGTACAAAGACATTACGTTCCGAATGACGTCGGCGGAGATTACCGCTGCCGGCGGGAACAAATATACGATCGTCGCGCACGGTAACTTAACCATTTCCGGGGTAACGAAACCCGTAATCCTGAATGCCAATGGCGTCCTGAACGCCGATGGCTCCCTTTCGGTAAGCGGCTCCGTGGCGCTTACGCTTTCGCAGTTCAACATCGAACGTCCGAGCTTTATGCTGGGCGCCATGAAGGTCGGCGATGCGTTGCGGCTCAACTACTCACTCATCTTTGTCAAATAAGAAGACAAATCGCTCCTAGTTCTTATACACTTAAACAACCAACGTTATGAAACAGACTGTAAGAGTTCTTATCCTTCTCTGCCTCGGCGCGATTGTCGCGAAGGCCCAGACCCTGCCCCTGCAATTCTGGCGCCCCTATGACGAACGTGGTGTGAATATGTTCGAAACGACGAAAACCGACACCACGCCGTTCACCGGCATCCATGTCAACGTCGGAGGCGCATTCGCGCAGCACTATCAAACGCTTCGCACTTCGAATTACGTCACGAATTCCGACGGCTCCTGGATTATCCCACCGACACTCAATCCTTCGGAGGGCGCACTCACGGCGGTCGATACGCAAAACCATCTTACGAAGCTCACCAATGGGTTCAATCTCGCGATGGCCGATATGTTCTTGGACGCGCAAGTTGCCGATGGCATTCGCATCAACGTCACCGTGTATCTTTCAACCCGCCATCATGAAGATTGCTGGGTAAAGAATGGTTACCTCCAAATGGACAAGGCGACCTTTTTGCACAGCGACCTTATCAACGATCTCTTCAAGTATTTGACGGTGAAGGTCGGTCAGCTCGAAGTCGATTATGGCGATGCGCATTTCTATCGCGCCGACGGTGGCAACGAAATGTACAACCCGTTTATTGAAAACAATATCATGGACGAATTCGCGACCGAGATCGGCGGCGAAGTGTACTTCCATGACCCCAGCGGTTTCTTTGCAATGGTCGGCGTAACCGATGGCATGCTGAACCCGTCGGTCCAGGCGGCCCAGGTGATCGATTCGCTTACCGCCGACACGAATCGGTACAATCCAGCCTATCATTTCAAACTTGGGTTCGATAAGCAAATTAATCCAGACCTTCGCGTTCGACTGACTGGTTCGTACTATACCGAAAGCAGCACCGGGTCGAGTACGCTTTTTGGCGGAGATCGCGCCGGGTCGAATTACGTGACCGATATGGTTACCAAGGCAACCCTTGCAGCGGCCAGCTCCGGCGATGCGAACGAAGTGTTTACAGACGGACGCTATAATCCAGGCTTCAGCGAAGCGGTGAGTACCTTTATGATCAATCCGTTTATCAAGTTCATGGGCTTCGAACTTTTTGGAACCTATGAAAGTGCGAATGGTCGTAAAATCTTTGAAACGACGACTCGCAATGCCACGCAGTTGGCCGGCCAACTCCTCTATCGCTTCGGCGATCAGGATCAATTCTGGGTCGGCGGTCGCTACAATACACTCAAGGCCGAATGGACGCCATCGAGTGCTGCAAACCTGGTAGCGATCAAAACGCAATACGGTTCGGACCCGAAGGTCACGATCAACCGACTTGCATTCTCGGCTGGATGGTTCATGACACAAAACGTTATGATGAAACTCGAGTATGTCTCCCAGGAATACAATGACTACCCGGGTTCTTCCACCCTCGCGGCCTCGAAAGCGCTGCCGGTTAACGTGCTTACCGATGGCAAATTCGACGGTCTAATCGTCGAAGCGTCGGTCGGATTCTAAGATCCTTTACGATCTAACGGCGCTAAAGCTTCCGGAGCATCCGCTCCGGAAGCTTTCTTTTGTTATGAATTTCTTACACGAGTACGCTCGGGTGTCTGTAATTGGAACATATTTCGCAGGTCTCGTGACAAACTTTGGGAGACCATTATGAAATCTAAATACAACGTTCCATTTTCTGCACGCCAATCGTTCCTTGTCGCCGGACTGGGTGCGGCGCTTATACTTTTGGCATCGTGCAGCACAACCACACGGACGACCTATTCTCCGTATGGGACCTCAACCGCTTACACCATCACCCCGCCATCGTGGGCACCGACGTCCGAAAACCTGACGAACGTTCGGTACTATTACATTCCGGACTGCGATGCCTATTACGATGCCTCGACTCAGCAATATTATTCGCTCAGCAATGGAAGCTGGATCTCGACGAGTTCGATTCCTTCTTCGTGCTCGGGAACGGACCTTTCCAATGCGTATACTGTACTGCTGAACTCGAGTGTTTCGCAACCATGGATCAACAATGCGTTTTATCAGGCGAATTATCCGCCGCAATCGTACGACGCATACGGGAACATTGTGTTAACGAATCATTTGATTCCCGATCTGAACATCGGATATTCCGTGACTCCACGTGCCTTCAATGAGAATACGAACAGCGTGGTTTTCATAGAGCGTTCGCCCGCCGGGAATAGCTATGTGATCCGCGATGTACCGATGACCTCGATCTCGACGTACATGCCGGCTTCTACGCACATTTATTATTACGGCGGCGGAATACCGTCGCGGTAATGAAGTCAGCACCATAGAAACTTAAAACGAGGGCAGGCGTTCGTCTGCCCTTTTCGTTCGTACAATCACCGCGAGCATTCGTCCCGAACGTTTTCCATCGCGCCGGTACGAATGAAGGCGCTCATCCGATATCGTGCAGAGCGGCGAAACTTCGATCTGCTCGTTCGGAATTCCGGCGAAACGCAACTGATCGAAATTCGCACCCTTGACATCGAGCAGGAATTTCCCTCCCTGCAGCGCAACGAGATGCTTCTCTTCGAAGAGCGTAGCGACTTCAAGACCCACTTCATATTTCTCTTTGGAAGCGGATGCGCCAATAAATGCATAGATCTTTTTCGGGTCCGCGCCGGCCTCCAACATTTTTCGTACGGCCGTTAAAGCGATCATTTGTTCTGTTCCGCGCCAGCCGGCATGAACAGCAGCGATTAACCTTGCTTTCGACTCATAAAGAAGGATCGGAGTACAATCGGCAACGGTAACGCCGAGCAGCACATTGGGTTCGGCAGTGATCAGCGCATCGTTCTCTTTCACCATGCCTTCATCTCCGGAAACCATGGTGACGTTCGGAGAGTGGACCTGGTTCTGATAGACCGCCTTCGTTCCTTTTGGAACCCCGATCGCTTCAAAGAACAGACTACGGTTTCGTTCTACATTCTTCGACTCGTCGCCGACATGACTGCTCAGGTTCATGCCAAAGGGATGTGGAGAAACGCCCCCCATCCGCGTCGATTGCGCGGCGATGATCTCGGGAAAGCGATCGAAGATCGTCGGTCGTATAATCATTCTATCGAAATCAATTCCTTTCTTCTTCGATGTGCTTGTTCACGCCGGTATTTGGGACGCGTGTGTAAATACGTTTTAAGGATCGACTGCACCTCGAAAAAATCCTCGAACGGATGGTGTGGAATTCCAAGTTCTCCGCACTGCCGCTTCAGGTCGCGGCACGCAAACACCACGTCGGCCATCATGGCCGGGCACCAATCGGAATATCCATCCCCGATATAAACGAGGGTATCGCTTTCCTCGCTGCTCGTCAGGAGTGCGGCACATTTGCACGCTGCGCATCGATCGCAACCTTCTCGCTGATGGTGAAAATCGTACGCTAAGGTTCCATCGTTCGCCGGTTCGATCGCATTGGTCCAGACCGGAAGGTATTCCAGATTATATTTTCGAAATATCTCGCGGATATAACAGGAAAACCCATCGCTTGTCACGCATAGCTCGATCCCATTGGAGTTGCAAAAGTCCGCAAATTCCACGAAACCCGGTTTCAGATTTTGTGAACCGGAAATTCGTGTAATATCCTCAACAGAAATTCCTGTTACGCTTTCGCAGGCGATCCGAAGGCACGCTGCCGCATTTTTTGCGCCAGCATCGAAATCTTTCCAGACCTGAAAGGCGATTTCTGTTCCAAATCGAGCGAGGATTTGCGAACCAACGTCTTTTGTCGTGATAGTCTCGTCGAAATCGCAATAAACTTTGTACACGATTCGCTGAATTTAGACCGCGGCTTGCTCGCGCTTCAATGCTTCGCGTTCGATTTCGAGTTGGCGAATACGCCGCTCGATCTGGTCGAGTTCTGCCGGCATCGAGTCGATTTCAATACGGAGCTTGCTCGCAGCTTCATCGACCAGGTCGATTGCTTTATCCGGCAGAAATCGATCGGCAATGTACCGGTCGGAAAGTTGCGCGGCAGCAATTAGGGCCGCATCGCGGATCCGAACCCCATGGTGCAACTCATATTTTTCCTGAAGTCCCCGTAAAATAGAGATCGTATCCTCTACGCTCGGCTCACCGACGAACACCGGTTGAAACCGCCGTTCGAGCGCCGCATCCTTCTCGATATGTTTGCGGTATTCGTCGAGCGTGGTCGCACCGATGGTATGAAGTTCCCCGCGCGCCAGTGCCGGCTTTAGGATGTTGGCGGCGTCCATCGCCCCCTGCGTCGCACCGGCACCGATCAGCGTATGCAGCTCATCGATAAACAGAATGATTTCCCCGGCCGATTCGGCCACTTCTTTCACAATGGCTTTTAAGCGCTCCTCGAACTGGCCGCGATAACTCGTTCCCGCAACCAGCGTTCCCATGTCGAGCGCAACGATTCGCTTACTCTTGAGCCCTTCCGGCACATCGCCTGCCGCGATTCGGTTGGCAATCCCTTCCACGATCGCGGTCTTTCCGACGCCGGGATCCCCAATGAGAACGGGATTATTTTTTGTGCGCCGAGAGAGGACCTGCATCACGCGGCGAATTTCGTCTTCGCGGCCGATCACGGGATCGAGTTTGCCTTTCCGCGCGAGGTCGGTAAGATCGCGACCGTACTTTTCGAGCGATTGGTACCGTTCTTCGGCGTTCGGGTCGGTGACGCGTTGACTTCCCCGAACAGATCGGAGTGCGGCAAGCACGCCATTTTTCGTCACTCCATGATCTTTTAAAAGCTGCGTTGATGGCGTGTTTCCATCGAGCAGTGCAAGCAGCAAATGCTCGGTCGAAACGTATTCATCTTTAAGCGATTCGGCTTCATTTCGGGCAACGTCGAAGAGCCTGTTCAAATTATTGGATGCGAATTGATTTGCTCCGGTAGCCCCGGTTACTTTCGGAAGCTTTTCGAGTGCGCCGGTCACGCGAATACGTAATTGATCGATATTGACTCCTATTTTTCGGAGCACCGAGGTCGCGACGCCTTCGGGGTCCTGGATCAGCGCGGCGAGCAAATGTTCGGGCTCGACCTGGTTATTGCCGTAGTTTGACGCGATTTCGACCGCGGACTGCAGCGCTTCCTGCGATTTGACCGTTAGTTTGTTTGGATTGATTGCCATAGGTCAGGCGTTGTTTTTAAAATTTTGTACTCGATATTATCTTATACGTCATTGGGAGTAGGATCGCTTCCCCGGAGTGGGTCAAATCTGAAGTTGCAATCCGCTCTCGAATTGCAAGGGGTCGCATCTTCACCGCCATCCCCTGCGTGCCGGTTGGCATTTCTCGTCCTCTCGTTCCTTGTCATCCTTTTTCCGTTTCACTCGCTTCGTTCCCAAATTCCGGTCACGATTCACGCAGATATTCTCACCGATACGACCATCGAGGGTCAGCCTGCCGAACAATTGACCGGCCATGTGCAGTTCGTGCAGGGTGCGTTGTATGGTTCGTCCGATGAGGCTGTTCGATATTTGCAGGAGCACCGACTGGAAATGAGGGGTCATGTCGAAATTCATCAGGACACCCTTGCACTGTATGCGCCGCATGTGACGTACAACGAAGTCACTGGCGTTGGGCATGCCGACGGAGGCGTTCGAATGTTCGATCGCGACCAGGAGCTTACTGCCCAGCAAGGCGATTACGACGTGCAGAATCAGGTCGCCCATTTTTCTCATCACGTCACGGTGACACAGGGAAAGAACACCAGTGTTTCCGATTCCTTGACCTATTATCGTTCCACCGAGACTTCGATCCTTCTCGGACACGCCTCCATTACGAGCGATTCGGGAACGCTTGCCGCCGATACGATCACCTACGTTCGTGCCCTGGGTGAGACCATGGCACAAGGGAATGTTTATTTGGCGAACGATTCGCTTCGTTTACATTCCGATTGGTTTTACAATTCCGATATTCGCGGCGAAATGAATGCGCGCGGTCACGTCCATGTCGAAGATATTCAAAACAATACCACCGTCTTCGGCGATACGCTCGCCCGGTTTTCGGTCACGCGAATGACGCTCGTACCCGGGCATCCGCTGCTGCTCTATGTTGACAGTTCGCAGGTGCGAGACAGCTCCGGCACAGTGAATACGGTGTTCGATACCATGTTCGTCCATGCCGATACCATGAAAATGTACCAGGGCGATTCGGCCCGATTTATTGCGATCGATAGTGTCCGCTTATTTCGCTCTAATTTTAGTTTGACGGGCGGTGAACTCGTGTATGACGAACCCCATGACCTGATGACCGTATTTCACGCTCCACGCCAACACCTGTGGAACGATTCCACTGAGATCGATGCCGATAGTATCGCGATGCGCATGAAAGACCGGCATATCCACCGCATATATTCCCTCGGGCACTCGTTTGCAACGAGCCCGATGACCGAATTCCCGAATTCCGGTCGTGTCGATCAATTAGAAGGCGATAATATGGTGCTCCTCGTCGAGCACGATACGGCACGACAGCTATACGATTGCGGGAGTGCGCTTTCGATTTATTTTCTGCTGAGCGATGGAAAGCCGGACGGTATCAATCGGGCCTCCGGCGATACGATCCGTATGGATTTTCAGGACCGCAAAGTCGTTCGCATCGCTGTTATTTCGGGAGCAGAGGGAGAATATTTTCCGGAGCGTTTTGTAGACGGTCGTGCCGCGGCGTTCCGGCTTTCGGCCTATGAGCGGCACGATACCCTACGTCCTCATCGCGAAGAATTTGTCCTGCCATGGGAACTTACCTCAATCGCCGGAACGAACGCTGCCGAAACGCCGAAACCATCTCCCACTCCTTCGACGCCGAATGCATCGTCCGAAACGCCCGGGCAGCATCATGGCGCGAAACGGGAATCGGCAAAATGAAACATCCATTTCTCCTGTTCGTCAGGTTCGACAGATGAAAAAACTTCATTCGGAACACCTCAAAAAAATCTACGGCAAGCGGACGGTCGTAAAAGATTCGAGCGTTTCCGTTACACCCGGCGAGATCGTCGGCCTTCTCGGGCCGAACGGCGCCGGCAAGACAACGACGTTCTACATGATCACCGGCCTGATCAAGCCGGACGGAGGAAAAGTCTTTTTGGATGGCGAGGACGTTACCCCGCTGCCGATGTATGCGCGTGCCCGCAAAGGAATAGGATATCTGCCGCAGGAAGCTTCGATCTTTCGAAAAATGACGGTGGAAGAAAACCTTATGGCCGTGCTTGAACTCCTTCCGATCTCGAAGAAAGAACGGCTGGAACGGACCGAGGGATTGATGGAGGAATTAAATATCGCCCATATTCGAAAATCGTATGGATATATGCTTTCGGGAGGCGAACGCCGCCGTTGCGAAATTGCACGATCGCTGGCAACGAAACCGGCGTATATGCTGCTCGATGAGCCCTTTGCCGGAATCGATCCCATTACCGTGGAAGAGATCATGCAGATCGTCCTTCGTCTCAAGGAACGCGGGATTGGCATCCTTATTACCGATCATAATGTGCATGAAACGCTCTCGATCACCGATCGCGCCTACATCCTGATCGACGGAACGATTTATCGCGCGGGCAGCGCGGAAGAACTCGCAAATGACGAAGAAATTCGCCGGCTCTATTTAGGGGAAATGTTCAAACTCGAACGGTATCGTCAGGTCGAAGCGCAATAGTTAGGTTATGACTCGTTTATACAGGACCGATCCGAGCGCCAGCAATCCCATACTACAAAGGAACAGGACCAGGAAATCGAGGCTTAATCCAAACGGGCCCGGAATTCCCGTCATCAGTTCTCGAAGCGCGTCGATCATATAAGAAAGCGGATTTACCTTAGAAATGGCCTGCAGCCATGGCGGCATGAGGGCGAGTGGATAAATAGCGTTGCTTGCAAAAAAGAGTGGCATCGTCATCAGCTGGCCGACGCCCATAAAACGTTCCCTTGTCTTCACGAGACAAGCAATAATGAGTGAGAAGGTCGAGAATACGACCGATCCCAGAATCACCATGAGCAATACTCCCAGTAAGGCGAACGGCGACCCATTCATCTGCACTCCCAGCAGCAGCGCAAGAAGATAGACGATCGCTGCCAGTGGAATGCAGCGGACGCCCGCGGAAAGCGCTTTGCCGAGGACCAGGGCGGCACGCGGTGTTGGTGTGGCAAGGAACTTATGCGTAAGGCCCAGATCTCGTTCCCAAATGATGGCGATCCCATAAAAAATAGAAACGAACAGCGTGCTTTGCGCTAAAATACCGGGCGACATAAAGTCGAGATAATTAACGGCCCCTGTGATCCGTATTCGAACGAAGACCTGACCGAAAACCAAAAGCCATAACGCCGGTTGAACGGCTCGCGTCAGAATTTCCGTCGGATCGCGAAAAATCTTAATAATCTCAAATTCGGCGATCACAAATGTTTTTTGAAAGAATCGAATCATACTTTATCCGATCCGAGCGGCCATATTCCGCGTCTGTTTGATGGTGCGATACGTCGAGCGGGTGTCGGCATCGAGGGATTCTGTGGCATAATGGATAAAGACATCCTCCAGCGTCGCATTCGGATCCCCTAACGAATTTTTAAGTTCCTGCGGCGTTCCGACGACCGATAGTTTGCCCCGCGAGAGAAACGCTACGCGATCGCAGAGTTCATCGGCTTCCTCCATGAGATGCGTTGTAAGGAGGATCGTTGTCCCAAACGTTTTTTGGAGTTCCACAATATGTTCCCATACAAGGTTCCGTGCAATAGGATCGAGCCCGACCGTAGGTTCGTCCAGAAAGAGCAGTGCCGGACGGTGCATCATGGATTGTGCAATCTCGAGCCGCCGGATCATTCCGCCTGAATAGTCATGTACCGACTTGTGAGCCGCTTCCGTAAGGCCCATGAATTCGAGCGATTCTGCGATTCGCGTTTTACGTTCGACCCGAGGCAGCCCATAAAGTTTGGCAAAGAGCAGAAGATTCTCGTAGCCCGTAAGCGTTCCATCCACAGAAATCAGTTGAGGGACATATCCGATTGAAGCTCGAACGTTTGACGGGTCATGCGTAATGCTAAAACCTGCGATCGTGGCATCGCCCGAAGTAGCCGGAAGGAGAGTGGTCAACATCTTAATGGCCGTGGTTTTGCCTGCGCCATTCGGACCGAGTAACGCAAAAATCTCTCCCGCCGCAACAGCGATATTTAAATGATCGACGGCTACGAACTCACCGTATTTTCGAGTAAGATCGTGCGTTTCGAGAATCGGCTTGCCAACGATCGCGTTTTGCATTGCAGGTAAAAAAAATGCCACTCAACGGAACATCGAGTGGCAGAGAAAGAGACCCCGGATCGCGTTATCTGCTCGCTGCAATCGGAGGCACCGGTGTCGGCAACAGGTCGAATAAATAGGTGAATCCTGCCTCCGCTGTTGCCAACGGGCCGTTGTTCTTCGTCTGATCCGTTCCGTGGAACCATGTGCTGTTTAGATTTCGCGAAAATGAGTACGAGCCCTCGACCATGAAGTCCAGTGTGCCCAGATCGCTCCTAAAGAGTTCAACCAGGCCGCCGATCCTTCCTTCAAATAAGGAATTGACATCGCCGACACCTACCTTCGGAGCGATCGCTCCATTGCTTGCGGTCGTGCTTACGGCAATGGGTAAGCCTAATCCCACGCCGATCAGGAACCCGCCAAAACGCAGTTCGGGCCGCAGGGAAATATATCCGAAGGAGTAATCGACTCCTACGCTCGAATTCGCCTGGTTGTGAAAATTGACCGTGCGGGCATCGTACGCGATGCCAAGATCGAACCCAACGTTCCTGGTATAGGTGAAGTCAAATAATGCACCCGGTGCACATGCGAAACCAGGAGATGTTTTAGTACCATTTAACACATCGCCGGCATTCACTGCTGCTCCGGCCGTAAAAAGAGGGCCGAGTTTCATCGCCATAAGTCCATCCTGGACGGTTCCGAAATTCGATTGCGCGCGCACGGACAATACAGAACTAAGAATCAAGAATATGGGAACTATAAACGTTTTCATCTTTAACTCCTTTTTCATCTTTCACTCCTGCGAATAAAATTTACTCCTACGAATCCTGCAAATGAAAATCACTCAAAAAGACAGTAGCCGTGGCCGTTTCCGCGGCTACTGTTGGAATAGAGCGCTACGCTCCTTTTTTAGAAGACCTCCTCTACCGTCAATTGGTCGTTCACTTTAGCTACTCCGGGCGCAGCCCATGCGGCGCTTTCGGCATCGTCGCGTTCTGCCCATGAGTGAACTGTTCCCTTTAACGTTACAAGGCTGCCGTTCACATCGACCGAAATATTGCTCGCATCGACGGTTGCCGAGCGCTGGAACGCCTGCTGGATCTTGTCCTTAATATCGATCGGTTTCAAAACCGGCTTTACCGTGACGAAATTCGTTACGCCTTTAACGCCCATGATGTCTTCGACCTCACGGCGTGCTTCGTCTTTCTGGAACTGCCATTCGACGTCCCCTTCCAGTTTTACCCAGCCATTTTCGACGCTGACCGTGATGCGGTCGTCGGGAATAGCAGTGCACCATTTGAGAGCATCGGCCGCCGCCTGTGCGATCTCGGTGTCCGTCCGCACATTGTTCCCATCGAGTTTGATTTGAAGTTCCTCGGCGAGCGCACGCACGCCATTCACACCCTTGGCCGCACGTTCGGCCGCTAACTTCCCGGGATAACTATCGACTCGTCCCGTGAGGGTAACGACGCCATGGTCCACCGTCACGCCAATTTCCGCTTTGTTCAATAACGGTTCCCATTTTAGCGCGTCCATGACGTCGCGCTGCAGTTGTTGGTTCGATTTCATACTGTATGTAGTTTAATGTTGGTCAAGTATGCTTAGCGCTTTGGCAAGAAATGAACCATTTGCCCATTTCGCTTCCCCCGCGCGATATCGGTGAATAATAGGATTTGACGCCTTCTGAATACTAAAAATATTTACTCGGAACGTCAATAATTCTTATGGAAACAAACGCATCCCTGCTGATTCTTTGCCCCATTCAATCCGTTTTTCAGATTCCTGCTCCGTGGCATGGACTTCGCCCATCCGATGAAACAAAGACAGACAGGAGCAAGCAATAATGGCACTTATTCAATGGGGGCGATCCCCTTTCGATCCAATAGAACGCGTCCTTTTAAGAGCGATGCGGCGGCCCGCTAGTTTAGACGAGCTGGATATACCGAGTGTCGATATGACGGAGGATAAAGAAAATTTTTATATCATCTCCGAACTACCTGGCATGTCGGAAGACGATGTAAAAGTGACCGTGGACGCCGATCTCTTAACGATCAGCGGGAACAAAGAGCGAAAGAAAGACACGAAGGTCCTCCGATATCATCGGGCCGAACGAAACTATGGTGAGTTCGTACGGTGCTTTACGATACCGGCGAACGTCAACGCCAATGCGATAACAGGAACGTTCCGAAACGGCCTTCTGGAACTCACGCTCCCGAAGACCACGGTCAACATCCCGGCACCGCGAGAGATCATGCTGAACAAGGCGCAGGCGATGCCCACTGCTCCCATGCAGCGAATCGCCGAGCCAATCGGGCAACTTAAATCCGAAAAGAAAGCAGTCCTCGCGTAATTGCACGGGCAAAAGAAGCGGCCCAGCCACTTCAGAAGACGGGGTGGCTGGGCAATGGGAAGGATCTTGAATAGGAGAAACGCAATGAAACCCATCGAGATGAACGATCGTGAACTTCTCGAATTACTCCGAGAGAATGAAGAGGAACGAAAGCGCCCAGAAATTCCGGGGAGTATTGAATTTCACTATCGCCATCATCCAAATTTGATGCGAATGACTCGCCTTCGATCCAACCGACGGGGCGAGAGCGTTTCGAAGGGAGATTCGCAGTTTCTATCGATGCCATGATCGACTTTATGCTGATCGCGCTCTCCATTCTCTGGGGCACATTCCTGGGATGGTGTACGGAACACTTCCGGCGATGGTCAGCGGAACGGCATCGAACCGTTTTTAAATAATTTCCAAATATAAAAATATAATTATTCTCATTATCGGACGGCGAATGACGGTGGAAGTTTTGAAAGTACGAAATTTTTGAAGTCATCCGCCGTCCATTGGAAAATCGAATATGAGTTATCTTACGAACATCTTTTACGATACGACGGAAAACCAGAATTTCCGAACGGTCCTGTTCACAGGAATGCACTCGCAGCTCGTCGTGATGTCGATTCCGCCTTCGGGCGAGATCGGTATGGAAACGCATGACGCCGTCGAACAGACCTTATTCTTTTTGAGCGGCACTGGCATGGCCCTCCTGAACGGCGAGAGGAAGGAGGTCCACCCGGGCGATGCCTTGGTTATCGCGCCGGGAACCGAGCACAATGTGCTAAACACGGGCACAGTGCCGCTCAAACTTTTTACCGTCTATGCGCCGCCCAATCATCTCGACGGCCGGGTGCATGCAACGAAAGCCGATGCCGACTCCGATCGCGAAGATGAAGCATTCGGCAGCGATCGCAGCATAACGAGCAGCCGATCAGAGTTTGTACCGGATTTCATACCCACATGGGAACCGCGTCCGGAACCCGCCAATCCGCTCGAACATCCCGATGGACCCGCAATTTCGATCTATGCACATGAAATTTAAAAAACGTAAGGAAGGAAGGGACGAGAAATGGGAAAAACGGCTCCGCATCGAACCAACATTTTGAGAGGGGACCGAAGGGATAAACACCCTGAAAAGAAAAACCTCGAAAAGAAAAGAGCGCAAACGACCCTGGTAGAAACGTATACAAGCTTGCCGCCCGCGCTCGATGTCGCAGCCCTTGCCCAACTGTATAATTCGCCGCCTGTCTCCCACTTCGATCATATGGAATTGCTCGAACAAGCTCGGCGGTCGCTTGCGAAATACGAA
>JAJPIQ010000061.1 GCA_021324685.1 Bacteroidota bacterium
AATCCGAATGTCAATGGCTATTGGATGTGCGATCATGGCCGCCTCACGACGTATCCACCGGTGAACGAAGAGCGGATCAGCGGTCCGCGCATGAAAGATCCGAACGGCAGGGCGCAAACGGTCGATTACGATACTGCCGCGCGCCGCACCGCGGAGGAACTTTCAAAATACTCGAAGAATGAAGTCCTGATCGTCGGTTCGGCATACGCGACGGTCGAAGATAATTATGCAATGGCAAAGCTTGCGAAAGCTCGCTTTGGCAAGCCGCATATTCCTTTCGTTCCACATTTTGTGGGACAGGACGAGCGAATGCTCCTTAAGGCCGACCGCACGCCAAATGCACTTGGTGCAACGCTTGCCGGAGCCGTTTCCGACGAGCATTACCAGCACACGCATGGCGACAAAGAAGCCAAGCAGACCATGCTCGAACTTCTCCGTTCGCGGAAGATCAAAGCCGTCTTTGCATTGCAGGACGATTTTCTTGCCGATGCTCAGCTTCTCGAAGCATTCGAGAATGTCGAATTTTTTGCCTGCCTTGCCACGAACGATAGTGTCACAGCGCGGCGTGCCGATGTAGTGTTTCCGGCGTCCCATTGGGCAGAGTGCGATGGCATCGTTGTGAATGTCCAGGGATGGGCGCAGCAACTGCGTCCCGCTGTTACGACAAGATATTATATGCGCGGCATGGACCATCTCCACATGTCGCGACTCGACCGGTTCGGTTCGCCGTTCGACAAATGGGCGCAAGGCAACAAACGCGACGCGCGGGAGTCGTGGCGCCTGGTCCAACTTGTTGCGAAAAATCTGGGTGAGGACTGGAAGTATCTTTACACCGAAGATGTATTTGAGGAAATTGCAAAGTTAGTTCCGGAATTCAAAGGCATGTCTTATGATGCCATTGACGACCTCGGCCTGCCGGTACAGGACGGCAAATCACATCGCGAGGTCGTAAGGCCGCTCTATGAGGAAGTTTATCAGGCCTCTACGGAGCGGATCGATAGTGTGGGAAGTGTGATATTATAACCGCCCCTCGAAGCCGGATCCAGGGCAGGAATCCTAATAATGCTTTTTAGGAATTGACGATTTGGCCATACTTCGGCCAAATCGAGCCCGACATCGCCGTTCGCAGCCAATTGTTAGCAGGGCCCAAAATTGTTGTAATTTTGCCTGCGGGCCTTGAATCCCTGTTGGGACTATTAGCCCCGCGCGCGAATTTCGCCATTTCTTTTTCTAACGTTGTCTCGAATATATATGATGAAGATCCGCACCACTGTAATACACGCCGCGATCGTAGTAGCTGTACTTTGTTCGATCAGCCTCGTCGCTCGTGTGAGCTATTCCCAGGGCCTTATTTCCTATCAGGGCATTGTTACCGAAGCGTCTTCTCCGCTTCAGGGCCTGCATAAAGTCACGTTTAACATCTATGCCCAGGATACTGGAGGAACTCCGGTCTTTACTGAGAATCAAACGATCTCTTTCGAGTCGAATGGAGAGTTTGATGTCCTGATCGGCCAGATCAATCAATTGCCGCTTCTTTCGATTGGCGATCCTCAACAAAGCCGTTATTATCTCGGAATTTCGATCGATGGTTCGACGGAATTATCTCCTCGTTCTGTGATTTCGGATGTGCCTCGTGCCTTTTTTGCCGATACATCGGGCTATGCCCGCCTTGCAAAGAAAGCGGGCTCCGCTTCCTTTGCAGATACGGCCGCGTTTGCTCGCGCTATCGATACCAGCAACGTTTCCGGTACCACGGTCAATGGTATTGCCCACACCGTGCGGCTGGTCGGCACCGGTTCGACGAGTGTGAATACGAGCGGCGATACGATTTCTATTAATTCCTCTGTCGGTATTCAACAGATTCAGAATAGTGACGGAGCGCTGAATATTCTGAATCCCGTGGGACCCACGGTGCTCCTGGGAATTAATGGTAGTTCGATTGTCACGGCCATGCTCGCTCCGGCTGCTGTTACCACTTCGATTCTCGCAGATCAGTCTGTTACGAATCCGAAACTATCTTCGGGATCGGTCACGATGGATAAGGTTTCATCGGCGGGCAGTGCGGCGGGCAAGGTCCTTACGGCAAACGGTAGTGGACAGGCCTCGTGGCAAAATGTGATAGCGCAAGCGCTTGCATTGCCTTATGTGGGAAGCGACAGTTCCACAAGCTCTATTTTTGCGCTCAATAATCCCGGTAGCGGTCCGGCCCTTTCGGCCAGCGGCGCGGGAACGGTTATTTCCGGCTCTGCCACCACCCTGACGGGAATTGCCATTTCGGGAACAACGTCGGATGGCGGCGCTGGTACAACGCCAAATTCCGGAATACTGGGTACCAGTGCTACGGGCAATGGAATGGCCGGATTGACCAATAGCGGCAGCGGAGTCTTTGCATCGGCGGCTTCCACAGGTAACGCCGTTCATGCGGTTACTTCCTCCGCGGCTACGACGGCCCATGCCGGTTTTTTTGAGAACCTGAGCTCTGGCAGCACCGGCAATGTCCTCGAATCGCATTCGATCGGGACCGGCGATGCCGGCTATTTTCAGATTAGTAATAGTTCCAACTCGGCGCCGGGGGCGATCGTAGCGACGACGAACGGTCTTGGCAGTGCGGTGGCGGTTAGTATCACAAATAATTCGAATTCCGCGGCCGCGTTTACTTCGACCACGAGCGGGACCGGACAGGCCGGTAACTTTTCCGTCACCAATACCGCGAGTACGACGAGCGCGCTCCAGGCCTCCAATAACAGCACGGCAACCGGGGCGATGGCAATTTATGGATGGGCATCGAGTACGGGCGGGACCGGAACCGGGGTGTACGGACAAACCGAAGGCGTCGGTGCCGACGCCATCGTTGGACTGGCAAACAATGCGACGGGTAACGGGGTAGGAGTACTTGGTAAATCCCTTGGGGCCTCGGGCATCGGTGTATCTGGAATTGCTTCCGGCTCTGGATATGGAGTCGAAGGCAGCAATAGCGGCTCGGGTGGCACGGGCGTATTTGGCACGAGCAGCAGCACTTCCGGTTATGGTATTCAGGGACAGAATTCCACATCATCGGGTACTGGAGTCTTAGGACTTGTTTCCAGTTCCGGATACGGTGTATGGGGGGATAATCTCGGCGCTGGCACCGGAGTGTATGGCCAAGCCAGCACTTCGACAGGCTATGGTATGGAGGGATACAATAGCAGTACTTCCGGTATCGGTGTACTCGGGCTCGTCAGCAGCTCTCAATATGCGGTGTGGGGTCAAAATCAAGGCTCCGGCTTTGGAGTATACGGGCAGTCCTCCACGACTAGTAACACGTCATCCATTGGCGTTTTTGGGGCAAGTACGAGTTCCAACAATGCGGGTACGGGCGTGTATGGACAGGGTGCCTACGGAGTGAGAGGATATACACTGTTTAATGGTGGGTATGGAGTACTTGGTTCTTCCAATGGTGGTTCGGGATACGGTGTCTATGGTACGAACGGAGACGGTAGTAGTACGGGCACCGGGGTCTATGCCGACGCCGGCGGCACAGGCAATTGCTTTATTGCCAATTATGTAGGTTCCTCGTCATCGACAACGACGAATAACAATCTTGCTATCTTTCGCAAAGGTGGGACCAATTACGCTCGCATTGACAACAACGGGGTCGGATATTTCGATGGCGGAACGCAAAACAGCGGCGCCGACGTCGCCGAAGCGTTACTTCCGACTGGGAACCGTTCTGAGTACGAACCCGGCGATGTGCTGGTGCTTTCCGCTTCGGAACCCGGTAAGGTCGAAAAGTGCTCGGAAGCGTACTCTTCTCGGGTTTCGGGTGTCTATGCGACGAAACCGGGGGTGCTCCTGACCACAGAGAATGTCGACGCCAATCTTAGCGGCCATGTCCCGATGGGGGTAATTGGAATTATTCCCACGAAAGTCAGCAGTGAGAACGGGCCCATTGCCGTGGGAGATCTTCTGGTCACCAGTTCCACCCCTGGCTATGCCATGAAAGGCGATCCGGATAAACTTCATTTCGGAAATATTCTCGGCAAGGCCATGGAACCGTTCAATGGCCCCGGCGTCGCGGTCATTAAAGTTTTGGTCGGGAAATACTGAGCAGGCATTTTATTCGCAGGCGCTCCGGACAGAAGAGGAAGACCGTTTTCGATTCATAAACGAGGGGGAGTTTTCCCCCTCGTTTTTAAGGGGTTCTTTGTATTCCATTCCTAACAGTTTTTATGTAAGCGGCTTGCGCGCTTTCGAGGACATGGCAGAGTCCTTTAATTCTCCGGAGCTACTTTTTCCCCGGGCGTGTTTCCTATCCAATGGTTATCGAAGCCCTCATCAAAATCGCGATCATTCTTTTCGTCGTATTGACGGCGGTGTCCTACACCGTGCTGCTCGAACGCTGGATTAGCGCCTGGGTGCAGGACCGTATCGGCCCGAACCGTGTCGGTCCCCTTGGCCTATTACAGCCCCTTGCGGACGTGCTGAAACTGCTTCTTAAGGAAGACATCGAGCCCCGCCAGGCGCAGAAATGGTTCCACTGGGTCGCACCGGTCATCTCTATTACGGTTGCTTTCACGGTGCTTTCCGTCGTGCCATTCGGTAATACGTTGACGCTCGGCACGAATACGATCCCTCTGACGATTGCCTCGGGAATTAATATCGGCGTTCTTTTTATCGTTGCCCTGGCGTCCCTGGGAGTCTATGGGATCACGCTCGCGGGATGGTCGAGCGGTTCTAAATATTCGCTCCTCGGTGGCTTGCGTTCGAGTGCGCAGATGATCAGCTACGAGCTAACGCTGGGTCTCGGATTACTGAGCGTGGTCATGCTTTCGGGCTCTCTTGACCTCAATACGATTATTCACTCGCAAGCGAATGGGCTCTGGAACATCGTTCGCGCGCCGATCGGATTTCTGCTCTTTTTTGTCTCGTCGTTCGCTGAAACCAACCGGCTTCCGTTCGACCTGCCCGAAGCCGAGCCGGAACTCGTGGGCGGTTACCACACCGAATACAGTTCGATGAAATTCGCGCTTTTCTTCCTGGCGGAATATGCGAATATCATTACGGCGAGTGCGGTCATCACGGTTCTTTTCCTTGGAGGATGGCATTTGCCGTTCGTCTCAGCGCTCGGCCTTTCTCCGCTCGTGCTGACGATCGTCGGTGTGCTCGCTTTTGCGCTCAAGGTCCTGGGTCTGCTTTTCATCTTTATCTGGGTCCGCTGGTCGATCCCTCGTTTCCGTTATGACCAATTGATGAATCTCGGATGGAAGGTTTTACTGCCGCTCGGAATTGTTAATATCGTTTGGAGCGCGTTCGAAAAAATGTATTTAATGCAATAACGTCGTCATGGCCTATACAACGAAATATAACAATCCTGCCGTCCAGCGCAAGCTCACTCTCTGGGAAAAGCTTTATCTTCCGGAGATTGTTCGCGGTTTGCTTACGACGTTCAAGCACCTTTTCCGGCCTAAGTTCACCCGGCAGTATCCCGAAGAGCGCTGGGACCCCCCCGCGTCGTTTCGTGGCCGTCCCGTCCTCGTGCAGGAAGAGAATGGCGTCGAACGTTGCGTAGCCTGTGGCTTATGTTCCCGAGTGTGCCCTCCACTTGCCATTGAAGTTCGCGCCAGCGAAACGGAACTTCTGAAGGAGCGCTATCCTGTGGTTTTCGAGATCAATATGCTCCGTTGTATTTTCTGCGGCTATTGTGAAGAGGTCTGCCCCGAAGAGGCGATCGTCATGAGCAAGGAATACGAATTATCGTTTCGCGATCCTTCGGAGGGAATTTTTGGTAAAGATAAACTCCTGGTCCCAAAAGCCCAGGTCCAGGACCGACTTGACTATCTTGCGAAAATGCGGAATTAGTCGGAAATCGCTCGTGGACCGTGAATAGCGATCGAAAGAAAAAGCTGGGCAGCAGTCTTCTTCTTTTCATTCTCGCTTATGCCTGCCGTTTCGGATTTACGGTTCCAGATGCACGCGCTAACGGAGAGATCGCCCTCGTTCGTGCTCCGGATCAAATCGCAGCAGGAGACGATGTTACGATCATTGTCTCGGCTTCGGCCCGCGAAACGAACATCGATCGGACCGTCGTCCTTCAATATCCGGCAACGTGGAAGTTAAAGCGGGCATGGCGCGTCGAGGCCGGCAGCGACCACGCCGTAAAGATCGCTCCTTATTCCGAAGTAAGCGCCCTTTTTTCAAAGGAGGCCGGCACGGAGGTTACCGCTCTTGCCGATTATTCGAATGATTTCGATCCGGACGCGCAGGGGGTTGCCTACTTTATTGTTTTCTCTACCCAACCGAATAGCGGACAACAGACCGAAAGTATAAAGGCCGCATTGGTCGAGCGAGAGTCTGCCGATGCCTCGAGCGCCGATCGCAAATCGAAGCGTTCCAAGAGCGTCGATCGCTCTTGGAGAATGACGTTTCCGCCACGGTACGATTTTTCGTTTAGCGCGATAACGACGAAACGGCTCGTTGCAACACTGCACCTCGATTATGTTCCGGCGATGGCCCGTTCGCTGGCCTTAGATGGCTCGATGCATTCGAATGCGACGTTGCATGCTCGCCCGGAAGATATTCGCGACTACTTTAGAGGTCCGTTCAGCATTTCCTTCTGGTTCAAAAGCAATGCATACGATCAACCATTTCTGCGGCTTTTGGCAAGCGATGGAAGCGGGATCGAGTGTGGACTCGGATTGATCGGCCAGCCGCAGATAAAACGATCTGGAACGGTGTCCCAGGCCCTGGC
>JAJPIQ010000047.1 GCA_021324685.1 Bacteroidota bacterium
CGGTTTCAGGATCTATTTCACTCCCTTCTTAAGGGTTCTTTTCGCCTTTCCTTCACAGTACTTGTTCACTATCGGTCACTAGAGAGTATTTAGCCTTACGAGATGGTTCTCGCAGATTCCGACAGACTTCCACTTATTCCGTCGTACTCAGGGTACCTTCAGAAGTCATTTTGATTTCGCGTACGGGACGATCGCCCTCTGTGGTGTCTCGTTCCAGAGACTTCCGCTATCAAAACGATTGGTAACTTCTATACGAAGGCCCTACAACCCCACACGGTTAAACCGTATGGTTTGGGCTGTTCCCGTTTCGCTCGCCACTACTCAGGGAATCACGATTGTTTTCTCTTCCTCCGCCTACTTAGATGTTTCAGTTCAGCGGGTTAGCTCCAGGCAGCTATGTATTCACTGCAAGGTAATGGGGCATTACCCCCATTGAGTTGTCTCATTCGGAAATCCGGGGATCACAGACAGCTTCCGTCTACTCCCGGCTTATCGCAGGTAACCACGTCCTTCATCGCCTTCTAGTGCCAAGGCATCCACCATGCGCTCTTGGTAACTTCATCATAAACCTATGATACAGTGCCGAATGACACCCATGATTGCTCATGCGTTAAGTGTCATTCGATTCGGACGATTCACATCGCCCGCCTCGGATGATCGCTCATCCGAGTTAAGTCGGCTGCCCTGATTCACATCAGAACTGCTACTTAGGTGCATCACTACAGTGTTTGATGTCTAACGCCGCTTCACAGCGCCGTTAGCCAACTGCATTGTCTCAGGCGCTTCACAGCGCCTTCAACTGTGTCTTACACGATTCACATCGCATAAAACCTTAGCTCGATACTTGTGTGTAAAGCTTCATCCTTGCGGATGAGGCCCTACCCAAATTTCGCATTTGATCTTTCTTTGTGCACTCTTTGATCGCTGTTTGGGCTACGCAGGATTAGCACCCATGGTGCGTCTCCTGCTCGCTTACTGCAGTTCTCATCGAATGTCACCGCTCAGTTGTCATTGAACTTTTGGCCGCGATAAATCGCGGCTTGCGAAGTAGTCCGGACTCGAACCGGAACCCTCATTGTCTCCTCGCTGAGGGCCACCATGCTATTCATCCACGCTTTCGGAGCGGGAGGCCTATAACCTTCCGGTAATACGCGGAAGTTCCGTTTTCGAATGAATTAGTTGAATTTTTGGCAAGCCAAAAGCAGATTCAAAAAATCATCGCTTGCCGTGAGAGCCCCTGGGGGAGTACCTTTCTGGACGCCAACGTATGCTGGCATGCTCGGGGATTCACTTGTTTTTTCGATTGCGGGCCGTATAACCGGACTGTTTCCCCGCGCGTTCCGCGAATCGCAAAAAATTGCCGATTTTTAAGGGTCGGCAGTTTTCAGTGTAGTGATTATCGCTAATGTTCACGGTCGTTTTCATGAAAATATGCAGAGTTTCCCAGAAAACCCGAGAATTCTGCAAACGACTTCGGAAATTTCCAGGACTTCATAGGATCGACTTGATCCTTTCTGCGATCAATCGCAACAGGTTCGGATCGCGGTCATAAGCGGTGTGTGCCCAGGGCGTGTAACGCGCCCAGGGTTCCCACCAGCGGCCCACGACCATCCGTCGGTCCTCGATCGGGTTTTTCGGTCCGCAGTACTCATTCTTATTCGTTCCACACTTGGAGTTCCAAAGATCGCCGAGCGGCCATCCCAACACGTCGGCCGGAGAAAAAATATTGTCCCAGTGTTCGTCCTTGTTGTTCGGAAATGAGATGGAAACGACGCCTTCCCGGTCCGGATCGACGCCGATAAAGAGCGGGATATTGGAACCATACGTGATAAGCGATGCAAGATTATCCATCCTTTCCATTCGCGTTGCGGGCACACGAGAGGTCCGCGAACGACGATGCTCGACGTCCCACTTGTAGTTCGTTACTATGACGCTGCCCAGCGAGTGCGCTAAGATCATGAGCGGAGCGTCGGAACCTGCGCGTGTTTCGAGCCGTGCAAGACTATGAAGGACGCAATCGTGGATCTCCTGGTAAAAGGAAGGGCCATTGGGTGTGGTGAGTGCATTTTGTTCATACGACGAAAGATACGAAACGGGATCGCCGAGGGCATCGATCGTAAAACGATGCAGCGCGTTGTACCACGGGCGGTGTGGCAAAAGCTTCGCGTATACATAGTTTTGCATCGGCTGTGTAATCGGATCCCACAAACACCCTTCGACGAACACCCGATCATTTTCCGCAACGGACAGCCGTTTTCGGATCCTGCGCTCGAACGGCTCGTGGAATCCCGGCTGGAACATTCCCATCCCATGGACGATGAGGACGGCGAGTGGAGATCTTTTTATTGTCATGATGAGAGAACTTTTTATTGAAAGACAAAAGATAATCCGTGAAAGGCAAAGGAGAAAGAACGTTCCGATATACTTTTACGATCTCGAATGAATCGAGGAGGCCCTCTTCGCGAATCGCGTTCCCAAGGACTTTCTTTTTTCTTCAAAGGATTACGTTCCGGACTTCGGTCTATAGAATCTTAAATCTCCGGCATTCTTGAACCATCCGCCGCTGCCCCATTTTGCATCTTGCGCTCCGTGATCTCCCATTTGCATTCCGTTGACAATACCATTGACCGTCTTTGTATAAATTCCCATGTGGTCTCCCTGTACAATGACGTCGCCTGGCCGAACCTGATCCGGAGGAATCGCCGTAAAATTTGGGCTTTTGGCCATATCGCCGGTCGTCGTATAGGGAACGTTAATCCCGGCCTGCTGCAGCACATCGTGGACGAAGTGGCTGCAATCGGAAGTGTCCCCTCCGGCCGACGCATCGCCGCCCATTTGGTAGGTCACGTCGCGATTTTCATAGTCCTGTGCGACCGACGTCGCGATCTCGGATATCTTTTGTCCTTGTAACGTTCCCGGATCGTATTCGGTCGCTGCCGACATTTCGAATGTGGACGGTGACACGGCGCGGAATATCTCTGCCGATGCTCCCACCGTCCGCAGAAATTCGAGTTCCGCCTCGTGAGCGCGCGCGCTGCTGCGGAACTTCGAGACAACGCGAGCCAATTTCCTTGCTTCCAATGACGCGTCGATACGGCCCGTGTGCAGGAGCCGGTCCGCGCAACGGTCGAGACGTTTTGCAACGTTCGACGGCTTTTCTTTCATCAAATCGATCATACTGTTACCCGTCTTCTTTGCGTGATTGAAAATATTCTTTGGCCCACCGATGCA
>JAJPIQ010000027.1 GCA_021324685.1 Bacteroidota bacterium
TCGGATATTATCGTCATAACCGACGAAGCGCACCGGAGCCAGTACGACGTTCTCGCCGCGAACATGCGTAGCGCGTTACCGAACGCGGCATTCATCGGCTTCACCGGCACGCCGCTCATGGCCGGTGAGGAGCGGACGCGGGATGTTTTCGGCGATTATGTCAGCGTCTATAATTTCAAGCAGTCCATCGACGACAAAGCGACGGTCCCGCTTTTTTACGAGAACCGAATTCCAGAACTTCAGCTCACGAACGATGACCTGAACGACGACATGGAGAACCTGCTTGAAAAGGCGGAACTCGATGACGATCAGGAGCGAAAATTGGAACGGGAGTTCTCGCGGCAGTATCACCTCATCACTCGCGAAGACCGGCTGAATAAGATCGCCGAAGACTTAGTAGATCATTTCTCTGGCCGCGCCCTGTTTGGCAAAGCGATGATGGTCTGCATCGATAAAGCCACGGCCGTTCGGATGTACGACAAAGTTCAGGAGCGATGGAAAGAAATGCTCTCGAAGGAACGAAAACGAGTGGCGAAATTAGGACCCATCGAGAAGCCTGATGCGGAAGCCAAACTCAAATTTTTGGAATCGACAGATATGGCTGTCGTTGTCTCGCAGGGCCAGGGTGAGATCGAAGAGATGCGGAAGAAAGGTCTTGATATTCTACCGCATCGTCGGCGCATGGAAAAGGAAGATCTCGACACGAAGTTTAAGGATAAAGACAACCCTCTTCGGATCGTTTTTGTCTGTGCAATGTGGATCACTGGGTTTGACGTGCCATCGTGCTCGACGATCTATCTCGATAAGCCGATGCGGAATCACACGCTGATGCAAACGATCGCGCGGGCCAACCGGGTATTTCCCAATAAGGTGAATGGCCTCATCGTCGATTATGTCGGTGTGTTTCGGAACCTGCAAAAAGCGCTTGCGATCTATGCCGCACCTGGTGCGGGAGGATCCACCGATTCGCCGGTGCAGGACAAGGAATCCCTTGTTGAACAGCTTCGTCTCGGAATGCAGATCGCGACGGCGTTTTGCGCTTCCATCGGAATTAATTTGGAAGCGATCGAGAAGTCCGCCGGATTTACCACCAAAGAACTCTTGGCGCAGGCCGCCGAGTGCATTTTTGTGAGCGAGATTACGCGAAAGCAATTCTTTCAGCTTGCGGCCCAGGCTCGTAGGCTTTATAAAGCGGTCCTCCCGGACGTTCGCGCTACCGACTTTTCGGAACGCTCGCGTTCGCTCAAGGCGGTGGCCGCGGAAGTGAAATCCAAATTGCCGCCGACCGATATTTCGGAAGTCCTGCATGATATTGAAGTGCTGCTGGATGATTCGATCGCTTCCGAGGGATACGTCATTACCTCCGACGTTCGCACGGTGGATCTTTCGAAGATCGATTTCGAAGCACTCGCGGAGCGATTCAGGAAGAGCACGACAAAACGAGGTGAGATCGAATTACTGAAAGGGGCGATCGAACAGACGCTGCAAAAAATGATCGCCGAGAATCGTACCCGAATGGATTTCCTGGAAAAATTCCGGCAGATGCTCGATGACTATAATTCCGGCGCTCATAACGTAGAACAGACTTTCGATGCCCTGAAGGACTTCATGCAAACCCTCGATGCGGAAGGCAAGCGCGCGCACCGCGAGGGGCTGAGCGAAGAAGAACTGACGATCTTCGATCTCCTCACAAAGCCGGACATGAAGCTAAGCGACAAAGAGCAGAAAGAAGTGAAGCTTGTCGCAAAGTCACTCCTCGAAAAATTGAAAGAGCAACAGCTTGTCCTCGATTGGAAGAAGCGGCAGCAGACCCGCGCGGCAGTCCGAAATACCATTGAGGAAGTTCTCGACCGGTTGCCTCGAACCTACACTCCAAATGTTTGGCAGCAAAAATGCGAACAAGTTTATCTCCACGTCTATGAGTCGTATCAAGGCGAGGGCAGGAGCATTTATACCGCGATGGCGGCATAATTATATAAGGCCGTCTGGTTCGAGTTCGTATGGGTGCACAATAGGTTCCCCAATTCGATACTTCATCCTTCCTCGGTACTTTGAATACTTTGGCACAAAGCCTCATTTTTCCCATCGAGAATGTAATGCTACCGTGCCACTTCGACCATCTTGTTGACCGCGCGAGCGCCTGTATAGAGGTTTAGGCGATAGACGCCGGTCGGCAGGTGGAATCCCCGACCGATTCTGCGTATGCCGCACCGTCACGGTCTTCCCAGGTAAGCGAATTCCAGAAGGCCGCGCTGTCGTGGCGGTTGAGGGCGCTCGTCGTTTCATCGATCGCCTCCGCGACTGTATTCGATGGCGGCGTTTTGTAATCGGCGGTCGCGCTCGTGGGAACCTCGCGCGTCTTCGTTCTGGCGGATACAATACACACCGCCAGAATAAAAAAAACCGGCTCGATCAACTTTCTCATAATGGAAAAATCTCCTTGCTATGTAGGCGAATGTATTAGCCGAATATACGGCGGAGCCGTTTCCCGATCGCGATGTAGAAACAGACGAATGATCGATCGATACCGAATGCAAAGGACTACTGGAACCTCATCCGGCTACCGCAACGAAAGCACCGCCAAAAAAGTAACGCATGCAGCTTTCGAAAACTCATCGAACGATGAGCGCGCCCGATGCCTCGCAATCGAGCCCGCGAACATCGAGACGATACACACCCGAAGTCAGACCGGCGAGCGAAAGGTTTATCTCGGGAGTATTGGGAAGGATCATTGTCCTCATGAGTTCCCCTCCCAAGTTCCATATCCGGACCGATATGGAAGCAGA
>JAJPIQ010000055.1 GCA_021324685.1 Bacteroidota bacterium
CTGCTCAATTTTTTTACGATCGGGATCACCGGCGTTCTCTATCTCGTCGTCTGGTACGCCTATCGAGGGAAAGAGCGGGTGTCCGAAGCCACCCCGGTTTCAGCCACTTCGCGCGAGGCCTCCAACGGCCGCCGGCTGCAGGTCATGCTCTCGATAAGCTTTCTGCTTCTGGCGGTCTTTCGGCTCTCGACGGAATTCCGGCTGTTCTTTTTTAACGAGCCGGTCCTTCAGGGGATCCTGTTCGCCGCAATCGGCACCGCATGGGTATCGAATGCTTTTTCGAGCGGACGATCGAAAGCTTCGATGGCGGTCCTGGCGGGAAGTTCGATCTTTTTTTACGGGATCTATCTTATTGCGAGCGCGGCCGGGCGCGTCCAGCTCAGCGTCGAACAACGGATCATGGTCTTCGAGATCATCGTCGCCATCGCGTTTCTCTATTTCGCGCTGATGGCCGTGAAACAGAACGTCCGGCGAATAGCGCTCTTTCTCATGGCGTTTTGTGGCGTCGCGGCAGCGATGGTCGCCTTCGATCTCACGCCGCCGCGCTATCTTTCGGCGATACTCCGATTTTACGATTTCTTTTATCCCATCGTTTTTGCCGCGCTCGGACTCTGGACGGCATTCGAACAATAATGGGAACGGATGGGAACGATTACAGTCCGTATCTGGGTGCCCGGTCGAGGAAAAGATCGTTGAACGGATTGATGCGTTTGCTCCGGGACGAAGCCGGGTCGAGTTCGGCAACGATAATTTCATCCGCATCGCCGGATGCTTTTTTCAACAATTCGCCGTTCATCCCGACGATCGCGCTTTCGCCCCGGAAGACGAGCGTTTCCTCGCCATTCGTTTCGGAGCCCGTGCGGTCCGCGAACGCGATCGGGACTTTGTTTTCGAAAGCGCGCACCTGCAGCGTCGCGTGCAGCATTCCGGTCGTCGTGACGATATTCGAAGGCATGGCGATGAGTTCGGCGCCGCCGAGCGCCAGCACTCGTGCCGCTTCCGGAAAACGCCAGTCGTAGCAGATAAGCATTCCCGCTTGGAGTTCGCCCGCTCGCGTCCGAAGCGGAAAAACCGGGAACCCAAGGTCCCCGCGTTCGAAGATCCGGGTTTCGAAATAAAACAGATGGACCTTGCGGTAATGTCCGGCCCGGTGGCCTTCGGAATCGAACGCCACGGCACTATTATAAAATCGGCCGTTCGATGCTTCTAAGAATCCGGTCAGGATCGCTTTGTTCTCTTCGCGTGCCAGGCGGGAGAGTGCTGCGCAGAGCGGCCCGTCCACCGTCTCGGCAAGGGGAGCGATCTCGTCCTTCGTCCGAAAAAAATATCCCGTATATGCCAGCTCGGGCAGGACGATGGCATCCGCGTCGGTTTCGTGGACCATCTGCCGGACCCGCTCGAAATTCTTCGAGACCGTACGGTACGCGGGGCCGTATTGAACGCATGCGATCTTCATCGGTCAGTCCTCGGTCATGGCTAAGCGTTTCATGGCATAACGGACGTATTCCTCGTTCATTTCGATCCCGATATATTTCCTTCCGAGCCGGTTCGCGACGACGGAAAACGTTCCTGACCCGCTGAAGAGATCGAGCACCCGGTCGCCGCGATCGGTCGATGCCAGAAGGACGCGCTCGGCCAGGGCTTCCGGTTTTTGGGCCGGATGAGGAGTGTTCTCGGGCATGGACCAGAACGGGACCGTAAGGTCGCTCCAGATATTCGAAGGATGGGTCATGCGGAACGGTTTGCCGTCTTCGCCCATGCGCCAGTCCTTCGGCGCGCCATTTTCACGATAAGGTGCGATGACCTGCTTACGTAATTTAACGTTCTCGAGATTGAACGTGTAGTGCTTTTTGTCGCAGACGGCAAACCAGATGTCCTCCATATTTTGCTTCCAGTTCTTTTTGGCACCGCGGCCTTTTTCGCGCTTCCATGTAATGCGGTTCAACAGATGAAATCCCGCCTCCGCGATCGCTTCCTGGTAGAACCCGGAGTACTCCCACCCGCAGCAGACATAGAGCGAAGCCGTCGGCGTCGCAACGCGCCACAGCAGGCGGAGCCAGGCTCGCGCCCATGCCCGATAGTCGCGGTCGCTCTGGCGGTCGCTATCGTTCCCAAAATCGAGGCCGTAATTGTACGGAGGATCGGCCGTGATGAGGTCGAACGAGTGGGAGGGTAACCGTTCCAGCGCGGCGAGCACATCGCCGGCATACACGCCCGACCGGGGCGAACGTTTCGTGAGTTCGGCCACCGTGTGGACGGACTGCGTTCGTTCGGCTTCGGTGAGCACGAGGGTCCGGTTGAGGGGGGAGGCCATCAGAAGTTCAGGGTGGTCGTAAACAGGAAGTTCGAAGCCGAATAACTATAGATGGGCTGCGTGGACGTGACGTCGGCCGATTCGAGCTTCGCTTCGAGGAGCAGGCCATTGAAGACCCCGAGCCATCGCGTTTCGAATGGGAACAATTTCGAGATCGAAAGGTCGAGAAACGTCCCTTTTTCGGTACGTCCGCTGTCGAGAATTCCGCCTTTGGGCCCGACCGCCGAGCCATAGGTGCGGTGCTCGTACGAAAGATCGATCCCCACGTCCACGCCGCCCCACACGCGAACGTCCGTAAACAGCGTGAAACGCCCGAGGTTATAGGTGTATTCGTCGTCCGCAATTTGTGCGGCCGCGCGGAGCGCCTTGCCCCGCGGACCGGTCGTGATCTGTGCCGTCGTCACGTAGGCGCGAAGGTTCGGATTGTCGTTAAACGCGACGAGGCCGCCCACGACCATCTCCTGACCGAAAAACTGCGCGAGCCCGGCGCCAAACGAAAACTGATGGAACGCAGAGCCCGCGGTCTGCGTGACGGCGGCTTTTAAAAGGATGACGGTATCGCCTTTTTTCGGGCGATGCACCGTATCGTACTTCGCGGGCGAAAGCGTAACCACGAGCGGGTCGAGGTATTTTCGAAACCCGATCGCCGCTTCGCCAAAGAGCACGGTTGAAGTTCCCAGCGCGATCCGCGGCGTGAGCGTCAGGCGGTTCTCCGTATTGGTATAGACCGAGTCGAACGGGAAGGCCTGCTCGATAAAATCGTAACTGCCCCGGAGGCTGAACCGGTCGCTCGTCAGGCCTTCGAGTGCAGCGCCGAAACTCAGTTGACGGTTGTCGTTGGGGTTCCCACCGAAGTTTCCGCCGTAGAGAAGCGAGTCGGAAGGGGAATAATGGACGCCCGAATGGGTCGCGTACGAAACCGGAACGGTGAGCGTGGTCGCGAGCGTCGTGGCATCGGAATCTTCGGCATCGTCACGAATATCGGCATCGGCATATCCGAATTCCCTTATTCGAGTGCTCGAAGTAACGAGCGTGAGCGCCGGTGCGGGGTGGGGAACCTCGGCTTCTTCGGCAGCGGCGGGAGCGGCGAGTTCCGCCAGTAATTTCTGCGCTTGCGGATTGCTCACGCTCGGCGTGATCGCGCTTGCCGCCGATGGCAGGAAGTCCGCTTCCGGCTTTGCTTTCCCGAGCAGCTCGATCGCGTCATCTAATAGTTCCGGATTAAGCTGCGAGGCCGCAGGGTGGGACGGCTCGGACGGGGACCGCGGGGCCTGGGAGGGGATTGCGTGCGCGACGATGATTGCAAGTGGCGGTTTTAAATGCTGGAGTTCCTCGAGCACAATTTCTGCCGTGCTCTCGCTGTACCCGGCGGAGTCGAGAAGATCGGCGATGGTCGAAATCACGTCGGAAATGGAATCGCGGGTGTCTTCGAGTTCCGACGCTCGCGCTTTTGAAATGCCGTTCGGGGAAATATCGGTGGAGTCGAGCTCGCCCGAGAGCGTGTAGAGCGCGGAGACGGCGAGATCGACGAGCGAATCACTCCGCGTGACAAGCTCCATTTTTTTTTCGGTGTGGACCTTGGGCACCGGAAGCAACCCGGGTTCCCATTCCTGAAACTTCGCCGATTTGGGGACGTGCAGCGCTTCCGGGTCGTCGGTGTTGGCGGCCGCGGCGATGGCGTCCTGGTGCGTCAGGTAAAAAAGTCCCGTGGCCCCGACGGTCGTTGCATTAAAACTGAGGCCCGGATTGATCGCGTAAAAATTCGGCGCGTAGCCGGCCGTCAGCGTGATCGTGGAGACCGGCGAGGGATGCGCATCGTAATTGAGTTCGAACGCCGGCATGAGGATCCGGTCGGGCGCGATGGTGTCCAGGCTCTGGACGTTATTCGTCGCCTGCGCGCCCAGCGAAAGGGAACCGTACCATTGCGCCTGCGCCGCAGGCGCCACGCAGAGCGCGAGGAGTTGTAATGCGACAAGAAGCTCGAAGGCAACGAGGAGCGGAGGGGACGAAATGGGAAGAAGGCGCCTCAAGGAGATGTCAGGAGATCGATAGCAGCGTGCGGTAAAGGTTTCCGTAGGCGGCCGGGTCGAGCATGCTCATCAGCCAGTAGAGGGCCCACATCGTGCCGCCGATCGAGACCGGGATCGAAAAGTTATCGTCCAGATGCAGCGATACGCTCGCGGCTTCTGCAATGCCGCCCACGATCGCGGCAATGGCCCCGATCGCATATTCGATCCCGACCGGCCCGGCTTTGGGCGTCAGGAGAATAACGACCCACGCCGTCAGGACGAAGGCGATGGTCCCTTCGAGGCTTTTATCGAAAAATTTGTGCTTCCCAAAGGCGCGGCCGAAGATCGCGCTGGAACTATCCGAGACGATCAGGATCGAAAACGCCGTCACCGTGATCAGCTTTGGAAAGACGGCCACGCAAAACAGCGCGCTGATGAAGACGTACGTGGCCCCGCTCAGGAGCCCCGGATGCCGCTCGTGCGGCCGAAGGATCTTATCGAACGCCTTCGAGACCGCCGACTGGATCGCCGGCACATAATGACGGCCGACATCGATCACGACCGAAAAGATCGTGAGCGGCAGCAGGATCTCGAGGGCGATCGCCTTATGGATGTAATAATAGATGATCGGGATCGAAAGCGAACCCATGTGGATCGTCTTCCGAACCAGTTCATTGCTGAACGAAATTTGCTGCGGCCGCTTTTCCGCGGCGGCCGGCTGCTCGGGCCCTGTTACGAATCCCACTGCAACGCTTCCACTGGTTTGTTCGATCGTTTCAATGTGCACAGGGCGTTCGAGGTAATATGCGCCTTCGATGGCTTCATCAAGCGCAATTTAACTCCTGAAAAACGGCCTTAGTTCTGAGCGCGGCCGGTTTCGATCGGCAGCGAAATACTCGCCGAATCCCGGCGCCTGCGCAGCACCTCCCTACATTCGGCGGCGTTTAGTCTTCGATGCGCAAACTGACCTACGACCAAATCGCAAAAGAGCGTCTGACGGAAGCCGATGCCGCGGCCTCACAGAAACGGCTCTCCGTGATCGCGATCCTCGAAGACATTCGAAGCCTCTATAATGTAGGCTCGATCTTTCGCACGGCCGACGGCGCGCATTTGGAAGCGGTCTATACGGTCGGTTATACTCCGCACCCGCCCCGAAAAGAGATCGAAAAGACGGCGCTCGGCGCCACGCGTACCGTTCCACACCGCCATTTCGAAACGATCGAGGAAGCCGTGAGGCACGCGCAGGAACTAAGGCAGGCGCCGACGCTCGCGCCGACACTCGCGCCGACACTCGCGCCGACACTCGCGCCAACGGTGGCGCCACCGGTGGCGCCGACGCAGCGAGCGGTCGCGGCCTTGGAAATTACTTCCCAAAGCCGGTCGGTCTTTGCACTCACCTCCGGCGATTTCCCGCTCGCCGTCATTGTGGGAAACGAGATCACGGGCGTCAGCGATGGCGCGCTGGCACTATGCGATTTCACGATCGAAATTCCGATGCTCGGAGCGAAGCACTCGCTCAATGTTGCCGTCGCCTTCGGCATTGCCGCTTTCGAGTGTGTCCGAGTAGCCGGAAAAGATCTTACGCTTAACTCTCAAGTGTAGCGCATGCTTCAGCTTGCGCTCGAGTGTCTTGAGAGCCTCGACTGGTAAGCCGCTCCTCGTAAGCGCAAAAACTGGATTTTAGAAATTGTCATCGCATGATCACAATTCGTTTCGTTACCACTGCTCCGCCTGCTTCAAAACGGCAGAGGTACACGCCGGTCGGGACCGAAGAGACGTCCAGCGTAAAGGGCAGCGGGTAAACGCCGGCGCGCAAGGCCTGGCGGCCCAGCGCATCGTCCAACTCCATCTCTACATCGGCTCCCGTACCCTCCACGTTCAGCGAAGTCCGCGCCGGGTTTGGAACGATACTCTCGATGCGAAATGGCGGCTCATGCTCCATCGCGGCGAGGATGGTCGAGTCGCCGCAGCCATCGAAATCGATCTCGACCGAATCCGGACCTAAAATCGAAAGCGCCTGGCAATCGCAGTTCAGCCGCTTGCCCGAAACATACGCAGAATCGAGGTAGAACTTAGTGGAATGCGAAGTGAGATACGTATTAAATGTTAACTGTACCATCGGATTTCGAAGGGCCACATTCGAATCGGCATGAATGGCAAGTTCCAGAATGCCATTTTGATCCGTCTCACTTACGATGGTCCATCCGGGCTGAACCTTGATACTGTTTAGTTCCAATGCATTCGAATCGAAATGAAACGCGAGGTGTACGGTATCTGCCGAAATCGAATCGCTCGTTTCAGGGGAGGAATTTATAGTTACCGGAGCCCCTGCGATAAGACTAATCCGCTTTGTGCTGTCGCTGAACATGATACCCGATGGGAAGTATTGCATCGAATCGACGTTAACCATCCACGCATCATAGCCATGATTGGCCGTATCTACTGTTGTTATATATACATACGGCCCTTTCGCATAAAAGCGGCGATCATAAAAATCTTCATACGGGTTATCAATATTGGGCTGCCCGCATAAATATTTCCAACTAAGTCCCTGATCCGTCGACAAATAGCAACCAGACCGCATTTGAATGAACAGATGGTTTAGATCACCAGCAATACACCCATTCGTCGAAGCACCCCATTGATCCGGCTCTGGCGGAAATTGATACAAAATCTTCCATGTATCCCAGGCATCGTCGGTTCGGCAAATTGTAGCACCGATATCAGTGATGGCAAAACCTGTTTTCGTTCTATTAATGGCAAGAGGCTGCCAGCATTCGCTGTCCATCGCAATAGACTGCCATGTATGCCCGCCATCCGTCGTCCGAAGCCATGCTTGTCCGCCAGAAGATGCGACAAAACCTAACGTGTCATCATTGAATGCGAATCCAACACCGGAATTCACCTGAAACGTGGACCAGGTTGCCCCCTCATCCCAGGAAACCCAGTTCGGGTTTCTACTAAAAACCGATGCAAATAGCCCATGGGTCAGAGTATCATAATAGATCCCATAAACATCTTGTTCGTAGACCCCTGGAACCTCCGACCAAGTATCCCCGCCATCCGTCGTTTTATAAATACCGTTTTTGGAAGCGTACCATCCGGTCAGGCTATCTTTAAAAGTAAAATCTATTGGCGAAATGGGGAGAGCAAGCCAATGCATACCTCCATCTGTTGTTTTATAATTAGCATTAAACCCGATTCGTGGCGTGCCAGGCAAATTAAGGAAATAGAAAGTGGAATAAATACCGTTAAGAGGTCCTTGAAAAATTTTTTTCCATTGGGCTACCGTGGAATTTGGAATAAAAGATAGTGAGATCAGGCCCGATAAAAAACCGGGCCTGATCTTCCTCAATATTCTATTTATTGCCGTCCGCATAGTTTAAAAAAGAACGGACGATCCATTGGTGTGCAACTCGAGTTTGTTACACGCACAATAAAGCAATTCGCTTTCGGTGATGCCCCTGGAGGCGGCGCAACTCCGATCTTCGATACCGTTATTGTTCCACACGTCGTTGTGGAATCATCTATATTCATACTCTGATCCTCGAGTGTTGCCGTGATGGACGATTGTGAAAGCATGATGGTATCTCCAGCACTATTTTGAGCAAGAACACATATCACGTATTCTCCGGGATGAGGGTGAAAAATAGTTACCACCCCAAAATCGTGCGAAGGGTTAAATTGCCTTATAGGCAAATGAGGGTTCGACAAACCAAAGTCTGATGGAACATCAGCCCAGGCTATTATAGTATTGTCCTCATAAGTGCCGCCGAAATATGGCAAGCGGCCATTAATACCACCGACAGGATGTGTGTCTCCATTTACATCATGCACAATGGAATGCCCATCATCGCTCACCTCGAAGGCATTGGAACGATGCGCAGAATCTGCGGATGTACCATTGCCGACCATAAAAGTAATTTTATCTCCAATACTGGCGAGCGTGTCCGCACTCGGACTGTAATAGTGCTGCAATTGAGCGGTATAGGAAGGATTGCTATTATAACGCCCTACGGCAGTCTGATAATCGAGCGCCTCCAGCCCCACGCCGCCTGGGATCGCAGAGCCGAGCCCAAGAGCATGGTTCTTATAGCCTCCGCCGACGGTTCCGTACGAGCCATTGACCGTATTTTTCCAGCCGCCGCCGATCGATGCCATAATTGGGGAGGCATAGGCATCGTCCCCGATTAGAAACCCTAGTCCCCATCGCCCATCGAGGTAGCCAATGGTGTCGTGGATGCCCCCTGCAATCGTTCCGACCGAGGCAGGAGCGCTGCACGGGCACCAGCCGATAGACTGCATCTGAATAAGATTCCCGCTCCCACCGCCAATCGTGCTGAGTGGAGCACGAATGATATTCGTGTCGCCACCGGAAATGACAGACCCTGCCAGAACCGTGTCGGTCACAAACAAGGAATCGGTTATTGTGTCGTTTGCGATAATAATGTTTCCGATACCGCCGCCTATGGTTCCACGCGGCCCGTTCACAAAATTGTTACTACCGCCGCCTATGGTGGAATGATCTGCATTCGTTCCCACGGTGTTTTGCTCGCCCCCGACAATCACGGAATGATCGCCACCTCTTTGGATCTCGTTTTTCTGACCACCTCCGAGAAACGCATATTCGGTGCTGTCGATATTGTTGTTCCTGCCGCCAACAAGCGCATCGTATCGGGCTTGTGTTCCGTTGTTGGCGCCTCCGCCAAGGAACGAAAATTTCGATGCGCCCCAAATATTATTTTGGAACCCACCGCCGATCACCGAAGTGTCAGCCCAGACCCTGTTCGAGTCACCGCCAACCAGGACCGATATCGGGGCATTTATAAGATTTCCATAACCTCCGCCAAGGAACCCGTGCGATGACTGAAGCGAGTTTGATTCCCCCCCGACCAGAACCGTAAAATTCGACCACGACCCTCCACCATTGATGACGTTTTTATGTCCCCCACCAATAAATGACCGTGAGGC
>JAJPIQ010000025.1 GCA_021324685.1 Bacteroidota bacterium
GGATCCCCGTCCCGATCGGGGACGGGAATCCAGTACCGCAATGTCATTCCCGCGAATAGCCTGTCCTCGACCCGATCGGGGACGGGAATCCAGGCGGGATCTGAAATCTCTCCGTACCTATCATTGGACCACTGGATCCCCGCCTCCGCGGGGATGACAAGGAAAGGTTGTGTTTTTAAAATGCACCCTCAGCATAATATCATTTCTGCCCGCAATCATGACATGTCATTTCCGGGAATAGCCTGTCCTCGACCCGATCGGGTTCCCAGTCACCCAACCCATCCCATACATCCCAGTTCAGACGATTTGGCCGGGCTGGAAGCACCGGCCCACGCGTTCCACCGGGGGGGAAACACGGCTCGGTCGGAACTTTTTATGAATTACAGATGTTCTAATTTTTCCAAAAATTTCATATTTTCATGAAAAGAAATACCGAGTTCATGAAAAATTTCCCCCATCCAAAATTTTTCCTGCCCTCTTCGCCTATTGCGGCCCTCAAGCCATGCTTTCCTGACAAACTGGGCGAAGGAGGGCGCCCGATAGACCTCAGAAGACTTCACCCCAGACCCCAAGAGGCTTCACCAACTGCGAATGACCGATGTTTTACCGAACTTTAGCGAATAGGACTGCTGTTACGGCGCACTCAATTTTACGGATAGCGCGATGCCAAAAATGAAGACGAAATCTGGTGCGAAAAAGCGATTTAAGTTGACCGGCAGCGGTCGAATTAAACGCGATAAGGCGTACCAGTCACATATCATGACCTCGAAATCGAAGAAACGGAAGCGGAACCTGCGCCAGTCGACGCTCGTCGCGCCGGCCAATGAAAAGGCGATCCGTATTCTTCTCGGGAAATAATTTTCACGGGACGGTGGCGTATATAGCGCGACCGTCCGGCTGCTCCACAGCGCCTGCTACGGTGGGCGATCTTTTCAAAAGATTCAGATGCTCCGCGAGCGGCATTCCAATCACTAAAAATCTGAGAACCTACTATGCCACGAGCTAAAAACCTCCCTCAGGCCAAGCGCCGCCGAAAGAAAGTCCTCGAAGCCTCCAAAGGCTATTGGGGGATGCGGGGCAACGTACTCACGGTTGCCAAGCACCATGTCGATAAAGCCCGCCAGTTCGCGTTTCGCGACCGCCGCGTGAAAAAGCGGGCGTTCCGGGAACTCTGGATCGTCCGCATCAACGCGGCCGCCCGAGAGAACGGAACGACCTACTCGCGCCTCATGGGCGCCTTCGCGAAGTCGGGTGTCGGCATCAACCGAAAATTACTCGCCGATCTCGCATACCATCATCCCGAAGTATTTTCCCAGCTTGTAAAGAAAAGCGGCCTCTGAGGCCATTGACGGGAAAAGCGGCTCTGAGGCCATTGACTGGAAAAGCGGCTCTGAGGCCATTGACGGCTTATCGAGCGGGCGTCTTATCGCGATAGACGGGACGATAGAATTGTGCGTAAGAGGGGCGGTACGAAAGAGGGAGCGTGCGTACGGCGTTGCTCGAAACGGTGACGGACCGGAATGGGATAAAGGACGCTTTCTTTCGTAAGTTTGTGCTTTCGATAATGGGATATGCTAAATTCTCTCGATAAACGCCCCTTTTTCACTGACGACGAACTTGCCCGGCTTCGGACGCTTGGGTTATGGGATGAGTCCAGGCCTTCGCCGCAGCGCCTCGCATTTGCAGGGCTGATGTTATGCCCGATCATGATGATCGTCGTGCACGACAGCGCGACCACGGCGGCCGAGTTCGAGACCGTCGTCGCTTATATCCGGACGCTTCAACGCGAGTTCGAACTCGCTTCGCGCGAAGAGATCGAAGGCATGGGGACCGATATGGGGCTGCTGCCGATGGTGCGTGGAAGCTGGACGACTGCGCAGTTCCTCGAAGCCCGCGAGATCCTGGCCGCGGCACTCAACCGGTTCTCGGAACCGGACGCGCATGCGGTCCGCAATGCCATTTCGAAAGCGGCTTTAGCGGTCGCCCGCGCAGGGAGCCCCTATCTGATTAGTCTTCACATGCTCGATAAGGAAGAGCGGGACCTGATCATGGAACTTATTAAAGCGCTCGACCTCGATAAATGCGCAGAAGGACTGCACCTCCTCGAAAAATCGAGCGAGGCGTAACATTCATTTTTTCGATCTCGATTGTTAGGACCGCTTCGCTCCGATTTTTAGAAGGGTTTCGCTTCGCTTTTTAGAAGGGTTTCGCTTCGTAGGGCGAGTTCTGGTTCCACATGGTGTCCGGCGTGGAGTTGACGACGCCTCCGGCCATGGGGCGGCCCATACCGTCGGTGTTGGCGGGAGTACCGTTGTTCTTGTAGTCGCGGACGCCGGGTGGGGGCGGTCCCTGGGAGCCGCCGACGAGTTCGCTGTGTCGGTCGGTCATTTTATCGGCACAGCCGGTAATGGCCAAAAAGCCGAAAAACGCACAAAACAGAACGGCAGAGGCGGTACGGAATGGTTTTTTCATAAAATCAGGCGCAATCGTTCTACAAAAATACGCTAAAAATCGAGCTTTGGCTTGAAAAACGCCGGTTTCGGCTTATGACAATGAATTTGAGCTTAGCAAGAGCTTAAGGCGAGGATGGAAGCCAGGCTTGGCTGGCGAGAAAAATGAACAAAATTTCGGGAAGCGGGAGGCATTCAGGTGAAAAGTTTGTATATTTGCATTGAACTCTCTCTCGACGAATTATAATCGAAGGGATCATAACAAATGAACATTCGCGCATTAGTTATCGCTGCAGTGTTGATGGTTGGGGCGAGCTTTACGGCCCGTTCTCAGCAATTTACACTTGTCAAGAGCGTAATCGGCTCCGGAATGACGCCGGCCGCCGCGACCATCAATGGCATTCAGTTCGCCGTCGATGGTACGATCGGCCAGCCCGTTATCGGTACCGTATCGTCCGGTATGTTCACTATCTACCAGGGTTTCTGGACGCCGTCCGGGACCAGCGGGGCAGTGAACGTTTTGCCGAACGGTGACGGAAACGGTTTCGCACTCGAGCAGAACTACCCGAACCCGTTCAATCCATCGACGACCATTGAATACTCCATTGCGACGCGCTCGAAAGTAACGATTCGAGTGATGAACCTGCTTGGAGAAGAAGTTCATGCGCCGCTCGTGGAGGAAGTACAGGGCGAAGGAAAGTATAAGATCGACTTCAGCGACGCGGATAATCTTCCCTCGGGCACGTACATCTATCGGATGGACGCGGCGCCCGTTGATGGTTCAGCTGCATTCTCCGCTTCCAAGCGGATGGTGCTCCTGAAATAACCCGCAAGGGCCTCCTTCCCAGAAGATCATTCGGCGAGAGACACGGTAAGGCCCACGGCCTTCCGGGATGATCGATCATCCGTAGGACCCCCTCGAACTCCGAGGGGGTCCGCGATTTTAAAGGGTTGAAATCGTTCCATTGGAACGGTTCCACGCGTTCCATGGGAACGATCGCGTTAGAGGCGCTCGAAGCGGGTCTGGAAGAAGCGGAGGTATTTCGGCTCGTAGGTCATGCGGAGCCCACGGACCTGGGTGCGGCGGTCGTACACGGCTTCGACGGCTTCGGTGACGACGTCGCAGTGGGCCTGGGTATAGACGCGTCGCGGGAACGTCAGCCGAACGAGTTCCAGCTTGGGGACGTGATGCTCGCCGGTCTCGGGGTCGCGTCCGGCGGAGACGATCCCGCGCTCCATGGTGCGGATGCCGGATTCGAGATAGAGTTCGGCGGCCAGGGTCTGGGCGGGGAACTCGATTTGCGGGATGTGGGGCAGGAACCGGCGGGCGTCGAGAAAGACGGCATGGCCGCCGATGGGTTGTACGATCGGGATGCCGATCGAAAGCAGTCGCTGGCCAACGTACTCGACCTGGCCGACGCGGGCCCGTATATGGTCTTCCTGTACCGCTTCGTCGATCCCGCGCGCCATCGCTTCGAGATCGCGTCCGGCCAGGCCGCCATAGGTATGCAGCCCTTCATAGACCACGACCAGGTTCCGGGCTTCTTCAAAAATATCTTCATCGTTCAGTGCCAGGAAGCCGCCGATATTTACGAGCAGATCTTTTTTGCCGCTCATGGTGCAGGCATCGGTATACGAGCACATTTCGTGAAGGATCTGGGCTACGGAGTGCGAAGCGAATCCGGGTTCCCTTTGCCGGATGAACCACGCGTTTTCGACCGCTCGCGTGGCATCGAGGACGACGCGAATGTGATGTTTTTTCGTGAGCGCTCTCAGCTCCCGGAGATTCTGCATCGCGATCGGCTGCCCTCCGGCCATATTGACCGTGGCAGCCGCCGAAACGTACGAAATCCGATCGGCCCCAACGCGTTCGATCAGCGATTCGAGTTTATGAAGATCGATATTGCCCTTGAAGGGGTGCAGGCTTTCCGGATCGTGGGCTTCGTCCACGATCACATCGACGAACGTGCCGCCCGCGAGTTCCTGGTGCAGGCGCGTGGTCGTGAAATACATGTTGCCCGGAACGAAATCGCCGGGCTTGATCAGGATGCGCGAGAGCAGGTGCTCGGCGCCGCGTCCCTGGTGGGTCGGTACCAAATACCGATAGCCATAATACTCGCGAACTTTTTCTTCCAGATGATAAAAGTTCTCGCTCCCCGCATAGGCTTCGTCCCCCATCATCAGGCCGGCCCACTGGTTATCGCTCATGGCATTCGTTCCGCTGTCGGTGAGCAGATCGATATAAACGTCGCGCGATCTCAGGAGAAAGGTATTATATCCGGCTTCCAGAAGCGCGTGTTCGCGATACGGGCGCGTGGTCATATGCAACGGCTCGACCACCTTGATCTTAAAGGGCTCGGCCCAGGAGCGTTTTTCTAATTTTGGCATGGAAAAAATTATGCAGTGTGAATAGGAGCGAGGGTGTGGTTCCGCGTGCGCAACGCCGCGTTTGGAATGTCCGGGCGCGCGCCAGAAGGATCGTGCAGCACGATTCGCGCATCGAGCGCAAGCACGCCGGAAGCGGAGACGCGAAGGGGATTGATATCGATCTCCGCGATCGACGGTTCGTGCATCAGGAGTTCGCTGAAACGCGTGAGCAGCTTCAGTAGCGCCTCGACGTCGATCGGAGTTTTACCGCGAGCGCCCGTCATGGCCGGCCAGATGCGCAGCCGTTCCAGCATCCGCTGTGCTCGCTCCCGGCCGATGGGAGGAAGTTCCAGGACGGTATCCCGCATGACTTCCGCGAAAATTCCGCCGGCACCCACGAGCATCACGGGCCCGAATTGCGGGTCGGTGCTGCTGCCTACGATCAGCTCGAACCCGTCGTTCGGGACCATCCGCTGGACCGAAACGCCTTGGAAGGCGTCCCGCCCGGCGAGGCGAAGGGTGTTCGACTGGATCGTCTCGAACGCAGCGCGAACGTCCTCCTCCGACTTCAGATCGAGGAGGACTCCGCCCACGTCGGATTTATGGGTGACCTGCTTCGATAATAATTTGAGCGCAGTTGGGAACCCAATGTCCCGTGCCCGGAGCACTGCTTCTTCCGCCGTCGTCGCAGCCAGCGTTTCGACGACCGGAATCTCATAGCAGGCAAGCACCTGCTTGGACTCGATTTCCGTGAGCGTCGTTCTTCGCTCTGCGCGAACGCGTTCCAGGAGTGGGCACGCGTTCGAAGCAAACACCGCGAGCGCCGCGGGAACGAGAAGATCGTCCGAGGTTTCCATATTGGCGAGGTTCTCGCCGTACTTCCACATGTAGTTGAAGACGCGCGCGGCATCGTCCGGGAACGCAAAGGTGGGAATCCCGCCGTGGCTCATCACATCGTCGGCATCCGATACGTCGCTTCCACCCATGAAGGACGCAATGAGCGGCTTCCCGAGCGCGGCATATTTTGCAATGCCTTTTGCCATTTTGATCGGCCGTGCCGCCACGAGCGGGGCCGTGAGCGCAAGGACGCCATCGACGGCGGGATCTCTTAAGGCAAGTTCGACGGCCCGCTCGAAGGTTTCTTCGGTCGCATCGGCCAGGATATCGATCGGGTTCCCATGGCTCCAGTGGGGCGAAAGAATTCCGTTCAACGCCTGGACCGTTTCGTTGGAAAGGGCGGCCAGTTCGCCCCCGCCCCCGATGAGCGCATCGGCGGCGAGCACTCCGGGCCCTCCGGCGTTCGTTACGATCGCGAGGCGGCGTCCTTTCGGACGTGGTTGCTTTGCCAGCACTTCGGCAATATGGAAAAGATCGCCGATCGAATCGATGCGCAGCACCCCTGCGCGCCGGAATGCCGCATCGAGGACGGCATCGCTGCCCGTCATCGTTCCCGTATGGGAGGCCGCCGCTTTCGCGGCGGCTTCGGTGCGGCCAGCTTTTATGACAATGATCGGTTTTTTACGAGCGACGCGCTGCGCCGCTTCCAGAAATTTTCGAGCATGGTCGTTCCTGCCCGACGCGTCGCCGATCGACTCCATGTAGATCACGATGGACTCGGTGCTGGGTTCGGTCCCAAAGTATTCGATGAGGTCGCCCCAGCCGACATCGAGCATCGAACCGGCAGAAACGAAGGCACTGAAGCCGAGCACTTCGTTCAGGCTCCAATCGAGGATCGCTGTACACAGCGCGCCACTCTGGCTGATAAACGCCACGCTCCCCGGCAGTGCCGATTTCCGGGCGAAGCTCGCATTCAGGCTCAGGACCGGGTTCATGACGCCGATGCAGTTCGGCCCAATGACGCGAAGGTTGGTGCCACGGATGTTGGCAGCGATCGCCTGTTCCAGCGCCGCGCCCTCGGCTCCCACTTCACGAAAACCGGCGGAGATCACGATCGCTCCGCGAACGCCTGCTTCGACGCATTCGGCAATAATGCCGGGAACCGTTTTGGCGGGCGTGGCAAGGATCGCAAGGTCCGGGTTGGGAACTGCGGAAATACTTCGGTAGGCTTTTCGTCCTAAGATCTCGTCGTGAACGGGATTAACGGGATAAATGGCAATCTCTTTTTCGCGAGTTAAAACGTTTCGCAGCAGCGCTTCACCCGGCGATCCGGGCCGTTCGGTCGCCCCAATGATCGCGATGCTCTTAGGATGGAAAAAAACATCGAGGGAGTGCCGGCTCGATGGCGTCTCCTCTGTAACCTTCGTTTCGATTATATTTTCAGGGTATGGCATAACAGTGCGATTCTATTCGCTTAAAGTGCAATACTATGCCATCCTGGAGACAAACGGGAAATCCCCGCAATTCGCTGTTTCAGGCCAAAAAAGCGTAAAGAAATTTCACAACACGGCCCCTCACGCACGTTTAAAAATCTTACGGGCGTTCAATTCCATGCCTTACATTTTCAGCATCTCAAGGACCTTATAAATGATCATGGACGGCCAGAAAACCGCTTTAAAGAAGCCAAGAATGCCTTCCCAGAACGTGGTCGCCTGTTGAATGTAAAAGACCAACGCGCCTAAAAAAGCGAGTCCGTAGATACTACCACAACCGTTTGACATGACTTTCATTCGTTTCGATTTAACGTGATTCTGTTGTTCCTGCATACAGCGATTTTCTATAGTTCCGAACTCCGAGCGAAGGTTTATCGCGCCGTGTAGCCTCCATCGATCACGAGTTCCGAACCGGTGACGAATTTCGATTCTTCCGAAGCGAGATAAACGATGCCCCACGCAATGTCGTCGGCCTCGCCGATGTGTCCGAGCGGATGCAGCGCGGCGAGTGCATCGCGGGTTGCGGCTTCCGCACCCGTCGATTTCGCAAAGTTCTCGACCATCGGAGTCCAGATAAATCCAGGATGAACGGAGTTCACGCGGATCTTTTCCTTCGCGTACAGGATCGCGTCGTTCCGCGACATTTCGGCCACCGCGCCTTTGGAGGCATGATACGGCGGAACATCGCCCGCGCCAATGATCCCATAAATGGACGAGAGATTGATAATACTTCCCGCGCCGGCTTTCCGTAGCCACGGAATCGCATGCTTCGTGCAGAAGAAGACGCCCTTTACATTCACGGCAAAGAGCGCGTCCCACTCCTGCTCGGTGAGTTCGTCGGTCGGTTTGTTTGGGCCCGAAATCCCGGCATTGTTTACGAGGACGTCGATCTTTCCCCATTTCGCGCCGATCTCGCTCATCACGCGTTTGACTTCCGATTCCTTCGAGACATCGAGATGCCAGAACTGAGCATCGGCGCCCCTCGATTTGATCTCGTAGGCGAGTTCGGTTCCCTGTGCATCGAGCACATCGGTGATGGCCACCCGGGCGCCTTCTTCCGCGAGCCGGATTGCCGATTGCCGGCCGATGCCGAGTGAGGCGCCTGTAACGACTGCTACTTTCTCTTTGACCCGGTTCATATTTTCTTTTCCTTCAAGTTTTGGATCTCACGCAAGTTTTGGATCTCACGTTTTAAGCGTTCCGGCATTTCGCGGCAGTTGCAATGCTCCGCATGCTCGATATGCCATTGTAAGCGCTCGTCTTTCGTTGGATTTTTCGGCATCCGGTGTTTCTCATGCCATTCTCGATTGATAGCCATCTTGCTGTTTGACGGAGGGTGAAGTGTAGATTGTATATCCAATATACGACCATAATGCTGTGATGCCGAGAGTTTACAAAAAATTTATATAAAATTAATATGAATAGGCAAAAAGATGATCGAACCCGTTAAAAATTCTGACAGTCTGGGTAAGAAGTTCATAGATAGAACCTGGCAATTCCCATTCTTTCTTAATTCCCATTCTTTCCTATTAGCTTCGTGCTCAATACCTTCGAACGGCGTAGCGTTTCTGCGCGCTGTTTTACTCCCAGCATCATACGGCGTGTCATAATGAATGCGGCGGGTTCCATGAGGCGCATCGCGATCCACCACAGGAGCGTGTGGGGGATGCGTTCGGTACCCCGATCCACTAGTCGTGTATGGCGATGATCTACCGGGGATAATTGAAACTGCCATACCCATTCCATGCCTCGGGCGTTATAGCGGAACGCGAGCGCACGGTTGGGATCCAAATATGCAACCACGAGTTTGTCCGGTCCCCAATCGATCGAGTCCCCAACGGCAAGATGTTGAAATTCCGGAATGATCTGCGTAGCGCTGGGGCGGTCCAGAAAACGGAACAGGCGATCGAGCCAGTCATAACTATAAAATCCCCCCCGTTTCGATCCGAGTTGGATCAGCCAGGGCCAAATGTCCTCCGGAGGAGCGTCGATCGTAACCGCGCCGGTCGAGACATCGGTTGGATGGGCAATGAGGGCATCGCCGGCCATTTTCATGGACCGTTCTTCGGAAGTGGTTCCCCATCGTGCAAACCAGTTCCGCATTGGGATCGAATACCCAAGAAGGAGCAGTGCGAGTATGAAAACGGTAATAATCATGACGTTAATGACGGATGGATCGCGTCAGAATTTACGAAAGAGAGGGATGTTTCTCGTTTTCCTAACAGTTCAACTCCGAGCATGGCGTCGGTTGATTCAAGGAAATGCCCGGCGATTCCGCCGATCATGAGAACATACGTAACGGATGAACTTCCGGTGAGGGTATCGACGACGCGAAAATTGTTATTGGCAAGCTGCACCTGGGTGGTGTTCAGGTTGTAGTTTCCAGTCGCCGCGTAATTCATTCCGCAGGAATTGAGTGCAACGACGAGTGCCGATAACCCTATCCTCACAAGGATCTTTTTCATAGGCAATAGAAGATTGTGGTTAAAGATAAAGTTAGATCGATACGTCGGTTAGTTATTAAAGCCGATATAAAATGTTCCGCCGGTGATCGAAGCCGGCGCGGTATCGCGAGCAACGCCTGGCGGCAACTCGGCATGGAACGAACCCTGCACGCCGGACGCCGAGACAGAGGAGATCGTTATCGTTCCGACGCTTGCGCCATTTCCCATCTCCGAAGAATAATGGTATTCTCCACTGACGCCCTCGATCGTCGTGTCGTAGGCATAGGTAAGAGAGAAGGAGTAGTTCGAATGCGCATCGGAGCCGATATCGAAGGTCCCGGTCGAAATAGCGCCTCCGCCGGAGAGAGAAATGTCCGCACCGGGTGGCGCATCGGCTGTTCCTTCGATTGACAGGTCGAGAACCGGTCCGAACGGACCGTTGGCGAGGTACGTCCCGCTATGGAAAGCCGGCGTGAACGTTATCGTCTTGCCCTGGATCGTAGCCGTGATCTGTGTCGATCCGCCGCCACCTCCGCCGCCATTATTGTTGTTGCCAGGCGCGCTCGAATTGCTCTTACATTGTAGGAGCAGGAGCATCGAACTGAGGATGAATCCGAGCGAGATTGTCGCAGTCTTTTTAGTCCAGTCCATAAGGACCTCCTACATTTCGGGCGAGAGAATTTTTATTCTTATTCTTCCATATCGAAATCGTGTCCGTGTTCCGCCGTCAGGGCATCGCGAGACGCGAGGTCGTAAAGAGTCGGATATTTCGCTTCGGCGCGATTGATATTTTCGATCCCACGCAGCAGGGCATCGGGATTGAACGAAATGCTGTCGATGTGCTGCTGGACGAGGAACGCTGCAAATTCGGCGTGATCGCTTGGCGCCTGCCCGCAAAGGCCGATCTTTCGGTGTGCCTCCCGGGCCTGTTTGATCACGCTTGCGATCATCGCGGTCGTGGCCTCATTGCGCTCGTCGAACAAGTGCCCAACGATCGAGGAGTCGCGGTCGATACCGAGCGTGAGCTGCGTCAGGTCGTTCGAACCGATCGAAAATCCATCGAAGATCTCCGCAAATTCTTTTGCCAGGATCACGTTGCTCGGAATTTCGGCCATGACATAGACTTCAAGATTGTTTTCCCCACGGTGTAATCCCTGTTCTTCCATGACGCCCAGCACCCGCCGGCCTTCTTCGACGGTGCGGCAGAAGGGAATCATTAATTTGACATTCTGCAGCCCCATGTCTTCGCGGACGAGCTTCATCGCCTGGCATTCGAGTTCGAACCCTTTCCGATAGTGTTCGTGATAATAACGGGAAGCTCCCCGGAAGCCCAGCATCGGGTTTTCCTCCTTCGGTTCGAACTCGGCTCCGCCCACGAGGTTCGCGTATTCGTTCGTCTTAAAATCGCTCATGCGGACGATCACGTCCTTCGGATAAAACGCAGCAGCGATCCTCGCGACCCCTTCGGCAAGGGTCTCGACAAAGTATCTTTTTTTATCTTTGTACGATTTCGTAATCCGAGAAATCTCTTCTTTTGCCGAAGGGTCCTTCAACGTCTCGTAATTTACCAGCGCCATCGGATGCACCCGGACCGAATCCGTAATGATAAATTCAAGCCTCAGGAGTCCTACACCTTTATTCGGATACATCGAAAGTTCGAAGGCTTGCTCCGGGTCGGCAAGGATCAGCATCGGCTTCGTCCGCGGCATGGAGATGTTCTTGAGATCCCGATCCGTCTTCGAAAACCGCAATGCACCGCGATAAATCGTGCCCCGTCCCGCGGCGTCGCAGACCACGGTAATGGTTTCGCCGGTGCTGATTTTTTCGGTCGCATCGATGGCGCCGACGACCGCCGGCGTTCCGAGTTCACGCGCGACGATGGCGGCATGGCTCGTGCGGCCACCTTTGTTGGTAACGATCGCAAGCGCGCGTTTCAGGACCGGGTCCCAGTCCGGGCTGGTAATATCGGTGATCAGGATTTCGCCTTTTTGGAGGGCGGCTTCTTCGCGGGAAGAGTTCAGGATGCGTGCGGGCCCGGTTACGATTTTATTCCCAAGGCCGATCCCTCGCGCGAGAACGATGCCTTCTTCGACCAGTTCGTATTCCGTCGTGACCATACGATGTTCTTTCGAACGCACCGTCTCGGGACGTGCTTGAACGATCCATAGCTCGTTCGTGACACCGTCCAGAGCCCACTCGACGTCCATCGGGGCATGATAATGATCTTCAATGGCGAGGAGCCAATCTCCCAGTTCTTCGAGCTGAAGATCGGTCAGAACAAACCGTTCCCGGAGCGATGCGGGTGTCTCGAGATTTTCTGTACGGATCTTTGAACCCGGTTCGGCATACACGAGCATTTTTTCCTTGGCACCGATCCGATGAGAAATAACGGAACGGTTCCCAGCCCGAAGCGCCGGTTTGAATACGATGAACTCATCCGGCTCGACGGCGCCCTGAACGACATTCTCCCCAAGGCCCCAGGCGCCGGTGATCACGATCGCATTTTGAAACCCGGAATCCGGATCGATCGTGAATGCAACGCCGGACGATCCTTTATCGGACCGCACCATTCGCTGAATGCCGACAGAGACTTCGACTGGCCCTTGGGCAAAGCCACGATCTTCGCGATATTTAATGGCGCGGTCCGTATAAAGCGATGCAAAGCACTTATGAACCGCCTCGATGACCTCATTGCCGCCGCTAATGTTGAGGTAGGACTCGAGTTGTCCGGCAAAGCTGGCCCCGGAAAGATCTTCGGTCGTTGCGCTGCTTCGAACGGCAACTGTGGTGGGCATCCCGTCGCTGGAAAGTTTCCGGTATGCATCTCGGACTACACGCTCGACCGATTCAGGAAAAATACCATTTAAAATATCGCGACGAATATTTTCGCCGATTTCATGCAAATTCGAAAAGTTCTCACGGTCGAGTTTCGCAAGGTGAGCTTCGATGACGTGCTCCAGGCGATTGGTCGAAAGAAAATCGCGAAAGGCGGCGGTTGTAATTGCGAATCCTTCCGGAATTCGAATCCCGAGCGGCACCAGGGCCTGCGTCATTTCGCCAAGCGACGCATTTTTACCTCCGACCAGCATGACGTCCTGCATACCGATCGCCGTATAAGGAAGAGTATAAGATACGTGGCCGTTTACCATAAGGCGGTGTCCGATCGGTGCTTCGAGCACGGATGATTGTTCAAGTAAAGTGGATGCGTTCATAAGAATCGTAGTTTCTATAATAAATGTAATACCGGGACGCACGAGTCTGCAATTTCCGTCGGTGAGTGTAGCGCCGATGTTCAAGCATAGTGCAACCCTTTTTTATCGTACGGTTTGTTTTTTTTCCCTTTCGCCCGAGGTCTGCGATCGACAGTGACGTCCTTATTTTTTTCTCTGTTTTCCATGTAAAGTTTTGCGCATGCGAACCATACCGACGTTCCGGGCTGGATAGGGTTCCCGGAAGGAAATTCCAAATGCCCTTCGAAAACCAATACATTTGAATAGAGGAGATACTTTTGAAGCGCAGCGATGCTTGGCGTTGTGCCTAAGAGCACGAGTGGTTCTCGCGAGTTGTGAAGTAAAAGGTCAATCTCGTGCGCAAATATTTGGAAATATCGATCTACTCGATGGAACTCCGTATCCTGACCGGCCCCATGCGGGATCGTGGCAGAATGTCCATTCCGTGCCGCGCCGGCTGTGTGGAACGAGCGATTGTGTACGATATCTTCTTTACCGAGCGATTCCAAAAATTTCCATACGGATTCGAGCTTCATCGGTACCAAAAATTGAGGATGGACCTGGGCCATACGTGGCTTTCCCAGAGAGACATCCAGGATGAAAAAATGCTCCGGTAACGATAAAAATGGAAGCAGGGGACTGAGGTCGAACTGATTCGATACGATCATTTTATCTTGCACGGGCAAAGGCAACGCATACCACCGCGCCAACTGAGCACTGACAAAAAACGCATAACTTTCACTGCGGTGCGTCCAAAGTTCCGGCGAGTCCAAGAGCGAAAGCTCATTTAGGATCGTCGTCAGGGTCGCGGATGGAACCTGGGATGCCTCCATTTGCATCATCGCCTCGTGAACGGCCGCCTTTAATTTTGCTCGTCCGACGATCGCATAATTCGACGCCGCCGGAACTGAAAAATAGATCGTGATCTTTGGGCCTGGGGTTTGTGCTTCGAGATCGGCCATCTGCTTCAGGCTCTCAAAATCGATTACCATAGAGTGTTGCATGTTCGTAGTTTTTTATTCTTCGGCTTTTTCCTGAGGCCGAAGGGTTCCGCACCATCTGAGAACGTCTTTTTCGAGTGCGGCCATATGTTCCGGAGAGAGTGTATGGAGGCCGTGTTGTTCGAGCAGCAGGTGCATTGAATTCGCGAGCGATTCGGA
>JAJPIQ010000084.1 GCA_021324685.1 Bacteroidota bacterium
ATGGAGAGAATTGAATCGATACGGACTGGCTCGCTCCTGGCGGAATGGTTAACAAATTTTGAGACGCTTTAGAAAGTTTAAATGCCGAATTACTAAATTGTTGGGACATGATCTGAAGCGTGTCAGAACCCGTATTTTTGAAAAGGATACTGGTATCTTTTGTTGTACCGGCTTTAATGACGCCAAAGTTTATGGTATCGATAACGCTCAGATTTGCGAGAGACGTAAAAGGAATAACAGTTCCACGAAGCACAACAACATACGTTCGATATAACGTTTGAATTGTATCCCAACAAACGACAGGACCCATAATCCGAGGCAGAAATTGGAATTGCACTCGCTCTGAATCCCTGGGATCAATTAATAATTGCGTAGAATTAATAACCTTAAATTCGGAATCACTAAAGCGTTGAGATAGAATTAGAATGGTATCGGAACCTATATTCCGAAAGAGAATTGTAGTATCCTTTAGAGTTCCTACACGAACCTCACCCAAATCAATTGTATCCGGCACATCAAACCCGATGTTTTTGGATGAGGTAATTTCGGGACTTTGCGGTGACGAACAACCCGCTAGAAGCGCAATGAAAGCGATGGTAAGGGAACGCTTCATAATAAATGAATCAAAGACAAAACAGAGAACGCTTCAAGAACCAGAAAGTTCTTTTAAAAATGTTTCTGCGGTCCCATATAGACCTACGGCAACGATTTGAATGAGCTGGCTGGAACGACCGCGGTTCGTTTTATCTCCCCAAAAAATACTCCTTGAACTCCCTCAATTCTTTCTCTTCCTCGGCAACGTAATGTGAGAATAATTTATCGCCGACCTGGGACTTTAGAGCAGAAATTCCTACGTCGATAAGGCGTAATCCTCGGTCGGTAAGAAAGATATTATCGTATGGTTCGCCGGCTTCGGTCGGCGGGCGCTTGATATCGTGGTGCACAAAACCGGCATTGTGGAGCGCGCGTAATTCATCGGCAAATACATCGAAGAAGAATTCCCTTTTTTCCACCTCGTAACTGCGGTAATCGAGTGGATAGAGCCGCTCCATGACGAGCATTTCGGACGATGCGTCTTCGTAAAACCCAAGTCGCAGAAATTTCACAACGAGATCGTTGATGGCGTTGGCGAATTTCATTTTCTCCGCCTCCGATCCGATATCAGACCGAGTATCACCTGCGAAGAGCTTTCCACACTCCGATTCGGAGGGCGCGATCACAGTATTGTTGTTTCCCGAAGAGAGTTTTTTGGGGTAGTACTTCTTCATCGAAGTAGGAACATTTTTTTAACATAAATGTCTCAGCGGCCATGCAGCGTTACACCACCGCGCCTGAAGAGCCGACGGTTAGGCAGGAAACCGCCCTCCTCTATTGCCGGTTGTCCCCGTATGCCAAATGAGGTGCCCGCCGAACATACTACTCCTGCCCTGGCCCCGAAACGTTTTATTCTGAAACGGGCGAGCGACCTGGCCTATGGCGATGAATCGCGCTTTAAAGTTGCTTATGACAAGGAGTTGAACGCGGCACAACTCGAAGCCGTAAAGCATGTAAACGGTCCCGCACTGGTGATCGCCGGCGCCGGCACGGGAAAAACACGAACGCTCACATATCGCGTTGCGCGTCTCGTGGAAATGGGCGTCGATCCGAAGTCGATCCTGCTTTTGACGTTCACACGCCGCGCCGCCCAGGAGATGCTCCGGCGTGCTTCCGCCCTGCTCCACGACCGTTCCGCGGAAAATGTGTCCGGCGGGACCTTCCACTCGTTCGCCAATCTGACGCTGCGGCATTACGCGGGCCTGATCGGCTTCAATAATTCCTTCAGCATCCTCGATCAGGGCGATTCGCATGACGCGATCAATCTGCTCCGTACGCAAATGGGGCTGGCGACCGCGCGCCGAAGGTTCCCACGCAAAACGACGCTCGGCGCGATGTTCTCGCTCGCCGTCAATCGGCTGACTTCGCTCGAAGAGGTCGTCGAAACCGATTTTCCGCATTTCGTCGACGATCTGGGTGACATTTCGAGGCTCGCGAATACCTATCTCGCGTACAAGCGGAAGTCCAATGCTATGGACTACGACGACCTGCTCACGAACCTCGTCCTGCTCCTCGAGACCCATGAAGAGGCGCGAGGAACGATCGCCTCGCGATATAAATATATCATGGTCGATGAATACCAGGATGTCAATCGGCTGCAGGCGCGCATTGTAGAACTCTTATCGCAACCGGCGCGCTCCCACGGCGCGCCCTTGGAACCGCCGGGCGGGCTCCCGAACGTCATGGTCGTGGGGGACGATGCGCAATCGATCTACCGGTTCCGGGGAGCGGAAGTCGAAAATATTTTCGAGTTCCCAAAGCAGTACCCCGGCACGAAGATCATTGCGCTCGAAGAAAATTATCGTTCCACCCAGCCGATCCTCACGCTGACGAACCATGTGATCTCGCTCGCGACGCGGCGCTATGAAAAGACGCTCTATTCCCGCCATGAGCGCGGGGAAATACCGCAGATCGTCTGCGCCGAGAACGAGGCACAACAATCGCTCTATGTCGTCGAAAAGATTTTGGAGTACCGCGAAATGGGCGTGAGCCTGAAGGACATCGCCGTCCTGTTCCGCTCGGGCTATATGTCCTTCGATCTGGAACTCGAACTTCAGCGTGCCAATATTCCCTTCCAGAAATTCGGCGGCATGAAGTTCATCGAGACCTCGCATGTCAAGGACCTGACGGCCATGCTGCGCGTCATTCAGAATCCGCAGGACGCCGTAAGCTGGTACCGCATCTTGCTGTTGCACGACGGCGTTGGCCCCAAGACGGCCGAAAAGATCGTTACCGAGATCGGCGAAGGGCGCCTCGCATTCTCGAAATTCTCCGAAGCCGTCCTGGAAGGGATCGTCCCGGCGCCGTACCCCGCGACGAAACTTCCGGAGAACGTCTCGCAGCTTTTTGCAACGCTCAAGTTCATTTCGAACGAAAAAATGACGCCGCCCGAAAAGGTGGAACATCTTATTGAATATTACAAGCCGATCCTTCGCACGAAATACGACGACCATCAAAAGCGGGAGAAGGACATCGAGACGTTTCAACTGATCACCGAGCGGTACCGCTCGTTAAATTCCCTGCTGGCCGATCTATCGCTCGACCCTCCGACCGATTCCATGACCGACGTCGAAGAAGGAACGCGGGACGATGAACTTCTAACGCTGAGTACGATCCATTCCGCAAAAGGCCTCGAATGGAACACCGTGATCATTACGAATTGCCTCGATGGGCGCTTTCCATCGGTCCATGCCGCCCGCGACCCGGAGGACCTTGAGGAAGAACGGCGCCTGATGTACGTTGCGGCAACGCGGGCGAAAGAACATCTTATTATTACCTACCCGACGAACCTTTACGATCGCGAATCCGGGATCGTTCTTTCGAAACCGAGCCGGTTCATCGATGGACTCGTCGATCGGGAACTCGCGGAAGGTTGGATCATCGCGGAAAACGATGGTTCCTACCACAACGATGGTTCCAACATCACCAATGGTTCGTATAACGCCGAAGACGGCGTTCTCCGTGTTTTCGACGAGTAAGCTTCGTAGTGATAACATTCCCACTTTTTCAATTCCTGCGTTGGCTGCTCGTGATCGTCACCGGTCGCGGCTACGACCGTGCGGGCTGGATGAATAACCTGCACCATAAGCTTTCGTATCGCCTGCATACCTGGAAGCCGGCGTTCGGGCTGCGAGGAATTCGAACGGTCCCGGCGCCCGGGATGCCAGGGAAATTTCTCTACGTCCGTGCCGAGGATGGCGGCGTTGCACACCAGCTTATCGTCTATCGCCAATATGAGCCATTCGAATCGAGCGTCGTGAGAACCTACCTGAAGCCGGGGATGACGGTCTATAATATCGGCGCGAACATCGGCTATTATGTGCTGCTGGCCTCGGAATCGGTCGGGCGGCGGGGAACGGTTTATGCGTTCGAGCCGGAACCTCGAAACGTGGAACTGCTGAAGAAAAATGTCGCCGAAAATAACGCTTCGAATGTCAAAGTGTGTCCCTCCGCACTCGGGGCGGAACGAGGGACGGCGATGCTTTCGCTCAGCTCCACAAATTCCGGCGATCACCGGTTAACGGCGATCGCCGATCGCGAGCATGTTTCGGTTCCCGTTACGACGATCGACGATTTGATCGAAGCCGGATATCCGAAACCCGACGTTATCATTATGGACGTGCAGGGTTCCGAACTCGATGTGGTGCGCGGAAGTATCGAACTTTTAAAGTCGAGATCTCCGCTGGTGATCTTCACAGAATTCTGGCCGGAAGGCCTGAACGAGCGGCACGCGAATGGGGCTTCGGAACTTCTCGAAATCCTGGGCACTTCCGGTTTTCAATTTCACAGGATCGACGAAAAACAGAAGCGAATATCGGCCGTCACCGCCGAATCGCTGCGATCTTCCGTTCGCGGCTCCACGGAAGTCAATCTTCTTGTAGCAAGATAAAATTTTTGTAGTACGGGCAATAAATTACGCGGTGCAATAAACTTGCGGAGCCTTCGCCGCCTGTTTCTCGTTTTACGCGCATGACGTTTCTTTGGGCAGTTCTGATCGGGCTCGTACTGGGTGCCCTTTCGATCTTTTTAGCGCAACGGAAAAGCCCCGGCCTTTTGGTCGTCCGATCCATTATCGGGATCGTGGGCGGGGGCATTGGAGGCTTCGTTGCAACCCTGATCGCTCCTCCTACGGATAGCGGACTACGGATCTCGATCGCTGGAGTAGTCATTTTGCTGATCCTTTGGTTTTTTGTCTCCAGATCCGTCGAGAAAAGAAAAAAAACATAATCGTGCGCTCAATTCTTATTGGTTCGATCCTGATTCTGGCCGGCTGCTCCCGCGAACTTCCGCCGGGATCGCGCAATAATTTCCGTCCTTACGGAATTCAGCACGCCACGCTGCACTTCGAATATTATGGCGACGTCCGCGGCACCGAAGACCTGTTTATCGATAGCTTCGGTTCGGTCGAAGCCCACATCATCCATTCCGAAGCCGCGACCGAACAAGGTTTTCGACCGACATACCGGGATATCATCCGGTCCGCGGGGGAACTCACTATTGTCGACTCGGTCCGGCACGTCGAAGTAAAAATGATCGACCGGACGATGGACAGTCTTTATCGGCTGGAGTCCTCTGTTCCCACAGCCGAAGAAGCCTTCGCAAATAACTTTAAAGCGCGCGGGTACCAACTTTCCGGCGACACCACGGTACTCGGCCTCCGTGCCCACGTATGGGAACGAATGGGAACGAACGAGTCGGTGCTGGAGTGGCGCGGTATTGCGATCGGTAACGCGGAAGAATTTCCGGGTCACCTGCAGGAGTTGCGGCTTACCTCGATCGATACCGTGAGCCCGGTCCCCGCCGGCCGCTTCGTTCCGCCTCCGGGATTTCCGGTCCGCGACCTCACGAAGGCGAACTCGAGTGCACCACCTCCGATGGCTCCGTGACCATGCGAGCGACACAGATCAAGCGGGAAGGCAATGAACTCCTGGTCGTGTGGGACGATGGCCACCGTTCTCACTACGGCCTCGAATACCTTCGCCAGGAATGTCCCTGTGCCTCGTGCAAAGGCGAAGTCATCTTCGGCAAGGTCTATGCTCCGCCAAAACTTCCCATGTTCACGCCCGGCATGAACGAACTCGTTGCGCTCACCCCGGTCGGAAGCTATGGCGTGCAGGCCGCCTGGAAAGACGGTCACGATACCGGAATATATTCCTGGGCCTATCTCCGATCGATCTGCACCTGTGAAGAATGCAAAGCAAAGTACGCCGCTAAAGAGGCTTTATAGCACTCGACGTCTCGTCCCAAAATTGTTTGACTGAGTTATTCATTTGAAGCGCGTTCATGAACAAAAGAAAAAGCACGCACAAAAAATAGTCATTCGTGGCCTTTCCAGCTTTGGGTCATACACATCTCTCTTCGAAGGCACACTAATTGCGCGGCTCATCGGCAATTATGAGCCAATCGCCAAAATTTCCGTTCGACCTTATTTCCTTTTCTCATTTACGCTGGAATTTCGTATTTCAGCGCCCACAACATCTCCTGAGCCGGGCCGCGGCAAATCATGAGCGGGTATTTTTCTTCGAGGAACCTATTTATGAGGCGATCTCGGAGCCGGCTCTGGAAATCCGGACTTCGCCGGAACAGGTGATCGTCGCGGTGCCCCATCTTCCGGAAGGGACCGGTCATGCGGCTGCTACCCACGCAGAGCGTGAACTGCTGGACACAATGATCGCCAAGTGGAACATACAGAATTACGTGCTCTGGTATTATACGCCCATGGCACTTTCGATCTCGCGGCATTTGGAGCCAGCGCTCATCGTGTACGACTGCATGGACGAACTTTCGCTTTTTAAGAATGCGCCGGCAGAACTCATCGATAACGAACGTGAACTTTTGAGCGTAGCCGATCTCGTCTTTACCGGTGGCCAGAGCCTTTACGAGGCAAAAAAAGACCGCCATCCCGATGTGCATGCGTTCCCGAGTTCGATCGACTTCGAACATTTTTCCCAGGCGAGAAAAATTGCAAAGTCGCACCGTCCGGACCCGGAAGACCAGCGAGCGATTCCGCATCCACGCATGGGATATTGCGGGGTGATCGATGAGCGGCTCGATTTCGAACTCGTCGCGGCCATGGCGAAAGCGCGGCCGGACTGGCAATTCGTGTTCCTGGGGCCGATCGTAAAAATCGATCCCAATTCACTTCCCCGGTTTTCGAACATTCACTATCTCGGGCAGAAAGACTACAACGAGCTTCCCCATTATCTTGCCTGCTGGGACGTTGCGATGATGCCCTTTGCGAAAAACGACGCCACGCGGTTCATCAGTCCGACGAAAACGCCCGAATACCTGGCGGCCGGGAAGCCGGTCGTTTCGACATCGATCCGGGACGTCGTTCGGCCCTATGGGGAATTGGGACTCGTCGAAATTGCCGATAGTCCGGACGACTTCATTCGCGCAGCGGCAACCTGCGGAATGGACGAAGGCGCACTTCCCATCGACTGGCTCGAACGCGTGGACCGGTTCCTCGCCCAGACCTCGTGGCAAAAGACATGGGAAGAAATGTCGAAACTCATGGCATGCGCGATCGAACAGAAATCGGAAGGATCGCAGGTTCCCAACGAAAAAAACGATTCCGAAACGGATTTCTTACTCGATAATAATGCAAGCGAAACGGCATTTAGTGCTGAGGTGGCATGAAATTGCCTGAAGCATAGTCGGATCCCTTTCAGGACGATTTGACCCTTGAAGGACGATTGGACTATGTACGACTTTCTTATTGTAGGAGCGGGATATGCGGGCAGTGTGCTCGCCGAACGGCTTGCACGCGAAGCCGGCAAACAGGTGTTGCTCGTCGATCGCCGGAACCATATCGCAGGCAATGCCTACGACCTTTATAACGACGACGGAATACTAATCCATAAGTACGGCCCCCATATATTCCATACGAATTCAAAAGAAGTATTCGAATATTTGGGTCAGTTCACGGAGTGGCGGCCGTACGAACATCGTGTAGAAGCGAGCGTCGATGGGCAGCTCGTTCCCATTCCGATCAATCTCGACACGATCAATAAGCTCTATGGTTTGAACCTGGACTCGTTCGGCGTCGAAGAGTTCTTAAAGAAGGTGGCCGAGCCGATCGAGCACGTCCGGACCTCGGAGGACCAGGTCGTCAGCAAAGTCGGCCGTGAACTTTACGAAAAGTTCTTTAAGAACTATACGAAAAAGCAGTGGGGCATGGACCCTTCGGAACTCGATGCCAGCGTCGCCGCGCGCATACCCGTGCGTACGAACCGCGATAATCGTTATTTTACCGATACGTACCAGGCCATGCCGCTGCATGGATATACGCGCATGTTCGAACGGATGCTCGCCCATCCGAATATCCACATCATGCTGAACACCGATTATCGCTCGATCGAGGGGGAGATCGACTACAAGGAAATGATCTACACGGGTCCGGTCGATGAGTTTTTCGATAACTGCTACGGGAAGCTTCCCTACCGGTCGCTGGAATTCAAGCATGAAACGCATAACGTTTCGGTCTTCCAGCCCGCACCGGTCGTCAACTACCCCAACGAGAACCTGTACACCCGGATCACGGAATTCAAGTACCTGACAGGACAAGAACACCTCAAGACGAGCATCGTTTATGAGTTCCCACTTGCAGAGGGCGACCCGTATTACCCGGTCCCCAGGCCGGAAAATCAGGAACTATATAAAAAGTACAAGGCGCTGGCCGATGCCATGCCGGGCGTCCATTTCGTCGGCCGCCTCGCGACCTATAAATATTATAACATGGACCAGGTCGCGGCGCAGGCGCTTACCATGTTCAAAAAGATCATGGGCGAAAAGCAGGAAGAACATCACGCCGCCGCAGACCGCGCCACCGTTCAACTTGCGCATTCGTTCGCCATGGCGCATAAAATGCGGACGAACGGAAATGGAAGCGCCCTGCCCCACGAATATTTAGAACACTAAGCATATTTAAAACACTAAGCATTCACATCGAATACTTTCCCGGTCTATAGTTTCCATGTTCAAATCGTTTTTTTTAGCCGGCTTCGAATGCGCCACCGGATATAACCGGCACCGGCAGTGGATCGACCAGATCGAAGCGACGCAGCACGATAAATATATTTCCGAGGACTACGAGCGCCTTCGGCATGCGGGAATTCATGCCGTGCGCGAAGGCGTCCGCTGGCCCCTCATCGATCGCGGAAGGAGCTACGAGCTTTCCCAGGTCCGTGACGTTATTCGACACGCGCGAAAGCACGAGATCGATATTATCTTCGATCTCTTTCATTATGGGTTCCCAAACGACGTCGATCTTTTTAGCGACCGCATGCCCGAACGCTTCGCGGAGTATTGCCATGCCGTAGCGCGGTGCATTGCTTCGAATTACGACGGACCCTTTTATTTTACTCCGGTCAACGAGCCGTCCTATTTTTCGTGGGCCGGCGGTGAAGTCGGCCTCTTTGCGCCGCACGCCGAAGGCCGCGGTCCGGAACTTAAGTATGCACTCGTTCGGGCGGCCATCGAAGGCACGAACGCCATCTGGAGTGTCATTCCCGAAGCGGAAATTGTGACGGTCGACCCGGTCTGCCACGTCGTTCCGAAGACCGCGGACGAACAAGCGGCGGCCGATCACTTTAATTATAACGCCGTCTTCGAGAGCTTCGATATGCTCTCGGGTGTGCTGCACCCGGAATTGGGGGGAAGCGCGCGGCATTTGGGAACGATCGGTATCAACTATTACTGGAACAACCAGTGGGTCCTGGGCGGCGAAACGTTGGCGGAGGACGATGAACGGCGAGTTCCCCTTCGCGACATTCTCCGGCGCGTTTACGACCGCTATCATACAGGAATTTTTATCGGCGAAACGGCGCATGACGGAGACCGCCGAAGCCGCTGGCTCACGTATGCGACCGGTGAAGTGGTCGCGCTGCTCGAAGAGGACATTCCCATTCATGGTATTTGCCTCTACCCGATCATCGGCATGCCCGAGTGGCATGCACGCGACGAATGGACGAACATGGGCCTTTGGGACCTCAGATTAAATGATGCCGGCAATCTCGAACGGCATCCACACCTTCCGGCCTTTGCCGCGCTTTCGGAAGCACAATCGAAAGTTGGAAACATCCTGATGACGCGGCGCCGACTGAGCGCGGTCCAATAGCCGAACGATACTGGCATCCGGTTTGGATGAACGCCTTTTTTTTAAGGAGAAACCGTATGAAGACCTTTTACAAACTATTTGCGATCCGCATTATTGCCACCGCGGCGATGATCGGGCTCATCGGTTATTTGAATGGCTGTGCTTCGTCTCCGGCTACGTATTCCGCGCCGGAGTGGGCACCCGCGACCGCCGATGCCGCTTCGGTCCCGTACTACTACTTCCCGGACTATGGGATGTATTACGATGCCGCAGCCGGGCAATATTACTACCTCAACAATGGCGCCTGGCTATCGAGCGCGACCGTTCCCTATTCGGGGGTCGACCTGAACAATTCGTATGTCGTGATGCTCAATCGCAACACACGCCAACCATGGCTGAACCACGAATACTACGAGCGGAATTATCCGGCTCATGCGCATGAGCAATACGAGCAGATCGTTCGAAATAACAATGCGATCCCCGGCGTCGCGCCACAGAACAGGATCGTAACGCGGGCGTACAACGAAAATAACGATCATGTGATCTTCGAAGAGCGCTCCCATGCCAACCAGCCGGGAACTCGCGTCGCCACCCATGAGATCCCCATGCAGACGATCGCTCCGAACATGCCGCCACAGGCTCGCCAGTATAAATACGGCGGAGCGAACCGCGGGAGATAAAAACGTTGGAACTTTAGAGCGAAATCGAATTTAGGGTTCGTTTTCGGAACGTTCGGGGTCAACACGCGCGCGGGTGCGAACAAAGCGTTTCGCATCGCGCGCGCGGCCCAGGATCCCGCGCGCGGAAAGCCCAAGCTCGCCGCGCATCGTGAAGAATTGAAGGAAGGCGAGTACGACCATCGAGACCAAAACGGCCAGCGCTTCCCCGCGCGAGGCCATCAGCGGAACGAGGACATAGCTCGCCGCGAAGAACGTCGCAACCGCTCCCAGCGTCGCTAAAAACAACCCTCGCGCCTTTCCCATCCCAATAAGAGCATTCGTTCCGATCAACGAAAGCGGCAGCGTAAAGCCCGAAAGGATCATGATCTGAAAAACGACCGCGGCGGCATCGTACTGTCCCTGATAGAGAATCCGGAACATCAGCGGAGCGGCGATCGCGAGCACAAAGGAGATAGGAACTAAGAGCGCGAAACCCGCAAAGAGCAATTTTTCGATGAGCGTGGAAAGTCCGGAAAAATCGCGTTGGGTATAAAGCCGCGAGGTCATTGGAACGACCAGGAGCGTTGCGCCTTCCCGAACGGCATCGAGGAACCGGTATATCGTTTTTGCCGCATTGTACAACGCGACCTCGTTCGGCGTATAAAACATTCCGACGATGAGGACGTCCGACCATTGCTGAAGGGTGAGTAGTGCGCTGGTCCCCGCCTGATACTTTGCGAAGGCGAACATTCGTACATATTCGTGGCGCGGAACCCGAAACACCGGCATCCGGAAAAAAGCGCGGCCGCAAAAAAAGAGGGCGACAATGCTCGACAGGGTACCACCGATGATGTTCAGGTACAGGAAGTCCATCGCGGTATGGAACAGGCCGAGCGCATTGGCGAGCACGGTGATGAGCAGGATGGAACCGAAAAACGCGAGATCGACCCAGAAGATCGCGTCAATACGGAGATCGATTTGCAGATACCGAATGCCGACGTTCCGTGCGATACTGAGCGCGATGAGTACCGGCAACAGCGGGAGCATGGCAGCCAGTTCGGGGCTTCGGAAAATACTCTCGAAGCTCGAAGAGAATACCGCAACAATAATTCCCGTCGCGAGCATGGTGATCGTATAGAGATTGAAGCCTCCGGCGAGGACCTGCGGTACTTCCGCTTCGTGCTCCGTCGCGAATTTCACCATGGGCTGCAGGAAGATCGAGTCCGCGAGGACGCACAAAATGAGAAAGATAGATTGGAACAGCGAAAACGCGCCCCATTCCGAGCGCGGCAACGCGTTGACCACGAGCACGATCACGCCAAAGCCATAGAGCAGCAGCAGCGTTTTATCGGCAACCGTCCAGATCCCTTTATCGAGATGTTCCGAAAGCTTCATGACAGGTCCTGCGAGATTGCAAACCGCACTTCGTACGCGCCTAACGGCGCTCGGGCCCTCAGATGAAGGAGCAGTGCTTTCGTTTCAACACGATAGGATGGAGAATAATCGTACACTTCGATCTCCTGGGAATCGAACTCGCCGCGAGGCGTAATGAGGAGGGTCCACCCGTCCGAATTTTTGAATACGAGCGATCCATTTTCCAACGTGGAGGAATGCTTCCACATGGGGTGAAGATGAAATCGCCATTGAGCGTCCGTCGTCTGCCGAAAACCAAATTCATCGTGAACGACCCCGAGGTGGTCGCCCAGAAGTGCGATGGACCGGCGGATTCCGCGCCACTCCCCGCACCGTCCGGCAGTAGCCGTAAAAGCTTCGCGAAATTCGACCCCGGCCAGTTCGGCGTTACGCCGCGCGCGCTTCCATCCAAAATTCAGCTTTTGTATTGCAGGACTCCCCTGGCCAAGTTGAAGCCCGTTATGCGCCATTTCGCGGCGATATTTCATGCGTGCGGCCGGGTCGCCATTATAAACAAACGTTCCGGCATCGACGATGACCGGATGTCCCTGTAAATACAGGACCGGGCTTAAAAGATCGTCATGGGCGTGGGAACTGAACCCGCTCCCGCCCATGCCAAACGCTCCGCCCCGCACAAACAGGAAGGACTCTTCCCGAAAGAACGCCGCATATCCCGACGAAGGGAAAAACCCGTGCTCGAACGATGCTTCGCTGGCCGCGGGACCGAAAACATCGGTAGCCCACGCATCGCGATCGCCTTCGAACCACAGCGCCCAGCCATCGTCTGCATCGCCATAACGAACGACCTCGCCGTTCACGGTGATCGCGGAGAGATACGTTTTCATTTTCGAGAGACGTTCGGAAAAACGTTCCGAGAGCGGCGCGCCGGCTCGAGCCGTGACCCGTTGCGCCAGATCGAAAAAATCGGTGACGAACTGATGATACCATCCCGACGCCTCCCGGGAAACGCCGTCCGAAAAGACCTGAAAGAGGATCTCGGATTCGAGGACCTGCCGGGCGCGCGCCTCAAAACGTTCACATCCCGGGAACTCCCACACCAGGGAAATCGCCAGCAAGCCCGAGACTTCGCCTATCAGGTGATTGGTAAAAAGAATTTTATCCGTCGAAAGGTCCGCCGCAAGGTACGACGCTTGCTCGAATACAGAACGATTGATTTTTGGGTCGGTCACGTCGAATCCGGCGTCGCGTAAGAGCAGCAGCGTCGAGGTCCACGCGATCAGCCGGATCGAAATTTCGAGGGCACTCGCCCAGTTGATCGTCGCCGCGAACGGATTATCTTCGATCCAGGAGAGAAGCCGGCGCCGAACTTCGTCGGCATATTTCGGGTCGCTCGTGATCCGGGCCGCTTGTCCGAGAAGGACAAGGTCTTTAAAGCGATTTATTTCCCAGACGATCTTGACGTCGCGCGGGGTATCGGGGCCGTGTAATCGCTGTTCGGTATAATGCCGCTCCGGCCAATAGCGTCGTTCGAGCGGGTCGTACTGCCAGGGCCGTTCGAGTTCCCGAGTCCGATAAGGGAATGAAAAAAAACGGTTGTCGTCGCGCAGCATTCGTTCCGCCTGTGCGAGGATCTCCTCCGTGTGACGCGCGAGACTTTCGTTCCACGCCGTCCCGATCCGGGGACGCAGGACCGCGTGGCCCGCGGCCGCTGGAACTTCGCGGAGCATGGCGCGATACGCCCGACGTTTCGCCGCCTTTCGACGGGCGAGCGCCCACACACCCATGGGACCGAGTTTGGCGAGCGAACGGTAGGAAGAGAGTTTCAAAAATCTATAAATTCGATTCGTCCTGCCAGCTCACCGCTTGCCAGGGTGCCGACGCGGCAGAACGCTGCAAATGGAACACGGCTCGGCCATCGACATGCTCGATATCGTCGGCATTGAATGTGACGTCGAGGGAAAACACACGAGTGACCGTGGAATCGTTCGTACTACCTTCGGCATCGAGTACATCGCCCCAGAGCAGCGAAAGCTGTTGCGTCGCTGCAAAGAGCGAAGCGGTCACGCGCATTTCGTCGTCGCGCCCCCATTGGATATCGACCCCCTGATCGTAATCGCGAAAACTAAAAATAAAACTCGGCGCCAGCAGAGCGCCGTACACGGTGGTATCGCGAAATTCGTATGCATATTTAAATGCCTGAAAATATCCGTCCACGGTGTGAGGATCGCCGAACTGCGAAGAAGGAAGCGAGTCGCTTAATTTCGGCGCGAACGGATTGCACGCCGCGCATGCGGCCATCAGAAGGAGCGCCGCAAGCCGTTTCATGAGAGTTTCGCTTTGAGATCGGACCAGGTCGGACCGGTGCCATTCTTCGATGGATAATCGGACCACGAAACGATCCTCCATTCCTTTGTCCCCTCCTGGGTCGTGACCTGGGCGCACTGCATCTGGAGCGTTCCCTGGACGAGGCTGGGAAGCACCGTGGCGGAAGAAGCTGGCGTAGGGATCGAGATCGCATAATCTTCCGAAATACTTCCCGAGACTTCATCGATGGCCGGGTTCGAGAGCGTAATACTAAGCTCGCTGTTCGCCGGAAGGAGCGTCTCGAGTTTTGCGAGCCATGCGCCTTCGGACGGTACGCTCCACACCGTGAAGATACTTCGCGAAGGCGCGTCCAACCCCGGTGAGGGGCTAAAGGTATACGATTTCGAACTCTCGCCGGAATCACTGGCGCTTATAAACACACGCATATAATCGCTGGCATCGAGCAGCTTCAACGTGCCGGTAAAATTCTCGAGTAAAAAATCGGGTGTTGTCGCCGGGGTCCACAGAAAGGTATTCGAGACCACCGGCGGCTGCGGGGCACGCGTCGAAAAGATGCAGCCCGCTATCAACACCGGTAAAAGGAATACCGCCCGTCGAAGGATCATCGTTTGGTGAACATTATTAACCGTGGAGAAGTCTCCAGGTCCAGCGCAGCGCCGGAATAGGAACCGAAGGCATGCTGAAGCTCAAGACCGGCATCGTGGAGCATCCGCTCGAAATCTGCATAATCGAATAATCGCACCGACTCGATATATTCCCGGGCCTCGCCGGCAGAACGGATAAGAATCCGTTTTTCGATCCGACCCGCTTCGATCCATCGCGTCTGTTCCACGTGAATTCCTGTCCCGACTACTCGCGTATCGTGTTCGATCAAATGTTCGCGGACCCACAGGGCATTCAGGAAATCGATCACGAACCATCCGCCGGCAACAAGATGAGCGGCAACATTTCGGATCACTTCGGCATTGTCTTCATCTTTTTCGAAGTAACCGAAACTCGTAAACAGGTTTACCGCGAGATCGAACGTTCCGTCCGGAATATCGCGCATATCGTTCTGGAGGAACGTTATGTTCAGGCCAAGGGCCTGCGCTTGTGTACGCGCTTGTTCGAGCAGGGTCGGCGAAAGGTCGATGCCGGTCACCCGATAGCCACGACGGGCGAACGCAATGGAATGCCGCCCGGAACCACACGCCACGTCGAGGACCGACCGCCCCGGATCCCGCCCTACCGTCTGCTCGATAAGCTCGACCGCCGTTTCCGCTTCGCCTTCATCGCGATGCTCATACATCATGCGGTAGTTGGCGTCCTGAAACCAATCCTTGTACCAGGTCATATCGTCGTGCGTCCTTCGAGCGCGCGCGCCAGTGTCGCATCGTCGGCATATTCCAGGTCGCTGCCGATCGGAATCCCCCGGGCGATCCGGGTGACGCGATCGACGAGCGGCGTCAGCAGTTTGGCAAGGTAGAGTGTCGTCGCTTCCCCTTCGACGTTCGGGTCCATCGCGAGGATCACCTCGCGAACGGGGCGTTCGTTATCGTTCCGAATCCGGGCGAGCAGTTCCCGCACTTTCAGTTCCTCGGGACCAACGCCTTCGAGCGGCGAAAGCGAACCGCCCAGGACATGATACAATCCTTTGAATTCGTTCGTCCGCTCGATCACGAGCACATCGTTCGGCTCTTCGACCACGCAGATCATGGAGCGGTCCCGCCGGGAATCACGGCAAATGGGGCAGGGATCTTCTTCGGTAATATTCGCACAGATGCTGCAGGTATGAACGCGCAACTGGAGCACCGCGATCGCTTCGGCCAATGCGGCAACTTCTTCGCGGGGCTGCTTGAGCAGGTACAGTGCGAGGCGCTGGGCCGTCTTGCGACCGATCGTCGGCAATTGCGAAAGCCGTTCAATGACCGTTTCAAGGGCCGGAGAGGTATATAGCATGATGGGATCTGACCTACATTCCTGGAAATCCGGGTGGCAGGAACGACCGAGCCACATCCGACATCGTCCGATCCGCAATTTCTCGCGCACGCTCCAGCGTCCGATTGACCGCAGCCAGGATAAGGTCCTCGAGCATTTCCTTTTCGGACGGGTCGATCACCTCTTTTTCGATCTCGATTTTTACAATCTGCAGTTTTCCGTTGGCCGTCACTTTTACGACCCCTCCGCCGGACTCCGTCGTGACCGTCTGCATGCTCAGTTCCTGCTGCACACGCGCCACCTGCTCCTGCAGGTGCTGGAGATTTTCGAACATATTCGACATGTCTTCTGGCATAAGTCTTCTCAATTATTCTTCGAACGTCGCTTCGATGGAAACATCGTTCTCGATCGGATCGATGCGCACGTGCAGCACATTGGGGCGGCAGCACACGGCGCAGTCCTCGATATATTCCTGTTCCACACCCTGCGATTCATCGACCACGGTTTCGATCTCTTCTCCACAGACGGCACAAATGTACGATGCGACCATGCGTTCAAGCGATATAAACCCCGTAAACGTTTTTCATAGCACGTTTTACTCCACTGAAGCGATTCAGGGAAAAGAACTGTTTTCTTCCGCTCATGAGCCTCGACCTTGGCACCCTTCCCTACTTTACTCCGCTCGTAAAGGACTACCTGACGAACTTCGAGCGAACTCCCATCCGGGAGTTTTTTCCGCTTGCCCCGGATGCTCCGCACGAGCAATTTCGCACCGTGATCGATGCGCGGCTCCTGCGAGAAAAATCGCTGCCGGCGGAACATCGCAGCACGGTCATTGCCGCCATCCGGTCGCAACACGAAAAGCTGGGAACGCTTTGCAACGCAACGGAGCGGCAGCTCGAGAAACTCGCATCCCCCGATACCGTTGCCGTGGTCACCGGACAGCAGGCCGGAATGCTGGGTGGACCGCTCTACACGTTTTATAAGGCGTTTACGGCCGTCCGCTTCGCCCAGTCGCTCGAACGGCAATTCCCCGAATTCTCTTTCGTTCCCATTTTCTGGGTCGAAACGGAAGACCACGATCTCGAGGAGATCGCCTCCGTTACGGTGCTGGCCGCGGACTCCCAGGTCAAGCGCATTACGTACGTCCCAACTGAACGCGGCATGAATCCGGAAGCACCGTGGCGCAAACAGGCGGGGCGACTTCTGCTCGAAGCAGGTCCACTGGAAACCTTTTTTGAGGAACTTCGCGCGTCGCTTTCCCCGACCGAGTGGAGCGCGCCGTCGCTCGACCTGTTCCGGCAATGTTATACGCCGGACCGGACGATGGGCGAAGCCTTCACGGCCCTCCTGCTCACCTATTTCGCGGAGGACGGTCTTCTTGCGATCGACGGCAACACAAGGGAACTCAAAGTCCTCGAAAAAGATCTGTTCCGGCGCGAGATCGAGCGGACTCCGGAACTATCCGAGGCCATTGTCCTGCAATCGGTAAAATTAGAGGAGTCGTACCATGCGCAGGTAAAGCCACGGTCCATCAACCTGTTCTATATCGACGACGCCGGCGAGCGTCTTGCCATCGTAGAGCGCGAAAAAGGAGCATCGACGGAAGGCATGCGAGAATTCTTTTTAAAAGGCTCGCGTGCACGGTTTACCGAGCCGGAACTGCTTGCTACGCTCGAAGCGCATCCCGAACGCTTTAGTCCGAACGTCGTCATGCGGCCACTCTATCAGGACAGTCTCCTGCCGACCGTTGCCTATATCGCCGGCCCCGGTGAAATGGCCTATTTTGCTCAGTTCCGGCCGTCGTATGCATGGGCAAACCTTCCGATGCCGCTCATCCGGCCGCGGCTCACGGCGACGATCATCGAAGAACGCTTCGAACGAATTTTTACGAAGTTCCGCATTACGGCCGAGGATGTACTGACAGAAGCCCACGGTCACAATATCGCACTCTTCGATGCAATGATCGATTCCACGCTCGGGCCGCGGTTCGAGCAATCGCTTGCCGAGATCGATCGCGCACTCGAGTCCCTGCGTACGAATGTTTCCTCTGCGGACCCCTCGCTGGACGGCGCGCTGACTAATCTCAAGGGAAAAATTCTTACCTCCGTCCGCGATTTTGAGAGCAAGACCATTGCTGCCGAACGTAAACGCCATGCGACGACGAAAGCGCAACTCGATAAACTGCTTGCCGCGGTACTTCCTTCCGGCGAACTACAGGAGCGAGAAATCAACCTTGTTTATTTTTTAAATAAATATGGCCCCGGTTTTTATACAATGCTGAAGACCTTGTTGATGCCTGTCCTCGCGGAGCCTCGCGAGCACCATATTATCCACCTTTTGCAACCGGCGCCTCTTTCAGAAAACATCGCGAGAACTTCCGAGGGCGCGGAGCGGTTATCCGCGCCTGCGAACTGAATACAGCGATGTAATTGGTTCTAAAAGCACCCGTAGCTCAATTGGATAGAGCATCTGACTACGGATCAGAAGGTTTGGGGTTCGAGTCCCTACGGGTGCACTAAGTCCCTTATTTTATTAGCACTTAGCGTTTTCTGTGTTGCAAAAATGCGACAGGAAAACTTCGTTTTTGCAACTTTTTGAGTGCTTGTAATTAATGCTTGTAATTCTCTTATCTATTCACGCCTGAGTTCAGGTAAAACGCCCCCACGGTCTCGGACAATTAGCGCAGCGTCGCCTGCCTGTTATTTGACTTCATGGATCGAATAGACGGTTGCAAATAAAGATGGAAGAAAAGTAGGGACGATCAATATTATAATTCCCATCAGGGAAGAATTATTTTTTATTCTGTCCGGCCCCGCCTCGAACCGAATTTTGCCACACGAGCGCGACTCTACGTTCGTCTTCTGAAAGTAAAACATGCTTTCATGAGTTCTGAACTGCCGATTTCTGCTATTGTTTGGAGATTAATTTGTAACTTTGCAGGAAGTTCTCATCGTCAATCATGTCAACCGCCGAACTCGAAAAACGCCTGTGGGCCGCCGCAGATCAGCTTAGGGCTAACAGCAAGCTCAAAGCGAGCGAATATTCCGCGCCCGTGCTCGGGCTGATCTTCCTGCGCTACGCCGACCTGAAATTCGAAGCGGCGAAAGAGAAGATCGAGAAAAAGGTTGGTGCGAGCGGACGCAGGCAGATCAAGGCCGAGAACTACCAGGCCGAAGGCGTTCTCTATATTCCGGAGACGGCCCGCTACCACTACCTGCTCGACTTACCTGAAGGCGCGAACGTCGGAGAAGCGGTCAATTCGGCAATGCAAGCGATCGAGCTTCACAATGCGGAACTCAAAGGTGTGCTCCCGCGAGATTACGAGACGTTCGAGCCGGAAGTCCTTACATCGTTGCTCAAGATCTTCAACTCGATGCTGACAGAGCATTCCGGCGATCTTTTCGGAAAAACGTATGAGTATTTTCTGGGCGAATTTGCGCGTGTGGAGGGTTCGAAGGGCGGAGAGTTCTTCACCCCCGAATCGCTGGTGAAGCTGATCGTCGAAGTTATAGAGCCGTATCATGGGCGCATTTTCGATCCCGCCTGCGGGTCGGGAGGCATGTTTGTACAGAGCGCCCATTTTGTCGAGCGGCACAAGAAGAATCCCGGACGCGAGATCAGTATTTACGGGCAGGAAAAGACCGACGATACTCGCAAGCTCTGCAAGATGAACCTCGCGGTCCACGGGCTTTCCGGCGACATACTCGATGGCAACAGCTATTACGAGGACCGCCACAAATCGCTCGGCAAGTTCGATTTCGTCATGGCCAATCCGCCTTTTAATGTTGATGGCATTCAGAAGGAGCGGCTGAAAGACGATAAACGCTTTCCGTTCGGCCTGCCGAATAACGATAACGGCAATTACATTTGGATCGAAATGTTTTACTCTGCGCTGAACCAGAAAGGCCGCGCCGGATTCGTCATGGCAAATTCCGCTGCCGATGCGCGCGGAAGCGAAATGGAAATCCGGAAGAAACTGCTCTTGGCAAAAGCTGTCGATGTGATGATCGCGATTGGCAGTAACTTTTTCTATACTGTGACGCTGCCATGCACGCTCTGGTTTTTCGATAACGGAAAAAGAGGGACGCCGC
>JAJPIQ010000051.1 GCA_021324685.1 Bacteroidota bacterium
ATAAGACCGGCTTCAAAAATGGGTATCGCTCGCTATGCGATTCCGCGAGTGCCGTGAGCTGCTCGTGTAAGATCGGGATCGTCGCGCGGCAATAGCGGTGATGATTCTCGATGATGTACTCGATAAGAAATTCTTCGTCCCACAGGTCGCCGTGCAGGAAGCTATAGGGACGGCTCCGTTTTAATCCGTCGATCTCGCTTAAGATCGTATGGAGGTCGAGGCCTTTTTTCTCGCAGGCCGATTCCAGCGTTTCCTCGCCGTGGCAGCAATAATCGATGCCATACCGCTCGAAGAGATGCGCCAGGGCGCCTTCGGCGAGGACCAGATCCTTCAGGGGCTGCTGTTTCATGTTCGTAAAAAAATCCTACAGTGTCATTTTTCTTTATGCTTTGAAAACCTCATGGCCATGTCGTAAAAAATTTTTACTGCCAGGGCTGAAATCGTAAAGCCTTTTGATTCAAATTTGGCTTTTTCTTCCATTTTCAGCGATTTTCAGAGTCTATACTTCTCTGATCCTTTTATAGGGAAAAAGCTGTGCCGAAGCAAAATTCTCGTTCGTTGCGATTCCGGCTGTGGACGCTCAAAAATATTTCGGACCCGAAAATCAGAAGGAGGTACCGGGAAAAAATAGCGGGCTCGTGAAAATAAAATAGCGGTCACCTGAAAATAGAATGGCGGAACCGGAAAATAAAAAGGGCAGTCTCGGTAATTACTCACCGGCTGCCCCTTTGTCGCCTTTTTCTTGTCGTCTTTAGGGAGGACCTGTCATCGGAATGCAATTCAACTCTAAGAATTTGCAGTCCATCGATTGTACCCCGTTCCATTCGAAGTATTGTGCCATAACCCTGAAAACCGCTCTTTTCCGCGATTTTCGACCGGATAAGAATTTTTGCCGTAAAATATCCGGACGCCGTACAAAAAATTTTTACGCCTAAGTATTTTATGTGCGCAAGCCGCAATCTTTTTTGCGAGTCCCGATTTTCTATGTGCTCGATCTAGACCCGTGGTGTTTGGACAAACGCCCCTGAAGACCCGGGAAGATAGCAAACCTGAAAGGCAGGTAAACGTCCAATTGCTCGAGGAAAAGACTCACCATAACTGTTCTCCCGTTGCATCTTCAAGAAGGGCAATTACACAAGCATTAAGAAGGGCAATTACACAAGCATTATCTGGCACGAATCCCTCCTACTTCCAGCGACTGTTTTTTTCGTCCCAGTTTTTGAACATCATCGATTCGGTGGGGCGGGTGGTGCGGGCGGTGTATTTGGCGTCGGGGCGCGCGGCGTAGGAACGTTCCGGCGCGCCGCTGGTCTCGAAATAAATAAGCTGGCCGATCGGCATGCCACGATAGATGCGGACAGGCTGGCGGACGGAGATCTCGAGCGTCCAGGTATTCGCAAAGCCGACGTCGCCCTTGCCGGCGGTGGCGTGAATATCGATCCCCAGCCTTCCGACGCTCGATTTTCCTTCCAAAAATGGGACATGGCGGTGCGTTTCCGTGTATTCTTCGGTCACGCCAAGATAGAGCCGGTCGGGTTCGAGCACCATGCCCTCTTCCGGGATCTCGACAAACTCGACCTCATTGTGTTTTTTCGCATCGAGCACGCGGTCCCGGTAGACCGCGAGCGTAGCCGCGAGGTGGACGTCGTAACTATTCGTTCCCAGGCACTCGGACCGGAACGGCTCAATCACGATCGAACCATCGACGATCGCCTGCTTGATATCATGATCGGAAAGTATCATCTCTAATGGTCTGGCCCCGAGCCGCTCGCGAAGTTGTCCTTTCCTCTGCGGTCGGGGGCAAGGCTTTTCTCGGAATAGGAGTAACAGGCTCGCGGGCGCATTCATTTTCTTTTTCTTTAGGCGTGCGGCATGCTCCTATTTATTAGTAGGCGTGCTTTTTGCGAAAGATGAGGCTACCACTCTCCTAATCTCATCCGTATGGCTCAAACAGCAAGCGATATTTTGGTACAGTGCCTCATCGACTGGGACGTCAAGGTAATTTTCGGGCTTCCGGGCGATGGCATCAACGGCATTATGGAAGCGCTCCGCAAGCAGCGCAAGAACATTCGGTTCGTACAGGTCCGGCACGAGGAAGCGGCCGCGTTCATGGCGTGCGGCTATGCGAAATGGACGGGCCGGCTCGGCGTCTGCCTGGGAACTTCCGGCCCGGGCGGCATCCACCTCCTGAACGGCCTCTACGATGCGAAGCTCGACGGCGCGCCGGTCCTCGCGATCACCGGCATGCAGTACCATGACCTGATCGGAACGTTTACACAGCAGGACGTGGAACTCGATAAGCTCTATATGGACGTTGCAAAATACAATGCCCGCGTGATGGGCGCGGAGCACGTCGAAAACGTGATGGACCTCGCGATCCGGACGGCGCTGACGTACAAGGGCGTTTCGCACGTGACGGTGCCGATCGATATTCAGACGGCGGAAGTAAAAAAACGGAGCGAGCGGAACGTCCCGCACCATACCTCCGAAGTCTTTGCGCTGGGCGGCCGGACCCCGAACGAGCGGGACATTCAGCGCGCGGCGGAGATCGTCAACAGCGGAAAAAAAGTCGCGATCCTGGCGGGCGCCGGGGCGCTGCATGCGACGCGGGAACTCGAAGCGCTGGCCGAAAAAGTGGCCGGGCCGATCGTGAAGCCGCTCCTCGGAAAAGCCTGCGTGCCGGACGACAGCCCGTATACCACGGGCGGGATCGGCCTTCTGGGAACGAAGCCTTCGCAGGAAGCGCTCGAAGACTGCGATACGCTCGTGATGGTCGGCACGAGCTTCCCGTATATCGAATTTTACCCGAAGCCCAAACAGGCGCGCGGCGTGCAGATCGAGCTCGACCCGATGCGGATCGGTCTCCGGTTCCCGGTCGAGGTCGGCATCGTGGGCGATGCGCGCATCTCCCTTAAGGAACTATTGCCGTTTATCGAATACAAAAAAGACCGCTCCTTCCTGGAAGATGCGCAGAAGGGGATGAAAGAATGGCGGAAGGTCGCGGACGTGAACGCGACCTACCGCGGCACGCCGATGAAGCCGCAGGTCGTCGCCTACGAACTCAGCAAGTTGCTGGAGAACGATGCGATCGTGGCCTCGGACTCGGGGACGATCGCGACCTGGGCGGCGCGGTATATCGATATGAAAGACCGCCGGAAGTTCTCGCTTTCCGGGAACCTCGCGACGATGGCGAACGGGTTCCCGTATGCCATTGCCGCGCAGATCGCATTCCCCGAGCGGCAGTGCGTGGCCTTCGTCGGCGATGGGGGATTTTCGATGCTCATGGCCGAGATGGCGACGTGCGTGAAGTATCAACTGCCGGTCAAGGTCGTCGTCATCAAGAACGATGCGCTGGGCATGATCAAGTGGGAACAAATCGTGCTGCAGGGGAACCCGGAATACGAGATCGACCTGCAGCCGATCGACTTTGCGGCGTTTGCGCGGGCCTGCGGCGCGCAGGCCGTTACGATCACGGACCCGGCCCGCTGCAGCGCCCAGTTGGAAGAAGCGTTAGCCATCCCGGGACCGGTCCTCATCGAAGCGGTCGTCGATCCGTTCGAACCGCCGATCCCACCCAGGATCACGATGAAACAGGCGAGTCATTTTGCCGAAGCGCTCCTCAAAGGCGAACCCGATGGGACCGACATTGCGCTCACGATCGCGAGCGATAAAGTACGGGAGATGATCTGAACGCGAGATGGTCTGAACGGAAGATCGCCTGAACGCGAGATCGTCGAACATAGCATATCGAAGCTGCGGCGTGCCGCATCGGGTCACGGCGTTCCATCGTTCACGATGACGAGCTTTGCCGCGGTGCCGGGGACGGGCTGCCCCGCGGCATTCGAGCCGGTGACCTCATAGAGGTATTCGCCGCTGGGAACGATGTTGCCGCGGTCGTCGCGCAGGTCCCACGGGACGCCGCCCAGCCCGCCGGTCTCGCTCAGTTCCCGAACGAAGCGCATGCCCATCGTATAGATCCGAATATCGGCCTGTTCGGTGAGCCGCGCGAACGTGAGCGTGCCGGCACTCGTCTTCGACGGGTTCGGATAGACCATCACGTGGGAGAGATCGGGTTCCGTGAGGGAAATGCCCGCGCAGTTTCCTTCGCCGGAAAGCGGGACATCGGTAACGCTCGAAATATTCGATACACAGAGGACGAAGGGAACCCCGAGCGCGGCGAGCGTCACGCCCTGCACGTCGATAAATAACGCATTCGGGTCCGCGGTGTCCCGTTCGACACGCACTAACGTTCCATACGGCGTGAGCGTGTAATGGGTGACGCTCAGGGCGCTCGTGCCGGGTTCCTCATTGAAGACAACGTGAATGCGGAGCCCGCCGGGGCCCGGCTCGAAGGTCCAGCGGACGATATAAAATAACGCTTGCTGGGTGTCCGGGGGGACCTGAAACGAAAGATCGTGGGCGGTGTCGAAAGGGGAATGATAAATATCGCGAAGATAGAAGGAGGTCATGCGCAGGCGGTGCGTTCCGGCCGCGAGCGGCGCGCGGAGTTCCAGCACCAGCGCCCTGTCGGAACTCATGGCGATGGCATCGGCAGCATCGCTGTCGTCGATCGCGATCGTTCCCGCATGGAGGCGGTCCGTTCGGGGCGGCTGGGACGTCCGTACCAGGACCGAGCGCGGCGCGCGCATCGCGGCGGCACTAAGGTGCGGCATGGGATGAACGCGGGCCGTATCGGGGAACGCGGCAAGGCTCGCAGGGATCGAAAAATCGGGCGCATACGCCGCAACGGAATAGAGCCAGACGTCCCCATTGGTGACGGTCGTATCGGAGTAGGATGTCGAGGCGGTCGAGTCGATCGTGGTGAACGTCTGATCGCCCGGCGCGGCCCGGAGGATATAGTATTCGGACGCCGTGGGAACCGGCGCCCAGGAAAGATCGACCCGGTCCGTATCGCGCGGAGTAACTTCGAAGCCCGCCGGCGCCGGCGTTTGCTCGACGTAACGGTCCGCATGCTCGAAAAAGTGAATAGAGTCGCCGGTAAAAAATCCGAACTCGCGCTTGCCGTTTTTATCGAAATCCCAGGCCAGCGCCCCACGCGGGCTCTGCGAGATTGGGAACCGCCAGACGGGGTGCATCCGCTGCGTGGCCGAATCGTACTCGATCAAATAAAAATTCGGGAAGAAGGAGACCGCAAGATCGTCCACCGCACGTCCTGTTACATTGGTGATGCGCCCGATGGAACCCGTGGCACTCGAAAGATAAAAATGGTCGTTCTGGCTGGCGCCGTAAAACCGGTCGATCGTGAGCGGGGTGAAGGTAAAATTCCCATTGTTGCGGAGCACGGTGAGCGTCCAGTAGGCCGGGTGGTAATCGTCGAGCGTGTCCTGCTCGAAGATGGGATGGTACGCGAACGCGATATCGGTGCGGCCATCGCCATCGAAATCGCCGGTCGTCAGCAGCGTGCCGCTCGAGACGGCATCGTTCGAGTCGATAAAGACGGCGCGGAACCCGCCGGGCGCGGTCGCGTCGCGGATAAAGATCGTGAGGTCGGCATCATCATCGAGCGTAATAAGTTCCTGCTGGCCGTTGCCCAGCAGGTCGGCCGCCCGGACGTTCGGCCACGAGTAATTATTGTTCGCGTTGTAATAATCGGGCGGGCTGGGATTGACTCCGGTTCCCAACAGCCCGTACCGCCCGCCGGCAACGTCATAGGCCATCCATTCGCTGTCGATCACGCCGACGATCGCCTGGCCCTTCGTCGTATCGAGCCGTGCGAAGGTGCTGGCGAACAACGTATCGTTCTGGAATGCGATCGTTCCCAGGACCGCATGGCCCGCGGAGGCCGTATAGATGCGCGTGACGCCGCAGAGCTGGCCGCCATGCCAGCCGCAGGAGTCGGCCGAAAGCACCAGGAGTTCCGGATGCCCGCCGCCCATCGAGTTCCCAATCGCCTGCGGCGTGGACCCGTCCAGGACCGAATCGGTGCGCCGAAAAAACGTTTTGCTCGGGTCGAGCGCGAACGTCGTGAGCAGGCCGGACGTATAATCGCTTTCGATCACGTCGTCGCCCGAAGGCGTGGAAAGGACGCTATCGAGCGCAAAACCGGCCGGGAGCGAATAGGGTTTTTCCACAAAGCCGTCCTCGCGAATGGCGTCGTTAAGGAGCGTCGCGGTCGTGTGGAGCGTGGTCGAATCGCCGTTCGGCGTTCGCAGCGTAACGTCGAGCGCAAGGGGTACCGCCGTGGGCGCCTGGTCGCGAGTCATTACAATCGCATGCTCGAATCCGATCTTATCGTCCGCGATAAAGGAGGGATTCATTCCCGGAGGGCCATATCGGACTTCGAGTTGTGCGGGAAGATCGCTGGTCGCCTGGAGGAGGAGCCCGCGCTTGGTATTCACCCAGATCGTGTCGACCGAAAAGCGCACAAAGTTCGGGGGCCGCTGCGCGAGTAAAATGGTACGCCGCTCGTCCGTGATGCGGTTGTCGCTCGAAGCGACCGCAAGCCGCAGAGTGTAGGTCCCGGTATCGAGGCCATGCGTATCGAGTTGGCCGAGCGGACCGTTCAATACCTGATCGGCGCTCGAATCGAACGTTCGGGTCACGACGCTGTCGTAGTAGAAAAGGGTTCGGTTCCCAAATGCATCGAAGCCGAGCGAGTCCTTGCGGTAATCTTTCGTCCAGGAGAGCGTGTATCCGGTAAAGAGCGTCGAAGCCGCGCTGCCGGTGAGCCGAATCGTGTCGCCCATGTGGAATTCGTCCAGCGTCTGTGGCGACGCGAGTTTAATGGCCGCGGTCCCCGGATAGGTGAGCGCCGCATAGGCATCGACCTCGCCATTGCCGCTATGGGAACGATCGCCCACCGGGTGCGTGGTCGATTCGAGGATGCTGCGAAGTTCGATCGGGGTGAGCGTCGGATTTTTCGAGAGCAGGAGCGCCGCGATCCCGGCCGCGATCGGGGAACTCGCGCTCGTGCCGTTCACCGAATCGTAGCCGCCGAAACGATTGCTCGAATAGACGTCCTGTCCCGGCGCGACGAGATCGAGTTCCGGCCCGTGCGTCGTATAGATATACAGCCCCTGCGGTGCCGTCCCGCCAACAGAAACGACTTCGTCGAAGTCGGAAGGATAATTCGGACCCGTGGAACCGTCGTTGCCGCTCGAAGCGAAGACCGTGACGCCGTTGGCGATCGCATAGCGAATCGCGTCGCGCTGCAGCAGCGAAGGAATAATATCGCCGAACGAGAGATTCAGGACCTGTACATGATTATCGGCAGCATAGACAATCGCCGAAGCAATATCGTCGTCTTCCCCGGTCCCGTTGGCATCGAAAGCGCGGAGCGCGACGAGTTTACACTTTGGGGCGATGCCGCTGATCCCGATATGATTGTCCTGCTGGGCCGCAAGAATGCCCGCAATATAGGTCCCATGGCCGTGTTCGTCCTGTGGAATGGGATCGCGTCCGGACCAATCGCCGGCGTTAGGCCATTCCTGATCGACGAAATCGTAACCGATGACGTCGTTCGCATAACCGTTCCCATCGTGGTCTTTGCCGTCCAAGTCTCCATAGACCGTATCGCCCCGCGCATCGACGCCGAGCGAGTCCGAAGGCCACGCGTCGAAGAGGCCGTTGTGGTTGAGGTCCTCGGCCGGATTGACGGCGAATTGGAACTTTAAATCGGGGATCAGCCAGTTGACGCCGGTATCGACGAAGCCGATGTGTACGGTGCTGTCGCCCTCGGTGATCTCCCAGGCCTGGGGTGCGTTCGCGCGCTGGAGCCACCACTCGGCTTCAAACAAAGGGTCGTTGGGAACGTGTTCGCCGGACTGGATCTGGTACCGATAATTCGGTTCCACATATTCGAGCGCCTGTACGGACGAAAGTGCGCGGACCGCATCTTTTGCAGCCAGCCCGGTTTGGAGCGGGATCTGGACGATGCGGTCGAGCCCGATCGGATCGGCCTGGATCCCCTGCGAGGAATTTTTTTCGGACGGGCGATGAAACAGCGGACGGATAACATCCTGCGTAGCGCTCACCGAACGGAGCGCTGCGAGTACGTTCGGATCGCTCATCGCCGAGCGCGTGCGGAATTTTACGACGATCGATCGGATCGAATCTTCGGAACGGGTAATCGATGACCCTGGACCCTGCGGAGTACTGTTTTGCGCGATCGCAAGGGAAGTCAACGAAAAGACTGCGAGAACGAAAATCAGCGACCGCCTGAGCATGGCTTTCCTTAACGGAAGCTATGGGGACGGGGTTCGAAGAAGAAAGGCAATTTTTTGTCCCCGGATCCTTTAATAATCATTTGTCCGGATCAGCCTTTTAATCCCGTTGTGCAGATCAGCCTTTTAATCCCGAGCGTGTAAGCGCGATCACGGCCGAAGCCTTTACTGCTTCCAGGACGGCCGGTTGGGAACTCGCCGGGAAGTCCACCATGCATGGCGGGGGTGGCGTTCGATTGCTCTGAATAAAAAAGTAAATTCCGACGATCGCCAACAGGGCCGCCACCGAAAGGGCGGCCATTTTTTTTACGTTGGTTCGAAATCACCATCGCTCCACACTCCTTTGTCTATTTAGCCAAAGCCAGTCCTTTTAGTTGTGGACGACGGGCAAATAAAAGGAATATTTATTCATCGCATACCAGCGGAATCTTTCAAAACTCTGCTTAGTTTCCGTCACGCGCGAAAAAGGGGGGAGCGAATTAAAACAGTATCCGTCCCCAAAGCGCAGCAGAGGTTATACGGACGATCGGTCATAAGGATGAGAATCCGCCATGGATCGGTTATCCCGGGCTTAAAGGCCGGGCCGCAAGGCCCAAACTGCCAAAAACCGTTTGTTTTGTCTGAATTCAGGCCGTGTTCGAAGTACGAATACCCAGCAGGAGTTCAGCGACAGACTAAACACGAACGACATTGATCCGACACATACCCCTCGGGACGGGCCGCGCTCGTCCATTCAACTCCTTTTCGCTCTTTTCCGCCGGCACCTATACGGCGACCCGTTCGCGAACGCCTCTGGTCCGAGGCAACCCCTATACTATAGTATCTCCTCCGGTCTTCTAAGATAGATTGCGGCGCCGGAAGGCACCCCGCAAAAGGCCATCGCTACTTGTCGCTGCGAATGGCTATGGCAATTATCGGCGCTTCCCCGTGGAAGTGCGGCGCTTCGAACAAGCGCTACGCCGGTCGTACTAAAACAGGTTTTGTAGGTTTTTTAGGAATTTGAAGTAATATCTATGGCACGAGCAACAAAGTCATCCAATGGGGCCCCGCTGCTTGGCGGCACGCATGTGACCGACAACGGGCGCATCTCTTTTTCTAAAATCCCCCGCGATTATGACCTGCCCGATCTTCTCGACGTGCAGATCAAATCGTTCGAGGAGTTTTTGCAGGAAGGTATTCCGATCTCCGAACGTCAGGCGACGGGACTCGAAGCGGTCTTCCAACTGAATTTCCCGATCATCGACAGCCGCGAGACCTTCGTACTCGAATATCTCGACTATCGCCTTGAAAAGCCACGCTATAGCGTCCAGGAGTGCCAGGAGCGCGGACTGACCTATAGCGTACCGCTCAAGACCCGCCTCCGGCTCTCTTCCAAAAACCAGGAAGAGAAGACCGAGGACTTCGTCGAAACGGTCGAGCAGGAGGTCTTCCTCGGAAACCTCCCGATGATGACCGAGCGCGGTACGTTCATTATCAATGGCGCCGAGCGCGTCGTCGTTTCGCAGTTGCACCGCTCGCCGGGCGTGTTTTTCGCCGAGAGCCTGCATCCGAACGGCACGACGATCTTTTCCGGCCGTGTGATCCCGTTCCGCGGGAGCTGGGTCGAATTCACGACGGACATCAATAACGTCCTCTGGGCCTATATCGACCGCAAGAAAAAATTTCCCGTGACGATGCTGCTCCGCGCGCTCGGATGGTCGAGCGATGAGGACATCCTCCAGTTGTTCGGTCTCGTGCAGGACGTCGACGTAAAGTCCGCCAATCTCGCCGAGCACGTCGGCAAGCTCGTGGCTTCGGACGTAATCGACATGAACACCGGCGAAATCTTTCTCTCGAAGGACTCGACCTTCCTCGAGGAGCACATCGAGCGCCTTCGTTCGAGCGGTGTCAAGAAGATCAAGTTCATGGACCTGGAAGATACCGGCGGTTCGGTGATCCTGAACACGATCACGAAGGATACGTCGCGTTCGACGGACGATGCGTTCGAAGCGATCTATCGCGTCATGCGCTCATCGGAAGCGCCGGATATGGAAGCCGCGCGGAGCCTGCTCGAAAAGCTCTTCTTCAATCAGAAGCGCTACGACCTGGGCCTCGTCGGCCGCATTCGGCTGAACCAAAAGCTCCATGAAGGCAAGCCCGGGATCCCGAACGAGATCACGACGCTCACCAAGGAAGATATCATCGAGATCTTAAAGTATATCATTCGGCTCCAGCTCGGCAAAGCGGCGGTCGACGATATCGATCATCTTGGGAACCGCCGTGTCCGCACCGTAGGGGAACAGCTCGCGCAGCAGTTCAATATCGGTCTGGCGCGTATGGCGCGTACCATTCGGGAGCGTATGTCGATCCACGATGAAAAAGTCGGCCCGGCCGACCTGGTCAATGCCCGGACCGTGACGAGCGTGGTCAATACGTTCTTCGGAACGAACCAGCTTTCGCAGTTCATGGACCAGACGAACCCGCTCGCGGAAATGACCCATAAGCGCCGGATGTCCGCACTCGGACCGGGCGGTCTTACGCGCGAGCGCGCCGGCTTCGAAGTCCGCGACGTTCACTATACGCACTATGGCCGCCTCTGCCCGATCGAAACGCCGGAAGGTCCGAACATCGGTCTCATCTCGTCGCTCGCGGTCTATTCGCGGGTGAACGAATTCGGATTTCTGGAGACGCCGTACCGTATCGTCAAGAACGGAAAAGTTACCAGTGAGATCACCTATCTCACCGCGGACGACGAAGAAGACAAGGTCGTCGCGCAGGCGAACCAGCCGCTCGATGGCAACAGCCATTTTGTCGGCGATCGCATCAGCGCCCGGCAGTTCGGCGATTTTATCGTCGTCACGCCGGACAAGGTACAATTTATGGACGTCGCACCGTCGCAGATCGTCTCGGCGGCAGCGGCGCTGGTGCCCTTCCTCGAGCATGACGACGCCAACCGCGCGCTCATGGGCTCGAACATGCAACGCCAGGCCGTGCCGCTGCTCCGGCCCGACGCTCCGCTCGTCGCCACCGGCTTCGAAGGAACGATCGCGCGCGACAGCCGCGCCCTCATCCTCGCCGAGCGCGACGGCGTCGTCGAGTTCGTCGATGCCGAGCGCATTGTGATGGTCTATGACGACGAGGGAACTCGCGACGAGATCCTTGCGAGCTTCGACGACCGCCGCCATCGCGAGTACAAGCTCACGAAGTTCTTTCGTACGAACCAGGACACGTCGATCACGCAGCGCCCGATCGTCCGGGAAGGTCAGCGCGTGAAGAAGGGACAGGTGCTCGCCGACTCGTCTTCGACCGAATTTGGCGAACTGGCGCTCGGGCGTAATGTGCTCGTGGCGTTCATGCCATGGCGCGGATACAATTTCGAGGATGCCATCGTCATTTCGGAGCGCGTTGTTTCCGAAGATATTTATACTTCGATCCACATCGAGGAGTTCGAACTCCACGTTCGCGATACGAAACGCGGCGAGGAGGAGCTCACGCGCGAAATCCCGAACGTCTCGGAAGAGGCGACCAAAGACCTGGACGAGACCGGGGTCATCCGCATCGGTGCGGAAGTAAAAGAGGGCGATATCCTGATCGGAAAGATCACGCCGAAGGGCGAGACCGATCCGACGCCGGAAGAAAAACTCCTGCGCGCGATCTTCGGCGATAAGGCCGGCGACGTGAAAGATGCATCGATGAAAGCGCCGCCCGGAATCAAAGGCGTCGTGGTCGATACCAAACTCTTTTCGCGCAAGGGCCTGAAAAAAGAGGGCGAAGAAAAACGCGAAGAAAAACGCCGGATCGACGCGATCGATAAACTGTATAAGGAGCAATTCGACGATGCCAACCGTAAGCTCGCCGACAAGCTGTTGAAAGTGCTCGATGGCGAAACGTCGGTGGGCGTCCGGGACCTGGACGGCGCGACCGTCATTCGTTCCGGCGTCACGTTCAAGCCGGAAACATTCCATAGCCGCCTGGACGACCTTGAAAAACTTTCGGTGGGAACCGATTGGCTCGAAGACCGCCGCAAAATGAACCAGATCCGCCGGATCTACGAAGGATACTGGGTCAAACGCGAGGACATCGATGCGGACGTTCGCCGCGAGCGTTCGAAAGTCGGCCTGGGCGACGAACTCCAGCCCGGCATTATGCAGATGGCAAAGGTCTATGTCGCCAAAAAGCGTAAGCTTTCAGTCGGCGATAAAATGGCCGGACGCCATGGTAATAAGGGTGTCGTGGCGAAGATCGTCCCCATGCAGGACATGCCGTTCCTCGCCGATGGGACTCCGGTCGATATCGTGCTCAACCCGCTCGGCGTACCGAGCCGTATGAATATCGGCCAGCTCTACGAGACGGCGCTCGGCTTTGCCGCCAAGAAACTCGGCGTCCGTTTCGAGACCCCGATCTTCGACGGCGCGCACTGGAACGATGTGCAGTCGTACCTTTCGGAAGCCGCCCTGGATACGGACGGACGGACGGAACTGTACGACGGCCGCTCGGGAGAAAAATTTGATCAGCGCGTCACCGTCGGCGAGATCTATATGATGAAGCTCTCGCACCTGGTCGACGATAAGATCCACGCGCGTTCGATCGGACCGTACTCGCTCATCACGCAGCAGCCCCTGGGCGGTAAAGCCCAGTTCGGCGGCCAGCGCTTCGGTGAGATGGAAGTCTGGGCGCTCGAAGCGTACGGCGCCGCGCATGCACTGCAGGAAATCCTGACCGTGAAGTCGGACGACGTGCCGGGCCGCTCGAAGGTCTATGAGGCGATCGTCAAGGGCGAGAACATGCCCGAGCCGAGCGTTCCGGAATCCTTCAGCGTGCTCGTCCGCGAACTCCAGGGCCTCGGCCTCGAAGTGCGCATCGACTAAGCAGGAACGAACGGTCCGGTCGATCGATCGGGCCGTTCGACGACCACAGAGTAAAGATTTTTTTAGAGATTAGTTTTTAGGAGAATAGATATGGCTTATATGCTGCCGCAGGAAATACCGCTTCGGAACTTCACGTCGATCTCGGTCGGACTTTCGAGCCCGGAATCGATCCTGAATCGTTCGCATGGCGAAGTGACGAAGCCGGAAACGATCAATTACCGCTCGTACCGCCCGGAAAAAGACGGACTCTTTTGCGAGAAGATCTTCGGACCGACCCGCGACTGGGAATGTTATTGCGGAAAATACAAGCGCATTCGTTATAAAGGCATCATTTGCGACCGGTGCGGCGTCGAAGTGACGACGAAATCGGTGCGCCGGGAACGCTTTGGGCATATCCAGCTCGCCGTGCCCGTGGTGCACATCTGGTATTTCCGTTCCCTTCCGAACAAGATCGGGCACCTGCTCGGCCTTCCGACGAAGGACCTGGAAAAGATCGTCTATTACGAATCGTACGCCGTCGTGAACCCCGGCCCCACCGGGCTCCCGGCGCGGCACCTGCTGTCGGAAGAAGAATATTTCAAAGTCCTCGATAATCTCCCGGCGGGGAACCAGGACCTTCCGAACGACGACCCGAATAAGTTCCTCGCGCTCATCGGCGGAGCGGCCGTGAAGGAACTCCTCCGCCGGATCGATGTCGATACGCTGTCGCTCGACCTTCGCCGCGCCGCGCGCGAGGAAACGTCGCAGCTCAAGCGTCAGGACGCGCTCAAGCGCCTCCGCTCGATCGAAGCGTTCCGCGAAGAAGAGAACAAGCCGGAGAACAAGCCCGAGTGGATGGTCATGGACGTCGTGCCGGTCATTCCGCCGGAGCTTCGTCCGCTCGTCCCGCTCGAAGGCGGCCGGTTTGCGACCAGCGATCTGAACGATCTCTATCGCCGCGTGATCATTCGCAACAATCGCCTGAAACGCCTGATGGACATCAAGGCGCCGGAAGTTATTCTCCGGAACGAAAAACGAATGTTGCAGGAAGCGGTCGATTCGCTCCTGGATAATTCCCGTCGTGTTTCGGCGGTCCGTTCGGATTCGAGCCGCGCGCTCAAGTCGCTTTCGGACACGCTCAAAGGCAAGCAGGGGCGCTTCCGCCAGAACCTGCTCGGCAAGCGCGTCGATTATTCCGGCCGTTCGGTCATTGTCGTCGGTCCGGAACTCAAACTTCACGAGTGCGGCCTGCCCAAGGAAATGGCGGTCGAGCTCTTCAAGCCGTTTATTATCCGCAAGCTGATCGAGCGCGGGATCACGAAGACCGTAAAGTCGGCGAAGAAAGTCGTCGAACGCAAGACGACCGAAGTCTGGGATATCCTCGAATCGATCATCGACGGACATCCGATCATGCTGAACCGTGCGCCAACGCTGCACCGGCTCGGTATCCAGGCCTTTCAACCGCGCTTGGTCGAAGGCCGCGCGCTCCAGATCCATCCGCTCGTTTGTACGGCGTTCAATGCCGACTTCGACGGTGACCAGATGGCGGTGCACGTACCGCTTTCGTACGAAGCGCAGCTCGAGTGCTCGATGCTCATGCTCTCGAGCCACAATATCATTTCTCCCCAGAACGGCGAGCCGATCGCGGTCCCCAGCCAGGACATGGTATTGGGTGCGTATTACCTGACCAAACACCGCAGCGGTGTTTTGGGCGAGGGACGTCGCTTCTCGTCGTCCAACGAAGTTATCGTGGCCTACAACGTCGGCCGGCTCGACCTTCATGCGAAGATCCATGTCCGTGTCGGCGGTGGCAACGGCGCTCCGAGCAAGATGATCGAGACCACGACGGGCCGCGTCATCTTCAACAAGATCGTTCCCGAAGAGCTCGGGTACCTCAACGAACTGCTGACGAAAAAGCGCTTACGCCAGATCATTGCCACGACCTTCCGCACGGTCGGCAACATGAAGACGGTCGAGTTCCTGGACAAGCTCAAGGACCTCGGCTTCGGCTACGCCATGAAAGGCGGACTTTCGGTCGCGCTCTCCGATATTGTCGTTCCCAAAGAGAAGGACGAGATCATCGCCAAAGCGCAGAAGCAGGTCGATGACGTGCAGGACAAATACCTGAACGGTTTTATTACCTCCGGCGAACGCTATAATAAGGTGATCGATATCTGGACGCGCGCGACGAACCGCACGGCGGACAAGCTCTTCGATACGCTCGCTCACGATCGCGACGGGTTCAACCCGCTCTATATGATGGTCGATTCGGGCGCTCGCGGTTCGAAAGAGCAGGTACGCCAGTTGGCCGGCATGCGCGGACTCATGGCGAAACCTCAAAAATCGCTTTCGGGCCAGACCGGCGAACTGATCGAAAACCCGATCATTTCGAACTTCCACGAAGGACTTTCGATCCTCGAATACTTTATTTCGACGCACGGCGCTCGTAAAGGTCTCGCCGACACCGCGCTCAAAACGGCGGACGCCGGTTACCTTACGCGCCGCCTCATCGATGCCGCGCAGGACGCGATCATTACCTCGTACGATTGCGGAACGATCCGCGGCATACCGGTGAGCGCGCTCAAAGAAGGCGAAGACGTAAAAGAGCCGCTCGCGGAACGAATTCTCGGCCGCGTTACGCTCGACCATATTATCGATCCGCTGACGCAGGAAGTGATCCTGGAAGCCGGCGGGACGGTCGATGAAGAAGTTGCGGCCCGCATTTCGTCCACGTCGATCGAGACGGTGCTCATCCGCTCGGTGCTCACGTGTGAAATGCGTCGCGGCGTTTGTGCGCTTTGTTACGGCCGTAACCTGACGACGCACAAGCTCGTCGAAATGGGGGAAGCGGTCGGAATTATTGCCGCGCAGTCCATTGGCGAGCCGGGTACGCAGCTCACGCTCCGTACGTTCCATACCGGCGGTGCGGCCTCGCTCATTGCCTCGCAATCGCAGGTGACCTCGAAGTTCGATGGCACCGTGCAGTACGAGGACATGAAGGTCATTACGAACGTCGAAGGCGAACTCATCGTCATGAGCCGCTCGGGCGTCGTCAATGTGCTCGATGACGATAACCGCGTCGTTGGGAAGTTCGACGTGCCGTACGGTTCGCGTATCCTCGTCCGCGACGCGCAAAAAGTTACCAAAGGCGAAATGCTCTACGAGTGGGACCCGTACAACGCGGTCATCATTTCGGAGCACGCCGGCGCGGTCCGGTTCAAGGACTTTATCGAGAACGTCACGTACCGCCAGGAAGCCGACGAACTCACGGGCAATTTGCAGACGCGCACGATCGACTCGCGCGACCGCACGAAATCGCCCACGATCGATATTGTCGCTCCCGATGGGCACATCATTATCAATTATATCATTCCGAGCAATGCGGTGCTGATGGTGCAAAACCATGAGGAGATCGCCGCCGGTACGGTGCTCGTCAAGATCGCACGCGAGTCGGGCAAACAGCGCGACATCACGGGCGGCCTTCCGCGCGTTACGGAACTCTTCGAAGCGCGCTCCCCGAGCGATCCGGCCACGGTCTCCGAAATCGACGGCACGGTCCACTTCGAGAAGCCCCGCCGCGGTTCCCGCGTCGTGGTCGTCACCTCGCACGATGGCACCGACCGGCGCGAGTACACCATTCCGTTCGGGAAGCACATTCTCGTGCAGGAAGGCGATACCGTCCGTTCGGGCGAGCGCCTTTCGGACGGCGCGATCGACCCGCACGATATTCTTGCGATCAAAGGCGTGGCCGAGGTACAGCAGTATCTCGTCAACGAGATCCAGGAAGTCTATCGAATGCAGGGTGTAAAGATCTCGGACAAGCACATCGAAGTGATCGTGCGCCAGATGCTCGGCAAAGTCCGCATCACGGCTTCGGGAGATTCGCTTCTGCTCGTCAACGATGAGGTCGATAAAGCGAAAGTGGCCGAAGAGAACGACATTCTGAAGAACTCCGTCTTCATCACGAAGCGGGGCGATTCGAAGTTCAAAGTCGGGCAGATGGTCGATAAAAAGCGCTTCAAGGAAGTCGCCTCCGAACTCAAGAAAAAGGAGAAGACCCCTCCCGAATCGCGTCCGGCCGAGCCCGTCTATGGCGAGCCCGTCCTGCTGGGTATCACCCAGGCAGCGCTCCAGACCGAGAGCTTCATTTCCGCCGCGAGTTTCCAGGAGACGACGAAAGTCCTCACGGAAGCATCGATCCAGGCGAAGATGGATACGCTGCTCGGGCTCAAGGAGAATGTCATTGTCGGCCATCTTATTCCGGCCGGCACGGGTCTGCCGAAGTTCCGCGAGCTCATTGTCATGCCGAAGGAGGAGTTCAAAACGAGCTTCGAGACCGACGGCTGGATGGGCGCGGAGGACATCGCACCGACCGTTTCTCCGGAGCGGACGTTCTCGCGCCGCGAACGCGTCGCCGTGTAAGCGCTTTCCGCACACTCTTTCAATCCCCGGCTTCGAAAGGAGCTGGGGATTTTTTATTTCATATGTTCGAAGGGCACTACAATTCCCGGCGGAAAGTTCAAAATGTATGGACCGAGACTACGAATCGATCGCTTCCGAGGCGGAGCAATTAAGCGAGCCGGAGCGTCGCTTACTTGCCGAGCGACTCATGCGAAGTGTCAAGCCCTCCAAGGCTCATATGGATGCCTGGGCAGTAGAATCGCAACGCCGGGCGGAGGCGTATGACCGCGGCGAAATGAAGGCTTACGATGCGGATGAAGTAATGAGAGAATTGCGAAAAATTACTCGTACGTGAAGGTAATCGTCTTGTCCCCAGCGAGGGAAGAATTGGTCGAATCCGCATATTTTTATCTCCAGGAAAGTCCTCCGGCTGCGCTAAATTTCGACAAGGAAATGAATGAGGCTTTCTCGATGATATCGAAGAATCCGTATCGATATCGTGTTTATAGTGATGATATACGGGTAAAAGAACTCGATCGTTTTCCATTCAGTATCTATTATAGGATCAAAAATACAGAGGTCCATATACTTTCGATCGCACACAATTCCCGCATGCCGGATTTTTGGAAGGAACGAGCGGAATAAGCTGCCTCACATAGGATTGGCGCGATTTCCCTTCAGCCAGCGTTGTATCTTCGATGACTTTGAACGAAATTTTTCTTGCGCGCGAGCGGCTCCTGGGCGAACTCGATACGATCGCGACCGCGCCCGAGCTCGAAGCCTTTAAACTTTCGCACCTTACGCGGAAGGGAACGATCGCGGCGATGTTCGACGATCTTCGCGCGGTCCCCAAAGAAGAGAAGCCCCAGGCCGGGAAAGAGCTGAACGTCTTACGCCAGCTCGTCGAAGAACGCTTTAAAGAAAAGGAGAGCGTTCTGGCCGCCGGGCCGGCCACGCCCCGTGGGAGCATCGACCTGACGATGCCGGCGAGAACGGTTCCCGTCCCGGAACCGGGTCACGAACACCCGCTCGCAAAAACGCTGAACGAAATGATCGCGATCTTCGAACGGCTCGGCTTCGCCGTCGAGTACGGCCCGGAGATCGAAGACGACGAGCATAATTTCAGCAAGCTTAATTTTCCGCCGGACCATCCTGCGCGCGATATGCAGGACACGTTCTTTGTAAAGCCTTCGGTGGACTGGACCCATGCCGACTCGCTCCCGCTCGTGCTGCGGACGCATACATCGCCGGTGCAAATCCGTTTGATGGAGCGGCAAAAGCCACCGATCCGCGCGATCATGCCGGGACGAGCGTTTCGCAATGAAGCATCGAGCGCGCGGAGTGCCGTGGCGTTTTTCCAGCTCGAAGGCCTTGTTGTCGATCGCGGTGTATCGATGGCCGATCTCAAGGGCGTGTTACTTTCCTTTGCGCGACAATTTTTCGGGAGCGACGTAAAGATACGCCTCCGGCCCAGCTTTTTTCCCTTCACCGAGCCGAGCGCGGAAGTGGACATTAGCTGCTATATTTGCGGCGGCAAGGGCTGCCGCGTGTGCAAAAATTCGGGATGGCTCGAAATTCTGGGATCTGGGATGGTCCATCCGAACGTCCTTTCGGCCTGCGGGATCGATCCGGAAGTCTATACCGGGTATGCGTTCGGCATGGGCATCGACCGCACGGCGATGATGCGCTACGGCATCAGCGATATTCGCGACTTTTTCGAGAACGATCTCCGATTTTTGGAGCAGTTCTGACGGGAAACTTATCGCGCCGGTGACCGTTCATGATAAATCGGTCTCGAGTGTGTTTTATAGAAGATTGGAAGCAGACCACAGTTTATTGTACACTAAAGGTTTTAACATTTGTTACGTCCACTATGCGCCAATTCTCGTTTCGGTCATTTCTTTTTGTTACGCCGGTCATTTTCGCAGTCCTCGTCAATAGTTGCAGCACCTCGACTGCGCCGCAATCAGGCGGAACAGCGAGTGGCGGGGGGCTCGTCGTTCCTTCCACGGTAAACTTCGGCGCCGTGTCGCTCGGCCAGACGAAGGACACCCTGCTCAGTATTTTCAATGAGAATGCGGACACCGTGACGATCACCGGCGATGCGACGTCGACGGCGGCACTCGTCGATTCCAATTTCACACATTCGCTTTCGATCGCGGGCAATACGTACAAGAATATCGAGGTCGCGTTTACGCCGACCGCGCAGGCGCTCATGGCGACGGACTCGATCCAATATGAAAACAACGGGAAGCATTACGTCGCCGCGATGACCTTCGAATCGAACGGCAGCGGCACGACCGGCGGCGGGCCGAGCGCGATGCTCGTCGTTCCTGCGACCGTCGATTTCGGCTCGCTCCCGATCGGCCAGTGGAAAGATACTTCGATCATTCTCGTGAACACCGGCGCCCTTACGATCACCTCGAGTTCGCTCTCGGGCACCGAGGCGAGGGACACGAATTTCAATCTTCCGGTCGTCCTTGCTTCGGCCGGGTATATCACGGTGCATATTCAATTCAATCCGTCCGCGGTGGGTCCCCGGAGCGTGAACGATACGATCCATTATACGAGCGGTGGAACGAAAAATACGGCAGTGATCGCGCTCGTGGCAACGGGTTCCCAAACGGTGACGACGCCCGGGCCGGGAAGTACCTATACGTATAGCGTCGATACCAATGGGACGGCGCTGCCGCCCTCGACGTACACGGTCGTAAGCAACACTCTCTCCTTCCAGGGTAAGACCAACGTGGTGGAAATTCGCGACGATACGGGAGGCCTGCAATATTATCATGTCGAATCGAACGGCGACCTTTCAGTTTTTGTCGACTTCAATACGCTGGCGCCGTTGCCGCTCGGCCTGCCCACGGCATGGCTCACGATCCCGCTCGGAAGCCATCAGACGACGACCAATCTTTTGTACGACACGTCGATCACGTACAATAGTCTTCCGGTGACGATCCAGTTAGTCGATACGGGCCGCTATGTGGGTCCCTCGCAAGTCCCGGCGGCGAAGAAAGTGTTCCAGACAGACCAGGGATCGATTTCGGTCGCCCTCACCGCGTCCACCTTCGGCTTTGCAGTTGCCTCGGCCGAAACCGTCGTGAATATCTGGTATGCAAAGCAGATTGCGTTTTATCCGAAACGGAGGGATATCGCTGTGACCAATGCCGCGGCCCTGGGTATAGCGCCATCGAACGTGACCACGAACTATCTGCTGACCTCGTACACCGTCCATTAAGGGCCGACCATCCATTAATGGGTTAACTTCCATGGAGGGTTGAGGCCCATTAAAGAGCCGGGCTCAGCGCCTATCCATTCGTCGACCCTGCATTAACTGGTCGCGAGGACGGCGTGGCTGGAAGGATTTTTGGCATAGATCCCTTCCCGTACGATCTTATCGAGAATATGGGCGACGGTCTCGACCTCTTCGATCGTATTATAAAGATAAAAACTGACGCGGCAGCTTGCAGGGATCAGGAGTTCACCATGTGCAAGGTCGGCGCAATGGCATCCCGCGCGTGATTCGACGCCAAATTCATTCAGGGCATCGGCAAGCCCGTGCGGACTGCGGCCTTCGACGTTAAAGGCTACCAGCGAGGTCCGTTTTGCTGCATCGCGCGGGCCGTATATTTTAATTCCCGGGATTTCCGAGATCAATTCCAGTGCCCGGGCCGTCAGGGAACGGTTATATGCCGTGACGCGGTCCATGGCTTCTTTCACGGCGCTCGGCTCGATCTCTTTTTCGGTCATGAAGTAGCGCCCTTCCGAGGGAGACAGCGCAAGGTCGAGCAGCATGCGGAAAGCCTGCGCGCTCACGATGGCGCCAAGGATATTTGGGGTGCCGGCGCTGAATTTCCAGGGAAGTTCATTGTAACGGACGAGGGTCGGCGACACGCGCCCCGAGGCGACCATGTCCCCGCCATAGAGGAAAGGCCGCATCGAGCCGAGCAACGCTTCTTTGCCATAGAGTGCCCCGACCCCAAACGGGGCCAGCACTTTGTGGAACGAAAAAGAAAGGAAATCGACGTCCAGCGCCTGTACGTTGACGTAGGTGCTCGGAACGAGTTGGGCCGCATCGATCAACAGGTAGGAGCGGCGCTCGCCGGTCGGTTGTTCGTAGCCGCTCGCATGGGCGATCTCCCGAATTTTGGAGATCGGGTTTTTCGTTCCGAAGAAATTCGAAGCGCCGCTGGCCGCCACGAGTTTGGTCCGGTGGTCGACGAGCGATGCGAAACGATCGAGATCGAGTTCTCCGGTGTTGGGATCGAACGGGGCGATCCGGTACTCGACGTGGATCCCGAATTTCGGCAGGATTTCGCGCGAGAGGGCATACCAGGGAACGTAATTCGAGTTGTGCTCCATCATCGTGCAGACGATGTTGTCGCCGTCCCGGAATTCGGTCATGAGCGAGTACATAATCGCGTTGTGCGCCTCGGTCGTATTGCGAAAGAGTGCAATAGTCTTTGCCGAGGGCGCTCCGATAAACGCGGCGATCGTATCGTAGGAAGATTCGAACAACGTCGTCATGGCCTTCGAGGCATCGGACTGGCCGCGGTGGACATTCTCGTAATCGGGGGAAAGCTCGCGATAGAGCTCCGCTAACTCTTTCGGGGCCTGGGTGCTGGCGGCATTATTGGTGACGATCCGTCCCTTGGAAATCGAGGGAAAATGTTTTCTGATGGCCTGGACGTCCAGGGCGGGGGACTCGAACTCCGTTCTACATTCGGTTTCCAGCATGGCAACAGCGATAAAAATAATGAGTGCCGGCTATCAATATTGAGTGCAGAATTAAGTTTTCGGGGAGCGCAAACGTTCCGCTTCCCGTTTGGATAACTGAATTTATGCGTATTTCCCTCAACTGGCTTTCGGAATATATTTCAATTCCGTTTTCTCCCGAGGAGTTGGCTCACCGGCTGACGATGCTCGGCCTCGAAATCGAAGCGATCGAGCACGTGGGGGGGCGATGGGATAAGGTCCTCGTGGGCGAAGTCCTTGAAGTGACTCCGCACCCGAATGCCGATAAACTGCGGCTCGCGCGGGTCTCGATCGGCAATGGAGAACCGCTCGGTATTGTCTGCGGCGCCCCGAACGTGCGGCCCGGCCTGAAGGTCGCCGTGGCAACGGTGGGCGCCGATCTGGGCGAAGGGCTGGTCATCAAGCAAGCGAAAATCCGCGGGGCGTCGAGCGAGGGAATGATCTGTTCGGAACGGGAACTCGGTGTTTCGGAACGCCACGAAGGCATTTGGGAACTTCCGGGCACCGTGTCCGTCGGCGTCCCTCTTGCGGACGCGCTCCACCTGCGGGACACGGTCTTCGAGGTGGGCATCACGCCGAACCGCGCCGATTGCTTAAGCCATATCGGCGTTGCCCGCGAAGTGCGTGCCCTGACCGGAGAAAAAATTCGCTTCCCCGATATTTCGATTTCGAACACCGGCGGGGAAATTACACAGCACGTAAAGATTTCGCTCCCACAGCCGGACCTATGCCCGCGCTATGTCGCGAAATTAGTGCGAAATGTGACCGTACGTCCTTCGCCCGACTGGCTCAGGAGAAAACTGGAAGCCGTCGGTCTGCGGCCGATTAACAATGTGGTCGATGTCACGAATTTCGTTCTGATGGAGTGCGGCCATCCGTTGCACGCCTTCGATTTCGATGTCGTGGAAGGTGGCGAGATCGTCGTCCGTACCGCCGGTGGCTTTGCCGAAGAGTACGTCACGCTCGACAGCAAGAAGCGAAAACTCCCGGCCGATGCGCTCCTGATTACCGACGGTAAAACGCCGCTCGGGATTGCCGGCATCATGGGCGGGGAAAATTCCGAGATTCGGGAGACGACCCGAAACGTCCTCATCGAATCGGCCTATTTCCTTCCCTCATCCATCCGGCGTACCGCAAAAACGCTTGCGCTCTCGACCGATGCTTCCTACCGTTTCGAGCGTGGAACGAATTTCGATGTGCTTCCCGGTGCGGCCACGCGCGCGGCGGAACTCATCGCGGACCTTGCCGGCGGGGAGATCGTGGACGGCATGATCGACGCCTACCCGGACCCCTTGCCGCATCTCGACGTCCGTTTTCGTCCACAACGCGTCCATGCCGTTCTCGGGATGGACATCCCGGCCTCGCGCATGGAGGAGATCATGAAGCGGCTCGATTTCGAAGTGGAACGAAACGATGCCGGAGCGATCGCCGTCCGCGTTCCGAGCTATCGCGTCGACATCGAACGCGAAGAGGACATTATCGAGGAGATCGCGCGCGTGATCGGATACGAGGAGATCCCGACGAGTCCGTTCGAGCGTGCGCCGCTCACCGGCCGCAGGGAAGCGCTTCGCCCGCGGGAGTTCGATCTGGCGCTCCGCACCACGCTCCTTTCGGTCGGGGCCACGGAGTGCATTTCGAATCCGCTGGTGAGTAAAAAACACGCGCACGCGTTCCGCCCGGACCCGGTGGAACTTATCAATCCATTGAACACCGAGCGCGACCGGATGCGCACGAGTGTCGCGATCAATCTCCTCGAAGCGGCGCGCGTGAACGAGCGCTTCGGAAGTCCCGGCCAGCGGTTGTTCGAACTGGGGAATGTGTTTCATTACACCGGCCATCCCGAGCAACTGGGCCATGTTCGGGAATCAACCGAACTCGGCATACTGCTTTCCGGGATTCAGGAACCAAAAACGGCGTATAACACCGAGGCGGTCAAAGCCGATATTTTTTTATTGCGGGGGATGGTCGAGTCGGTCCTTGGGCGTTTAGGCATTCGCGATGCGCAGGTCGAACAGGCGAGCGCCCCCCTGTTCCTCGACCCTTCGGAACAGCTTGCATCTTCCTCGAACGGACGAACGCTCGTTCGATTCGGACGCCTGGCGCACTCGATCCAAAAAGAATTCGACCTTCGTAATCCGGTCTGGATCGCGCTCTTCGATCATGGTGCGCTATACGATATCGCTCGTCATCTTACGGAACATCCAAAACCCGTCGCGCCATTGCCTAAATACCCGGCGGTCGAGCGGGACCTGGCGATTGTCCTCGCGAGCGATATTGCCGCCGCTACGGCAGAAAAAACGATTCGATCTGCGGCGTTGCGCAGCGGCCTGCTACAGGAGGTGCGTATTTTCGATCTGTTCCAACCGAAAGAAATGAAAGCTGCCGGCGAACGAAGTCTGGCATTCCACCTCGTTTTTCGGTCCGATTCGAAGACGCTGGAGGAGCAGGAAGTCGATATTCTCATGCAACGGATAATTAAGCATGTGGAAGGAGAACTTCATGCGCGGCTTCGCGCTTAAAAGAGACGGAGCAGTTTTCCCTTCATTCTTCATACTTTATTGACGTGACCCCGACCGAATCCCGTGAAGTAGTATTGGGCTTGAGCCGCGAACGGCTTGCTCGAGCCACGGCCCGTTTGGAGCGCGTAGCGCGCGATGCCGTTGAACGCATCCATCATTTCAAGCACGAAAAGCAAGCGCTCGAACGCCGGCTCGCCGACCTGGAAACGCTGTTTACACAGGAACGGCAGAATTTCGAGCAACGCGCGGCGCTGCTTTCGAGCATGACCAGCGAAACGACCGAGCGTTCGAAGGCTTTCGAGGACCTGACCGCTCGTTTGAACGAGCAGGAGCGCCTCGTTTCAGAACAAATGGAAACGATCGCCGCACTGAACTCCGAACTTGCGCAACAGACCGAAAAACTTCGCGAACAGGAATCGCAGGGCGCCGGGTCCAGGAACGAAATTACCGAGTGGCGGACCAAAGCAGAGGAACTCGAACGCCGGCTCCAGAAAGCGACCGGCGAGCGGGAAGCACTGAAATCGAAACTCTATGAAGACGAGCGGCAGGCCGCACAGTTTGTGTTGCACCTGACGGCTGACGATCGCGATCGTGCGGCGAAAGCGATCGACTCCCTCATCGACCAGCTATCCGCGATCGAAAACCGGACCTTTGCACTCGAAGAAAAATAATTCCTATGGCCCAGACCGTGAACGTTAGTATCCTTGGGATCGAGTATCCGCTCCGTTCGAACGACGAAGCGCTGACCCTGCAGCTTGCGCAGGAAGTCGATGCCCAGCTCCGCGAGCTTCAGGAAAAGTTACCGGCGCAATCGACAACGACGCTGGCCGTGCTCTCGGCCCTCAATTTCGCCGAGCAGGAAGCGCACACCAAAGAAAACGAACGCCGGGAATTGGACCGTATTGCGCTCGATCTCGAAACGCTAGCCGGTTCGCTCGAGCAGGCGATGGAATAATCCCGGTCCGGCCTTCTAACCGTTCACCACGCAAAGCCAAGTCCGGCTTCCACGGCAAACGCGCGTTCCGGCGACTGCCGCGGAGCGTAGAGCTGATCGCTCCTCGCTGCGAGATCGAATAAGAGTGGGGAAGAGACCGCATAACGAACGCCAATACTTTCGGAACTAAGCACGCGGGAAACGCTTCCGCCCATCAGCACTTCAACGAACGGGGAGAACGCCCTTTCGGCTGAGAAGTCGAACCGGTAACCGAAGTCAAGCGACAGAACGGAGGAAGTCGAAAGAGTGGTTGCGGGCGAAACCGTCCCGATCGCGTTATGAAGTGTTTGCCCATCGAGTGAGGTCGTCGTATCGACTATGGACGAAACAAGACCTGTTCGGTTCACAATAAAGGCGTTTCTTCGCAGCTCGAACACGAGAGAAGAAGCCGAATTCAATCGGTATTCGATTCCGGCTGACGCGCCAAAGGAAATACTCCGGGCGACAAGCGGCGAACCGGAAAGGAATGCCGTCCACGTTTTTGTCTCCGCCGCCGATCGAGTTTCAGTGACCAAACTTTTAAGACTGGACGGTATAATTTCAGCGGTAAGAGCTTGTGGATCGGAAGGAATTCTATCATTCCCAGCGTTTGCAGCGGCAGCAGGAGGATCGTTTTGTACAGCGGTGCCGGAATTCATACGCCGGACTTTATCCTGCAACGCGCCGCTTTGACGGTCCTCCGTTTTTCGGTGCGACACTCGGACCGCTTTCGGAATCGATGCCGATAAACGGTCGGGAACGGATGATATCATAGGACCTCTGATTCCCATACCGTGCGGGAATGGTTTGGTCGGGGGTGTCATGTGCCAGAGTGCGGCGATGGCGAGTAACGCCACGAGGGCGCTTTCGATCAGCGGTCGTGCAAAGAGCGCGAAGCGGCGCGCGGGGGGATCGTGCAGGAGCACGAGTTCTTCGATCGAGGCGAACGAAGGATAGATATCGTTCTCGCGAAGAACGTCTAAATAAGGTTCCGAATTTTCGTTAAAGCGCATAGCGTTCCTCACATTCCAACATCATTGTTTTCGGCTCGGCCCCTCGGAGCCGTATCGTTTCGATCCCCAGAATTCTGCGCAAGGTCTCGTGCCCGCGCCGGAGACGGCTCTTCACCCCCGAGAGCGTCCCGCCCTGAATCTCGCGGACCGCTTCGAGCGGAAGGTCCGCCACATCGAACAGAAGGACGGTCTCTTTGACTTTCAGCGGTAACTGTTCCAGTGCGGCCATAACCACGGCTATTTCAGCGGCACGATCGGGAGCGATTCCCGGGTCCTCGATCGCATTCGCTTTCGTTGCATTGAACGGGGACCTCTTCCGTTCGCGATATTGCCTATGCCGGTGCGTTCGCAGCACGATCCGAAATAGAAATCCGGCAAATCCCTCTTCGCTTCGGATCGTATCGAACCGTTCGAGCGCAATGAGCACGGCTTCGCTTACGAGGTCCTTCGCTTCCTCCCGATTTCGTGTGATGGCGAGCGCATACCGCGAAAGCCTCGGATAGACCGGCTCCAGCAATACCAAAAATCGTTGTTTGTGCTCGATATCCAACGGTGCTTACGGAACGACAAATTTAAATCTTACCGCCTGCGGCCCAAAGGGCGTCGTGGCGTAATGCTGGTACTCTCCGTTTGTCGAAGGAAGTCCCGTCGTGTTCGAATGTCCGACCACATAGACATAGACGACTTCACCCGGCGGCAGCGAATAGGGGACCAGCGTCCGCACGTCGCGGGCCAGTGTATCGTTGAACGCTCCGCCAATAAGTTTCGGCGTTTGAAACGCGAAATGATACGCCGTGTCTGAACGCTTCGTAGCAAGCCACGCATCTTCGCTTAGTCCGGGCGATTGCGGGCTCGGCACGGCGGGGAATAACGTGCTGTCGAGCGAACTATAGACAAAAAGGTTATCGGGGGGTAGATCGCCCAGCAGCCTTCCGCTCACAATGAGAGCATTGGCATTTTGTACGGTGTCGTAGGTGATGACCGTCGAGTCGTGCTGGAGCACCGTCGTATCGAGTTTTCCGCCAACGTTTGTAATTGTTGTATCGATCACAAGCACCAGTTTCGAAACGCTGACCGTGAAAACATAAGCCGGCGCGTTCAATTCGATCGAATCGGACGATTCCTGCACAATGTAGGCATCATTGATGATGTCGGTCCCGACGCCGATCACATGGTGCACCGGATAGACCATGGAATCGAAGCCGGGTTTAGAGAAGATAATGTTGTACACGCCGGCGGGAATGTTTTCTATCCTGAAATGGCCGCCGGTGTCCGTAACGGCCTCGAACGGTGTATTCTGGATCGTGACGTGAACGGCGGCGGCAGACATGGTGGCTCCGGACGTCGCCCCGAAGACCTGCACGGTCCCCAAGAGTGTTTCGCCTGTCGCTGTCGATGATGGAGGGTCCGTCGAATTCGAGCATCCATAGAGTGCACACGCGATGAGGCAAATGGTCAGAATTTTCATTTCTCAGTTTCGTCATTCTCCCGAACGTGGGAATCCAGGCAGTGATGCTGGATTCCCTTCGCACGATCGATCATGCCCGTTTCGCGGAATAACGCTAATCTCCGGCTATTCTTTAATTATCTTTTTCGTTATCACACTGCCATTGGAGGCAATCCGAATATAATAGGTCCCGGCGGCTTCCTTCGAAAGATCGAGCGTGAGGTTCGAAGTATTCACGGCTTTGATCTCTTCCACAGATAAACCCAAAACATTGACCTCGGTTACAGTCGCTTTTGCGGGGATATTATCCAGCGTGATTAAGCCGCTCGTCGGATTTGGCGAAACCTGGACCGGAGCCGAAATGTCCGCCGGCGCGACCGCTTCGTTATCGTTAATGTGCATGACCACATTCGGCGGAGCCGTCGTGTAATCGAAGGACAGGGACGAGCATTTAAAGGCTCCCGGTTGTTTTGGTACGTTTGCAGAATCGGCATAGATTATTATAGGGACGGTATTCATCTCGGAGCCAAAGTTGATAACGGAACCCTGCTTCGCATAAATAACAGTACCGTTTCCAGAGCCTGTCACGTTTGCGCCCGGCTCGACATAGATCGTATCGTAGTCGGCTTGCACGAACGTACAGGAGACGCCAGGATCTATCCAATAAGAGTGAGGCTCCATCAAGTACTCCGGTGGATTTGGAATATCGACAACGATCGCCGAATGGGGTATGGAGGGTGTCGTACAATCGAAGACGCGGAAGGTATCTCGATATACCGCGGCGCTCGGGCATCCGACCGCACGGCTCACGTTTATAGTCATGACCTTAACGCCGCCGGTTGCGTAGGTCACGGAGTCCACAAACCATCCAATGTGATGCGCTGTCGAAGGCGTGGCGTCGGCTCCAAAATCGACGTTGAGGGTATCTGCATTCGATGCCGGCTTGAATTGAATCGCCAAGGGTTCTTCGGCGAGGCCGGCGGCCGTCCCTGACATCGGCAAGCCGAATGCATCGGAGCCTTTTAGGTTCATTTGAACGTAGGGACCTGCAACGAGTGGACTAATGGAGATATCGGTGCCGTTATCCGAACTCGTCGAATAAGGGTTGGCTGCGATCACGCGAATACGATAATGCGTCGAAGTGGAGACGCTCGGAATGGACGTTTGAATCGTGAAGGTTCCGGCAATCGTATCTAACAACGAACCAAGATTGCTAAAACCAGTCTCGAAGCTTCCGCTCGCGTCCGATAATTGTACGGTGAAAGCATTTTTATGCCCCCAGACCCCGGTGGCCGTAAATGTGACAGATACCGGATCGCCGGTACAGAACGTGGACGCCGAGAGGGAATCGAGTGTGATCGTCTGCGACCGCGCCGCGGCGTAAAAAGTCAGAAGCAACACTGTCGCCGATAACGAGATGGTAGGTATTCGTTTCATCGAGTAGGAAAAAAAGTGGAATGATTAAAGTGAATGCAGCGCCACACAATCATAACGTGGGACGAGCGCGCCGGAAAGTTTCATCGTACGGGACAATATTCGAGTTTGCCGTTTTCGCGACGCGGCCTTGCGGATTTAGACTCGTCTAAAAAACGGGCGTTCGAAAAACACGCTCGATTTTTTATCCGACCTTCGCCGTCAGGGGACCACGCACGCCTTCGTACTTAACAAGTTTGGCTTCGATCTCGCCGATGAGGATCTTGGAGGACATTTTGACCGGAATGTGATTGTTGTCATCGGTCAGCCAGATTTTGATCGAGCCTTCGCTTTTGAAGAGTCCGCCCTGAACGACCATCGGCTCGATGACGGAGCACTCGAACGTTCCGGCATCGGTCTCGACCTGCTGGTGTCCCAGGACACGGACGTCGAGCGGATGGGTCTGGCCGTCGAAGAAATTTTCCAGGTGGATCACATCGCCACGCCGGGAATGAGTGAGGTCGAGCGTGCGTACGTAATAAAACGCGCTTACGATATCGTGGACATATTGCGGTGTTTTGTACTGGTGTCCATCGCTCGTTTCGGCGGTCTCGGTTTGGGGATCGAAAAACGCATCGTAATCGCGCGAGTAACTTCCTTCGCGTATATGCTGCTCGAAACGCCAGGGAAAGATTCCATCGGCGTCCATAAAGGTTTCATACCGGTCACGGACTTTAAAGACCCAGTCGAAGGTCGGGGTCGAGAGCGCCTCGACGCGCGTTTCCATCGTCTTCCGCCCGTTGACATAACGGTAGTCTGGAATCGACATGACCGCCTGCCCAGCGGTAACAAAACCGTAACTGATGTCGAACGTTAGCTTTTCGCCGACGGTAAACGCATTGTTATCGAGGTGACGAAACGAGGTTTGGTCGGGGTCCTGAGCAGTGGAAGTCGGCGCGTCCTTCCAAACGGCGCGAGATGAAACGGTGCTCGCTTCGTCCGTCCACTGCGGCGAGAGAAAAAAAGCCGCGATTGCCGCCAAAAAGTAACGTTTCATTTAGATAAAATACCTCGGGCGAAGTTTTTCAACATTTGAAATGCCACGGAGTGCCATGAAAACCATTTAAGAGATGGCTGGCGACCGCTCGGCAACATCCGCTGGAATGTGACGTACTACGGTTTCTACGGTCAAACGTTCCATGCACGTGCAATGCTCGCAATTTGGACAGGAGCGGAGTGGCTCGGGCGAAAGATTGGTTGCTCGCGGTCCACGAAAACCCCATCGCTCTTTGCTTAGGACCCTGCGGAGCGGAAAAAGCCCAATCGAAGGAGTCCCAAGTGCGGCTGCAAGGTGGCCCGGCCCGGTGCTCGAGGAGACAACGAGAGAAGCTTGTTTCAACAGCGCGGCCAGTTCGGGGAGCGGATGGTCTATAAAAAGATGGGCTCCCGGCAGTGACTTTTGAACGGCGTCGAGCCTCTCTCGTTCGACATTCATGCCCGTTAGTACGATTTCCAGCACTTTCGGAAGTCGTTTCGCCAGTTCAATAAAATGCGCCGCCGGCCATTCCATCGCCGAGCCGCCGCTGCCGATATGAAGGACGGCATACCGAGCATGCTCCTGTAACTCCCTTCGAAGCCAGGATCGAACGGCGGCTTCTTCAGAAGATAACAGCGTAAGCGATGGGAATGTTTTTAGGTCTGCCGCAAAGCCGATGTTCGAGAGCATCCTCATGTTGTATTCGGCTTCATGCCGTTCGGCCGTTTTCCGGTGATCCTTTATCCTCACGTTGAAAAGAAAAGAATACCATCGGTATGCCGTGCCCACGCGTTTGGGAACCCGCGCCAGGAACGCGGCAAGCGCCAATCGAAATCGCGGACTCGGGAAAAAGACGGCGTCCGCCCTGGCCCCTCGAAATAATCCTATTTGCTCCACAATACTTTTCGTTGCGTCGAGCGTCATAATGGAATCCACATCGGGACATCGTTCGACGATCGGGCGAGTATAGTTTCGGACCAGAAAGAGGACGTGAGCGGAGGGGAACTGCTCTTTAATAACGCGGGCCATCGGGAGCGTAAGGACCACATCTCCCAGGCGATCGGTACGAACGATGAGGAACCGGCTTCCTTCATCCTTCATCTGCATCCTTGTCACAGAGCGGGAGACGGGGATCGAACCCGCGACGTTCAGCTTGGGAAGCTGACATTCTACCGCTGAATTACTCCCGCAGCGTGCGCCGGTGCGATCTCAAGCCCATGGCGCGGCACTAAAAGCCAGCTATCAGGAGAATTGTTTCCAGCTATCAGGAGAATTGTTACCAGAATTCGAACAAGAGAGCAAGGCCCAGACGCGTGGCTCAACGAGCCACGCGATACGAAAAATGACCTGCGCCCGGGCCGCTTATTTTACTTTCGTAAGGGAGGCCTGAACCGTTCCCGAAGCGGTCGTGTCCTTTATCCCCAATGCGGTCCGTACGGCGACCATCCGGTGCTCGCCCAAATAACAGTGCAGATACGTTTTATCCCCCTGTGCGTCGTGCTCGAGTGAGTCGATCGTATGCGCGGCTCCCTGAACGTGCGCATCGTAATAAGACCCGAAGCGCTGCCCCATGATGCTCGCGACCGGAAAATCGAGGAATCGGATCCCGACTCGCTTTGCATTCGCTTCTTCGCGGTTGAGAAGGATCCGTTCATACGGGATCTTTGGATCGAGCAGACTGATGTCTGTGGTCACACCTTGTGCCTTAAGCTCATCGAAATTGGCAGCCGTGGGGTACGGCCCGGTGAGGATCCGTTCGTTTAATTGCTTGACCGGCGCCCGGTAGAGCTTCGTCAGCGGATTATCGGGTGTAATAAGCACCCATCCGATAAAGAATGTGAGAAATGCCCAGCCGGCGATACCGGCCCATAAGAATTTTTTGCGTCCCATAGCAAAGCCTATCGACAAGGACCGCACCAGTCGAGCTACATAAATTTTTCATAATGGCTTTCGATGGAAAAGACCCGGGAAAGGCTCTTCCTTACCCCAAAAACTTATTCTGTTCCTTTTGGAGCTCTTTGATGAGATATTTCAGGCGAGGATTATGGGAACCGCTGGCGAGGGGAAAGTAATGTTCCTGGGTCTCCATGATGTATTTGATGGGATTCTTTTTTACGTTGAATTCGAGGCAGCGGTACGTATCGAGCCGGTCGGCCAGCTTGAGCATGCGGGCGTCCTCGCTGGCGGCCTGGAGTTTTTCGATATATTCTTTTTCGACCCATTCTTTCATCGGGCCTTCGGCCTTGATGTCCTTCGTCAGTTTCTGGACCAGGTAACTGGTGTAGGAACCGAAATTCAGTTCCAGGATTTCGGGAGTGAGCACATGGGAATCTTCGAGCGTATCGTGGAGCAAGGCCGCGCAGAGGATATTCGGGTCGGTATGGTTCAATTCGATGAGCATGATCCTCGCCACGCGGCTCGGATGCCAGAAGTACGGGGTCCCATCGAGACGTTTTTGGAACTCATGAACCGACTCGGCCATATCGTACGCATCGAGCACGCGCCCCACTCCGACCGGATCGATATCCCGGTCGCGCAACAGCCGTTCGAGCTCGTTGCGGCTGAAATAGGTCTCGTTATATTTTGAGTGCGGTATCTCCATGATCGATTCCCACGACGTGAAGAGTCGGGGAAAATCCTGTACGTTAAAGTCTATACGTTAAAGCGAAAATGCATCACGTCCCCATCCTCAACAACATATTCTCGGCCTTCGCTTCGCAAAAGTCCGGCCTCGCGGACGGCAGCTTCGGATTTTAGCTGAATAAAATCGCGGAATTTCATCACTTCCGCGCGAATGAAGCCTTTTTCGAAATCGGTGTGGATCACACCGGCCGCCTCCGGAGCTTTTGCGCCTTTGCGCACGGTCCATGCCCGGACCTCCTTCGGTCCCGCGGTAAAGTATGTTTGAAGCCCGAGCAGGTCGTACGCGGCGCGAACGAGCGCGTGGAGTCCCGGCTCGTTCAAGCCAAGATCGCGAAGGAAGTGGGCGCGTTCTTCTTCGGGCAGTTCGATCAGTTCCATCTCGATCTTGGCGCAAATGGGAACCATGCGCGCGCCCTCTTTTTCAGCGATCGCGCGGACCGTGGCGATATACGCATTGCCATGAATGACGCCGTTCTCGTCCGAGTTCGCGACATAGAGCACCGGTTTTGCGGTGAGCAGGTGCATATCGCGGAGCCAGAGTTCTTCCTCTTCGTTCGTCCGCGGAAAATATCTCGCGAGGCGGCCCTGGGTCAGGTGTTCGCGCAGGTGGACGTAAAAATCGGCTTCGGCGCGCGCTTTGGCGTCGCCCGTCTTTCCTTTGCGCTGGGCCGCATCGAGCTTTTTATCGAGCGTTTCGAGGTCCTTTAATATAAGTTCCGTTTCGATCACTTCGATATCGCGCCTGGGATCGACCGTGCCGTCGACATGGATCACGTTCGGATCGTCGAAGCACCGCACGACATGGGCGATCGCATCGACGTCGCGAATGTGCGCAAGAAATTGGTTACCAAGTCCCTCGCCCTGCGCGGCGCCTTTGACCAGGCCCGCGATATCGACGAATTCGATCGTCGCCGGGACCTCGCGCGCCGGATTTACGATGGACGTTAGTTGTTTGACGCGCTCGTCCGGTACGGGGACGATGCCCGTGTTCGGTTCGATCGTACAAAAGGGATAATTTTCGGCCGCCGCCTGGCTGCTGGCCGTGATCGCATTAAAAAGCGTCGATTTGCCGACGTTTGGAAGTCCTACAATACCACACCGAATTCCCATATCGTTTTTATCTGCTCAGAATTGGCCCCGAAAGGGTAAGACAGGGCGATTCGTTCCTATTTTCCCGCTTTCGGCACTCGGACCGGGTCCGGACCCGGCGTTGACATAGGATGCGGTGCGGTAAGGTTGATACTGTAGAGCCGGCCGCGGTCGGTCGTCGTGAGCGTTAATTCTTCACTTCCGGAATCCCATGTAACGATGCGATAGACGTTGTGATACTGGTCGCTCGGTTTGCCAAGCAGCGTTGTAATGCTCGCAATCATTTTTTGGACGATGCGGTCATTCTCCTCCGGGGTTCGCTCCTCCGAGACAAAACTGATTTGCGTAACCGTATTCTGATTTACATTGACTTTGACCTGGCCGGAATCGGACAAATAGGCACCGCGAAACGCGATGATATTCGCTCCGTCTTCGCCATTCCAGAGCACGGTATCGAGCGGCGCGTGCGAATGGAGAATGATCTCTCGTGTAATCATTCCCGGTTGCAGTCCGTGAATATCCAGCGGTTTTTTTTGCTGAGCGTGCAGAGTCGGAACCATCGCTGCGACCAACGTCGCAATGAAAAAGCCCTTAAATAAAAATTTCAAACCTTTTATCATTCTATTTTATCGTCCTGTTCCTTAGGGTTCAGACAATTTAAAGCTTCTCGCGATGGCCTGATAATATTGGAATTGCAGTTGCTGGTTCGGTTCGTCGAGCGGAGCGAGCATGAGGAGGATGGCGCGGGGAGTGAGGAATGCCGCCACGTAATCGAGCGAGCTGTCCGCATTTTTCGAAACGAATTCATATCCCGCCCGGATATACCGGCGCGTCGACGTATCGGCCATCTGAAAATCGCCGATGCTCCGCGTCGCAATCCCATGGGAACCGAAGGCCATCTCCGCTTTCTGCTTAAAATTCTTCCAGGAGGCGGAGTCGATCACACCGACCATTGCTGGTCGCATCGTGAGCGACATTGCGAGCGTTCCGGGGTGCGAAGGATCGCGAAAGACAAGGGCATACGTCATGCTCGAGTCGAGCGTTTCCGTCGACGCCCAACCGGGGTTCGTTTCCAGGGAGAAGGGAAGGAGCGATGGGGAAAATCTCCGGCGTAAGGTCGGATTCGACATACCGGCGGTCGGGTCGTGGACGTACGTGAGTTTTGCCGGTTTGTAGCCAGCGACATTCATGTCGTAAGCGAGCGGTCGCGAATCGAGAAGCTTCCTGCCTTTTTTCGACCACACGTCGACGAACACGAAATACTCGGTCTTTGGGAACGTAAGCATGAAGAGCGGCTCCGGAGATTCGTATCCTAAGAGCGAATCGCCGGCCGAGAACGTCGGTCCGTCCACGGTATCTTCTTTAATTCCCAGCATGCCGAGTTCCGGAAATCGGACGACGATCCGGACGCGCGTGGTATCGCGGACCTGAAGGATCACGGTCGGATAGGGAAACGTGTTGGAGCTATCGCCTTCCGAACTGCCGAGCCCCGCGATGCGGTAATACGCGGTCGCCGCGAGCGCAGCCGTATCGGTCGTCGGCTTTTTTTTCGAATGCTTTGCGTGCGTTTGTGCGTGCGCCGCATAGGGAAAAACAAAGACGAAGGAAAGGAGGAGAAAAGCGCTCCAAAAAGCATTTTTCATGTGTGGCATGCCGGTTCTTGCAACGCGCGGCTCGGCGCGAGGTTCCTAAGGAAAGCAGGTGCTATGCCAGAAATGAACGATAGTTCATGCTGCCATGTAACGTTATCGAGCTATTTTATTTGTGAGGTTGCCGGTCCTGCGGCGTTTTATAGGTGCGCCACGATTCATTATGCGATTCCCCACCGCCAGGCAGAAGACTCTCGTTATAAGTACCATGGTGCTTGCGATGGCAACGTTGGCATCGCAGGCGATTGCAACCTGGAAGATCGTGTACACGCAGCCCTCTGGCCATGGGTTCCGAGCGTGCTTTTTCTTTAACGAATCGACCGGTTTTGCGGCAGGGGAACTTGCCGATGGCGTTTATAAGACCACCGATGGCGGGATGACCTGGACGCCGACAAAACTACCTCCGTATCCGGACGGTGTACAGCCCACAGAGCACATTACGCAAATCCTGATGACCGATGCCACGCATGGCTGGCTGACCTGCGAACCGCTCTATCATTCGATCAATGGAAAGCTCGCCAGTATTGCATTGTACCGAACGACCGATGCAGGCGCTTCCTGGCAACCGGTCCTGGCCGATAGTGGATTTGCAGACGTCTATCAATCGCCGACGGCTCTTATCCTGTCCAGCCGAGAACTAAATTCAACTGGCTTCGTCTCGTACGATAACGGTACAACATTTTCTCGCGCGATTCCCGTGACCAACGGACTCGATTTTTCCGATAACCTGCACGGTGTGGCGACCGGTTTTGTCGAGCAGGACTGGTATCGAACGGCAGACGGTGGCCAGACATGGCTGCCAGTGAACCCGCTTGAAACAGTGGAGGCCTGGAGCGTCTATGCGGTCAAAGGAACGGCAAACTTTTTCGCGGCCCCCGAAGGAGATTTTGTGAACCTGCCGCAGTCGGCCACGACCGTGTTGCGTTCTGCCGATTATGGGGCAACCTGGACACGAATATTAAACCTTCCTTTTATGACGACCGGCCATCTGGCGGGTTTTGGCACTACCCTCTACGTCCAGGTCAATGACGATCCCGCGGAAGCAAAGACGAACGCCGGATATACCGGAATGTACCGTTCGAAAGATGGCGGTCTTACCTGGGCAAAGATCGGAGGGCCTGCAAACTTATATGACACCCGCTTTGCCGTACTTGGGTGCCGCGGTGAAGTTATTTACGCATTCGATGATAACGGGCACATCTGGAAAACCACGGATGGCGGCGATGGCTCGCTGCCGCAATTTACGTTGCCGGCCGCCGTTCTAAATATTGATTCGATCGATATTTGCCGCCCGCGCGATACCGTCGTCCTGCTCAAGAACTTAGGATGCGATACGGTCCTCGTCGACAATGCGATCGTTCCCGTTTCGCCATCGCTCACGGTCGTGGATCCGGCGACCGGGGAGACTCCCGTCTATCCGATTACAATTCCGCCCGACTCGAACGGGAAGCTCGAGCTTATTCTTACATCGACACAGGCCGGGCCGTATGCGACGCATATCGTGCTGCAGGTCGAGCGCGAGGGAATTATAAGTTACGATACGATCGCGGTCAATTCCGCGCTCCGGCTTTATGATCCACTCCGAGCCGAATCGGGTTTGTCCTACGATTCGACGTCGCTGTGTGCCAGCCGCGATACGACGTTCACACTCGTGAACGATAGCTGTTTTACCGTGCAAATCGTGAGTTCTCAACTGAAGAGCGGCTCGAATTTTCTGATCGATACGCCCTGGAAGAACGATTCGATCCCGGCCTACGCGAAAAAATCGATCTCGATTCTTTTCGCTCCGAACCAGACGGGGAAGATCTCGGACTCGCTCGTGCTGAACGTCCTCATCCTGGGGGAACCGATGCGTCTGACGTTCCCGCTCAATGGCATCGGCCGGCCGGACAGCCCGCAGCTTGTGATGGCGGATCGGTTCGGAATGCCGCTGCCGAGCAAGATCGAGTTCGATACCATGACCCGCTGCCAGGACTCCATCTTCGCCTTTACCATCTTCGAACGCGGCTGCGATTCGCTCTATTCGGAATTCGAATGGCTCGATTCCACACAAAAGGCATTGCCTCCGACTTCCGAATTCAAATGGTTCACCCCGTTCACGCGATGGCTTACGCAAAATGCAACGCCGGTGGACGCCGGTATCGAAGTGATTCCCACCACCGCAGAAGGCGATTACACGGGATACCTTCGGATCAGCGACAGCGTAAAAGGAAGCATTGCGAAATTCGTGCGAATGATCCCGTATCACGTCTTCATCAAACCGGGCTCGAAACGGCTTTTGCTCGATTCGTCGCTCCGCAATTTCGATACGATTGCGTTTTGCGACGCTCGGGACACGATCATCGAACTGAAAAATCTGGGCTGCGATACACTCCATTTCTGGAATGCCAGTTTTTCCGGAACGAATTTTATATTCCCCAATGGGTTAAAATTGCCGTTTGTTATTACCCCGTACGATTCTGTTCCGATCGAGATTGAATATCTTCCCAACGTAAGCCGGGGCGTGTTCGATACGCTTACATTTTTCTCGGACGACGATTCCGAGCAGATCCGAACGGTCCCGCTCACGGGATATGCGACGCCGACCGATACGGTCCGTTTTCGCGTCGTCGCCTCCAATATTTCGGTGGCGCCCGGCGATACTTCGACGGTGATCATCTATTCGAGCGGGAGTTTTAACGCTCCGGGCCTGACATCGATCGGGATCGAACTGGCGTATAATGCGGACGTGATGGAACCTTTCAATATGACCGGTGCCCATTCTGGAATTGCGGGTGCGGCCGTCATTCCGGCGGCTGAAATTCCGACGGGAAGTAAAACACACTATTGGCCGCTCACCATCACGGGGGCCAATATGAACTTCGATTCCACGGTCGCATTGCTTTCGGCACAGTTTCGAATTATGCTGTCCGATTCGCTCTCGACCGATTTTAGGATCCAGAGCATTACGCTGAATAACAGTAATATTCAGTTCAATAAATGCCTATTGGGAGCCGTGTCGGACTCCGGGACGATCGGCCTGAAACTCTATTGCGGAGATTCGCTGATGTACGAGGTCATGCGGTTTGGAAAAGTGTTTTCACCTTCGGACGGCATTGCACCGGAACCCATTTCGGCCCATCCTAATCCGCTCATGAACGGCTCACCGCTCACGATCCCATTTCGCGCATTGCGTCCCGCCCAGATCGAACTCGACATCACGGACGTCACCGGTCGCACGGTCTATTCGAGCCTTCAGGAAGTGACCGAGGCAGGGGAGTCCGCTTTTTCTGTTCCCGCACCATCGCTGGCCAGCGGAGCGTATCATTATCGTATTTATACGGTCGATGGCGGGCGCGCTGCGATCGCCGGCAACTTCGTGGTGCTGAATTAGTGCACGGCAAATTTGGGGGCGGTGAATTAACGCGCCGCCGCTCGCGCATCGGTCAGGACCGCAGCTTCGTTCCCTTCGCCGACCGCCTCGTATTTGATGTATCCGTTCGGGGCAATAAAATAACTGACAGGAATTTCGAGCGGCTTCCAGAGCCAATATTGCTCATAGAGTCTCGAAAGAGAATCCACTGCGATTTGATAATTAATATTATTGTTCGAGATATAATTCTGAACGGTCGCAAAGGGGCTGCATTGGTCCACGGCCACTCCGATAACGAACAGTGAATCGCCCATTTGCTGCTGGGCAGCCTGGATCGCCGGCATTTCTGCTTTGCAGGGACCGCACCACGAAGCCCAGAAATTGAGCAGAATGACTTGGCCTTTATGTCCGCTCAGGGAATCGAGCGAACCATCGCTGCGGTGCCAGCGGAAATCGGGAGCGTAAGCATCGCTGTCGGATGCACGCGCCGCACCGACCGGCCACACGACGGTTGAGACATTCCCAGAAACCTGCTGGCTGTAGCTGAACGTGCAGGTATCGTTCGAATTACTGCATGCTTCGATCGAAACACCCACGATCGCGATAGCCGCGACAATGAGACCGAAAAAAGCGCCTTTCGATAACCCTGCTTTCATCCTACTTCAATAACCCCTCGTTTCAACATTCGTTACCGAAAGAAAGACATATTTCGGGCCCGCTTTTTCATACAACATTGCTTTAAAATTCATACACTGCGTCTCAAGAAAGGCATAGAATTCGTAAATACCTAAAGCCTTAAGCCTTCTCAGGAAAGGAATCGGTATGCGTCTTTCAATTCCACTTCGGCTCTCCATTCCAGTTCGAATTGCTATTGGTGCAAATATCTTTCTTCTGGCAGCCTGTGCTCCGGCCGGACACTTGCCGACGATTACCGGTGGGCCGCAGGTCGCCGTGCATTCCACCGATTGGAAAAACGCCGTCGCCGCTATTGCCGACTATAATTTTTCCAAAGGCCGCAAGCTGGACTACTTTCGCTCCGATGAGTTGGCGCTTTACGAAGCCGTCCCTTCGACGGGTGGCACCGAAGAGGTGACGAGCAAGACCGTCTATCATTACACGGTTTCAAACGACAGCCTCATTATCTGGAGCGAACGCTACAGGACCGACGATCTCGACGATGAGTCTGCCTCCGTAGCCGACGATCAGGCCACGCTCGATGCCGAACAGCAGGAACTCCACGAAATTGCTCTGAAAATCGACCGGGTATCGGCCGAAAATTTAGCTGCTCCCCAGCCGACCAGGTAAACCTCACGATTGCAGCCTCTTTTGCATTCCTGGTGTTAGGAATGCATGAGCTATCGTATCCACTACGATTATCCGGCCGAAGCGGTCCAATATTTTCGTTCTCTGAAAGGCAAAGGCGGACTTTCGGAACAAGGGCTCTTTATCGCGGAGGGTGAAAAGATCGCTCGGAAAGTTTTGGGACATCAACTCGAGATCGCCGCCGCCTACCTGACCGAGGAACGGTTCCAAATTTTAAAACCCCTGTTCGAGGATCGCTCGGGACCGACAGATATTTTTTTAGCGCCAAAAGAGGAAATGGAGCGGGTGGTTGGCTATCCGCTTCATCAGGGAATTATGCTGGCGGCCCGAATTCCGATCCGCCGCACGCTCGAAGAAGCGATGAGCGACTGGCGCTCGCCGTGGATGGCCGTGGCACTCGACTCGATTGCCGATGCGGAGAACATGGGTGGCATTATCCGCAATGCTGCGGCCTTCGGCGCAAAGGCCGTCATTGTGGACGACCAAAGTTGCGATCCCTGGCTCCGCCGTTCGGTCCGCGTTTCGATGGGAACGATCGTGGATGTGGAAATCATACGCGTGGACGATTTGCCATTAGCATTGGAAACCCTTGGTCGAACCGGATTCATCCGGAGGATCGGGGCCTCGTTGTCTGAAACGAGTGTGGCCCTGAATGAAGTGGACTGGGAAGGAGATGCGATCTTCGTCTTCGGCTCGGAAGGCTGGGGCCTTCGCCCCGCCGTTGCGGAAGCCTGCGACTGGCTTGCAAAAATTCCCATAGCCCCCCAGGTCGATTCGCTGAACGTCGGAGTTGCAAGCGGGATCTTTATGAACTGGTTTCGGAGACTGCATTGAATTCCCCGTGGTGTGGGGCGAAATGCTATTTCGCCCTTTTCTGTTATCAAAAGAGGGCGAAATACCATTTCGCTCCATACAGAGCACAGGTTGTTTTCATGGAGCGTAAAAAATGTTACAGACGCGATCTTCCACATTTGCTTCCCAACGACGAACCTTATTTCATTACGTTCCGTCTCGCCCACACACTTCCTCGTAAAATTCTCGAAGAGCGCGCGCGGAAAGTGCAGAAGGGAGTTGTTGGCATGAGCTTTACGCAATTAGATAGCTATCTCGATCAGGGATACGGCTCGCTTTGGCTGAAGGAACCGGCTATCGCCGAGGTCGTCAAAGAGGCATTGCACTATCGCGATGGGAAGGAATATGAGCTCCATGCCTATACCATCATGCCAAATCACGTCCACATGGTCATCACACTTGGTAATCAACTCAACCTGTTTGATGTTCTCCAATCGCTCAAACGACACACCGCACGGCAGTGTAATAAGATCCTGGCTCGGAGCGGCGCTTTCTGGCAGCACGAGAGCTACGATCACGTTATCCGAGATGGTGAATTTGGGCGAATTATTTTTTACATCCTCCGAAATCCCGTTAAGGCTGGTTTAGTGAGCACATTCAAGGAATGGCCTTATAGTTATGTAAGTCCTGAACTCGATGGGTTCGATGAAACGGAGTCTGAACAAACTCATTTCTCTCACCTCTAAAACAAAGGGGCGAAATAGCATTTCGCCCCACACCGACAAAATTCAGTATGCCTTTCGAACAGTTATCGATTATCCCGCCGATCCTTCGCGCGCTTCATGACGAAGGATACCGCACTCCCACGCCGATTCAGCAGCAAGCTATTCCCATTGTCCTCGAGGGAAAGGACCTGCTCGGTGTCGCACAAACGGGGACCGGAAAGACGGCCGCGTTCGCAGTCCCGATCCTCCAGATCCTGGAATCCCATAAAACACACGGGAAAAGAAAGCATATTCGCTGCCTGATCCTCACGCCGACGCGCGAGTTGGCGGTCCAGATCGAAGAAAGCTTCAAAGCATACGGGCGGTATTTGGGAATGAAAAGCGTGGTCATCTTCGGCGGCGTAAAACAGGGCGCGCAGACGCGATCGCTCCATCAGGGGGTCGATATTGTCGTTGCCACGCCGGGGCGTTTGCTCGATCTGATGGACCAGGGACACGTCGATCTGCAGCACATCGAAATTTTTGTGCTCGACGAAGCCGACCGTATGCTCGACATGGGTTTTGTCCGCGATGTGAAGGATATAATCACGGAATTGCCCGATCAGCGGCAATCGCTGTTCTTCTCTGCCACGATGCCGCCAGCGATCGTTTCGCTCGCGAACGATATTCTCGATCATCCTGTGAAGATCGCGGTCACGCCGCCGGCAACGACCGTCGATATGATTCGGCAGGAACTCTATTATGTCGATAAGTCACAGAAGCCCGATCTTCTGCTCGATATTTTGGAGGATACGCGCATCCGTCACGCATTAGTGTTCACTCGCACGAAACGTGGAGCGGACGTCGTAGCAAGGACACTGGAACGAAATCGTATCAGCGCCGAAGCGATCCACGGCAACAAAGCGCAAAATGCGCGTCAGCGCTCGCTCAATAATTTTAAGTCGCAGAAAATTCGCGTACTCGTCGCGACCGACATCGCCGCGCGCGGAATCGATGTGGACGATCTCGAATACGTTATCAATTATGAGATCCCGAACGTACCCGAGACCTACGTTCACCGCATTGGCCGCACCGGACGTGCGGGAGCGTCCGGTAATGCTATTTCCTTCTGCGCACCGGACGAGAAACCGTTCGTTCGTGACATCGAAAAGCTGATCGGCAAAAAAATTCCGGTCGCCCATGACCATGCTTTTGCACAAAGCGATCGGTCAAGCGCTCGTGAAACTCCGGCTCTTGTACGTAAGGAGGGGCCATCGAACAATCGTCCTGCCCATCGAAATGATCGCCCCGACAATAGGAATGATCGGTCGCCAAGGAAAAATGACCGTTCTCAATCCCGGAATGATCGCTCGCCATCTCGGAATGACCGTTCGCCAGCCAGGCACAGAGAACCTCAGCAGGAGCCGCGCCGGCAGGATGGGAAACCTTCCCAACATCCCCAAAAGCCCGCTTCCAACTCCGGCCAAAAGCCGAAAGCGCAACATGGAAGACGGAGAAAGCGATGGCCGGGGCAGCGGTGAGATTCAAGCTGCAACGCTTTCCATCTTATTCATTGCAAATTTTAAGTCTCGGTCCCAGTTGAAACCCGGAAGCATTACGCTCGTTTTAGCGTTTGAGGTGGGTTCAGTTGGATAAGGGACGGCCACTTGGCCTACGTCCCTTTTTCTTTCACTGAAATATTTCGAAAAAACAAAAATTTTCGGAACTCGCCGTTGCAGCAAAAAAATACCGTAAAGAACGGCGTATTCATGAATTATTAATGTAAGTTCATGAAATTGGAATGCGCACGCGCTTCAAACATTTTTGACATTTGCCGAAATTAGCTTAAAAAGGCGCTGTCAAGCAGAAACGTAATACATGCTAAAGCTTTTAGAAAATATTTTTGGCTCCAAGAAGGAAAAAGACGTCGAGGAGCTGCTTCCGGTCGTTGACGAGATCAACGAAATTTACGAGGGACTCGCGAGCCTGTCCGACGAAGAACTTCGTGGCAAGACCGTTGAATTTCGCGCGAGGATCCATGACGTGATCGGCGACCTCGAAGCCGAATCGAAAGAACTCAAAGAGCGGCTCAAAGAGGACGTTCCGCACGAGGAGCGCGAGCAGATTCTGGACCGCCTTACGGAGATCGGCAAGGAACTCGACGAGCAAACGAAGGCGGTCCTCGATGAATTGCTTCCCGAAGCGTTTGCGGTCGTCAAAGATGCCTGCCGAAGACTAGTCGGGCAAACATTTACCGTGGCCGGCCAGCAGACCAAGTGGGATATGATTCCCTTCGACGTGCAGTTGATCGGGGGAATCGTCCTGCATCAGGGAAAGATCGCCGAGATGGCAACGGGCGAAGGGAAGACGCTGGTCGCGACGATGCCGGTCTATCTCAATGCCCTTGCCGGGCGCGGAGTGCACCTGGTGACGGTCAACGATTACCTCGCCATGCGGGACTCGCAATGGATGGGGAAAGTGTATGAGTTCCTCGGTCTTACCGTCGGGGTGATCCTGCAGACGATGCAGCCGTGGGAACGGAAACCAGCGTACAACGCCGATATTACGTACGGAACGAATAATGAGTTCGGCTTCGATTATCTGCGCGACAACATGGTGCAGAATGCCGAAGAGATGGTCCAGCGCCCCCATTTTTATGCGGTCGTCGATGAAGTCGATTCGGTCCTGATCGACGAAGCACGCACACCGCTCATTATTTCCGGTCCGGTCGAAAGCACCGAGCATAAGTTCGATGAGATGAAGCCGATCGTCGACCGGGTGGTCAATGCCCAGAAGTCGCTTGCCGCGACGTTCATGACCGAGGCGGAGGAACTTCTGAAATCCGGCGACGAAGCAAAGAAAAAGCAGGCCGGAGAGCAATTAGTCCGGGTCCATCACGGCATGCCGAAGAACAAGCGTCTGCTCAAGCTGCTTGCCGATGGCGACATGCTAAAGCTCATGCAGCAAACCGAGATGGACTTTATGCGGGACCAGTCCCGCAATATGCACCTGATCGACGATCCCCTCTATTTTATTGTCGAGGAGAAGAACCACAATATCGACCTTACCGACAAAGGGCGGGAATTCTTGGCGGGCGGTGGAGATAAAGACCTCTTCATTTTACCCGATATTGCGACCGAGCTTTCGCAGCTGGAAGATCTCTCCGAGGAAGAGAAGCGCAAACGCAAAGATGAAATTCATCTTCTGTATGCGGACCGTTCCGACCGGCTGCACACGATCTCTCAGTTGCTCCGGGCGTACACCCTCTATGAGAAGGACGTCGATTATGTCGTGCAGGAGGGAAAAGTTCTCATCGTCGATGAGTTTACCGGCCGTATCCTTGCCGGGCGACGGTATTCGGAAGGACTGCACCAGGCGATCGAAGCGAAAGAGAATGTCACCGTCGAACGAGACACGCAGACGCTCGCGACGATCACGCTGCAGAACTACTTCCGGCTCTATAAGAAACTCGCCGGCATGACCGGAACGGCGGAGACCGAGGCCGGGGAGTTCTTCGAGATCTATAAGCTCGATGTGGTCGTGATCCCGACGAACGTTCCGGTGGTCCGCGACGATCGCGACGATATGGTCTATCGTACGAAGCGCGAGAAGTTGAATGCTGTGATCGAGGAAATTCAGGAACTTCGCAAACAGGGCCGCCCGGTGCTCGTGGGAACCACCAGCGTCGAAGTCTCGGAGACGATTTCGAAGTTGCTCAAGCGGGCCGGTGTTCCGCACAATGTTTTGAATGCCAAACAGCATGCCCGCGAGGCGGAGATCGTCTCGAATGCCGGACTGTCCGGAGCGGTCACGATCGCGACGAACATGGCCGGTCGTGGGACCGATATCAAGCTCGGTCCGGGCGTTCGGGAGTCCGGCGGACTCCATATTCTTGGAACGGAACGTCACGAATCGCGCCGCATCGACCGCCAGTTGCGCGGCCGCGCCGGTCGCCAGGGCGATCCGGGTTCCAGCCAGTTCTATCTTTCACTCGAGGACGACCTCATGCGGCTGTTCGGTTCCGATCGCATCGCCGGGATCATGCAGAAGCTGGGCCTGCAGGAAGGCGAGGTCATCAAGCACTCGATGATCACGAAGTCCGTCGAACGTGCACAGAAAAAGGTCGAGGAAAACAACTTCGCGACTCGTAAGCGGCTGCTCGAATACGACAACGTCATGAACGCCCAGCGCGAAGTCATCTACGAACGCCGGCGAGAAGCGTTGTTCGGGGAGCGATTGAAAGACGAGATCCTGGAATATCTTAGAGAAGCGGTTACGGAACTTACTTCGACCTATTACCACACGGGCGAAATGGAGAAGCTCCAGGATGAAGTCCGCACGCGCTTTATGGTCGATGCGCAAATGACGCGCGAGGAGTTCGCGCAGATCGGCGAGGACGGCGTTGCGCAAAAACTGATCGACGAAGCCTATGCCTTCTACCAGCGCAAAGAAGAGCAGTTGGGAACGGAAAATCTGGCGCAGCTCGAGCGCTTTGCTTCGCTGCGGGTCATCGACGATAAATGGCGCGATCATCTCCGCGAAATGGACGAGCTCAAAGAAGGGATCGGGCTCCGCGCCTACGGACAAAAGGACCCGCTGGTCGAATATAAGCAGGAAGGGTACCGGATGTTCCAGGAACTCCTTGTCCTCGTCCGGGACGGCGTCCTGGAACTCGCGTTCAAGCTGTATCCGATGGTACAGGACCCGCGCACGGGCCAAATGGTCCCCGCGCAACCCGGGGGCCGAAGAATGCTTCCTAATCAACCGGCACGGAGGAGCCAGGGTGTGGCGACCAAAGCGGCGGCCGGTTCGAGCTTCCAGGGCAATGGGCAGGCCGATCCGGAAGTTCCCGCCCCGCGGCCGGTCCCCCAGACCGTTCGTAGCGGCCCCAAAGTCGGCCGGAACGATCCGTGTCCCTGCGGTTCCGGAAAGAAGTATAAGAACTGCCACGGGGCCGGAGTTTAATCTCGTTTCGCCGTGAAGCTTTATTTTATCGGCATTTGCGGATCGGCCATGGGGAATGCCGCGCTGCTGATGCGCGCCTTAGGCCACGATGTTTCCGGCTCGGACGATAATATCTATCCTCCGATGTCGGTCCTGCTGGCCGAACGAGGCGTTCCGATTCTTCCGGGATACCGCAGTACAAATTTAGATCGTTTCGACGGTACGGTCGTGATCGGCAACGCGATGTCTCGAGGGAACGAAGAAGTAGAGACCGTGCTCGAGCGGCGTCTGCCGTTCGTTTCCATGGCGGAACTTCTCGAGCGGCAGGTGGTCCAGGGGAAAACATCGATCGTCGTCAGCGGTACGCATGGAAAATCGACCACGTCCTCGCTCATGGCGTGGACGCTCGAGTCGAGCGGCCGTGAACCATCGTTCCTCATAGGCGGTGTGCCGGAGAATTTCGGAGCGGGTTTTCAGGCCCGCCCGCAGAGCGAATTCGTGGTGCTGGAAGGCGATGAATACGATACCGCGTTTTTCGATAAGCGGTCGAAATTCCTCCATTACCTTCCTTCGACGCTCATTATCAACAATATCGAATTCGACCACGCCGATATTTTTTCTTCGATCGATGAGATCACTCTGGCTTTTAAACGGCTGACCTTACTGGTGCCGCGAAACGGCCTCATTGTTGCAAATGCCGACGATGCAAATGTTATGAACGTGACACGAGGATCGTTTGCACCTCTGACGACTTTTGGCATTTCGGAACAGTCCGATGTGCGCGCGGACGATATTCGTTACACCGAGCAGAGTACCAGTTTTTCCGTCCGCATGTCTGGCCGGTTGGAATCGGAACTTACGATCCCCCTCCTCGGAGAGTTCAATATTCGCAATGCACTGGCAGTAATCGCGGCTGCGCGTCACCACGGAATTTCCTACGAGGAAATTCAGCGAGCGTTCTCGTCGTTCAAAAGTATTAAACGACGGCTCGAATTCAAAGGCGATTTTTTCCCTTCCTCGTTTGCAAAAATGGGAAAAGTGGGTGGCGGAATAAAAGTATACGATGATTTTGCGCATCACCCCACGGCAATCCGCGAAACGCTGCGCGCGCTGAGGCAAAAGCATCCGACGGAACGAGTCATAGCGATCTTCGAGCCGCGCTCGAATACGACACGCCGCAATATCTTTCAAAAAGAGCTTGCCGAATGCTTCGATGCAGCCAACGTTGTATTTATTTCGCAAATTGCCCGACTGCATTTGCTCGATCCCCATGAGCGGTTGAATCCGGAACAAGTGATGGACGATCTGCGCGCGCGGGGCAAAGAAGCATATTATTTACCGGATGCCGAATCGATTTCGCAAAAAGTCGCCGATGTTGCAAAGCCGGGAGACGTCGTTATCGTGATGAGTAACGGCAGCTTCGGCGGAATACACGATCTCCTGAAAAAAGAACTTTCAAAATAAATGACCATTACGACTGAAATCCAGACCTTGAAATCCGGTGGAAGCGATATGAACATCTACATCGCGCGCCCGGAATCGGGGCGGACGCCGGCGCTCATTGTATTGCAGGAAGCCTTTGGCGTCACGGATCATATTAAGGACATCACGCAACGCTTTGCGGAACAAGGTTACCTTGCGATCGCGCCGGAACTCTTCCATCGGACGGCTCCCGCCGGGTTTACCGCTCCTTATGGAGGCGATTTTTCCGCGCTTGCGCCACACTTCCAGGCCGCCACTCCGGAGCACATTGCGGAGGATACGAAGGCCGTCTTCAACTGGGTCTCGAACGATAAGCAGTTCGATAAAACGCATATTGGCGCTATTGGATTTTGTTTGGGAGGCCGCGCGGCAGTAATCTCGAACGCGAAGCTGCCGCTCAAGGCTGCCGTCTCGTTTTATGGTGGCGCTCCGCCACAGGCGGAAGATGTCGCACGGGAGCAGCATGGCCCGGTCCTCTTCTTCTGGGGGGAACTCGATACGCATTTGGTCCCCGCGCAGCGCGATGCCATGATCGGTGCGATGCGCCAGGCGGGCAAACAATATATTACGGTCGATATCTCGAACGCGGGGCATGGATTTTTCCGAGATGTCGGCTCGACCTATAATCCCAATGCGGCACGTCAGGCGTGGGCCATGACGCTATCGTTCCTGGCGACCTATCTGAAGCCCTAAATGATCTCGACATTTTCGTTAGCCGACCTTCCGAGTGCGAGTCCTCGTACGCTTTCGGACACCCTCGAAAAAGGAACGATCGCCTTTTTTCCGGACGTACCGATCGGTTTGCCGGCGGCGGACGAACTCGAGTTCCTTCGGAACGAAATGCCGCGGCTCATCGAGAGCAAGAATGTCAGTTATCATCCCGAAACGAAGCACATCACGGGAATCGACGCCGCATCCAAAGCGGGGAAGCGCGCCGAGGGAATTTTACGCGCTCACAGCGAACGGGTCCAATCGTTCCTTCGGGCAGCGATGCCGGAACTGACCGAAGGTTGGACGGTCGGCACATCGAGCTTTCGACCGCTGGAAGAAAAGGGGAGGGGTTTGGGTCCGCATGCGTCCAACGAACTGGTGCATGTCGATGCCGGTGCTTACGGGGCGACGCACGGCGATCGGATCCTTCGATTTTTCATCAATATCAATCCGGATCGCGACCGGGTCTGGACGACCAAAGGAATATTCCCGGAACTCTACGAGCGATTTGGGCGGGCGGCCGGTATCGCAAGTGAAAAAAGCCGCTCTCTTGAGCGTGGACCCTGGAACGCCATGTATTCCGGTATCTTAAAGACATTTAAGAAGGGAAGGTTGATCGATACGTCACCCTACGATCGGCTCATGCGCCAATTCCATAACTACATGAAGGATACGCCGGAATTTCAAAATGATTCCCACGGACATCGGGAATTTCGGTTTCCTCCGTTTAGTGCCTGGATGGTCTTTACGGACATGGTGAGCCATGCCTGTATCGAGGGCCAGTATGCGCTCGTCGATACGTTCGTCATTCCCCTTCGGAATTGCCGCCTGCCGGAACTCGCTCCCTTTCACATCCTTCGCGGTTCCCACCGCGCGATCTCGCATTGAGTGCCGAGTTCGATCGCATTCTTATCGTCCGCTTAGGAGGCATCGGGGATGTCGTCTGTACGCTTCCGGCTCTCGAAGCCATTCGAGCCGGCCATCCGAAGGCCTTCATCGGCTATGCCGTCGAAGAACGGGCGTTCGACCTTGTCCATGGTCATCCGGCGATCGACCATGTCCATCGGTTCCCACGACGAGAGATTGTTCGAGACCTGAAAAACCCATTCCGTTGGAAGCACTCCATCGAAAAAACTCGGGATTATATTCGTTCGCTCAACGCCCGGCATTACAGTACGGTGTTGGACTTTCAACGAAATTTGAAGGGTGCCATCCATTCCAGGCTGAGCGGTGCGCACCGATCGATCGGGTTTACTTCCCCGACGGCCCGCGAATTCAACCATTGGTTTCACCGGGAGCAGGTAGATCCCGGGCCCGAACCGATGCACTGGGTCGATAAATTTTTAGCCATGGCAAAGGTCATCGGTGGCGATCCCGCCGCTGCTCGATATCGATTGCCCGATGCTCCGAAGAGCAAACAGACCGTCGAGCACTTTTTGCAATCGAAGAACCTCTCTCGTTTTGTCGTGCTACATCCGGGGACGAGCGGCTTCGACATGGCCCGTCGATGGGAACCGGCACGGTTCGGAGAACTTTCGACGAGAATCAAAAAAAGAGCCGGTATCCCTTCGATCGTCACCTGGGGTCCTGGCGAACGGTCATTGGCCGAAGCGGTCGTGAGTTCGAGTAACGGGGCCGCGATACTTAGTTTTGAAAGTAGGTCCCTCCTCGATCTTGCTGAACTCTATCGACGGGCAGCGATCTACATCGGTGGCGATACCGGACCCATGCATATCGCTACGGCAGTCGGTCTTCCAAGCGTGGTCTTATTCGGCTCGGGAAATCCGGAAGCGTACGGTCCGAGAAGTACGGGAAGCCGAGTCGTCGCCCGAAGATCGAACGGCCGGCTCCTTCCCATCTCGGATCTTTCGGTCGAAGACGTCTTGGAAAATGCCGTAGAAACTCTGACAACGGTTTCTGAGCGGTGATGAAGGAATTCGTTCATCGGCGGTCGCTGTTGCCTTGAGTACATGAACACACCCGCTACCCTGGGCGAACTTCGCGCGATCGGATATTCGGTGCTTCCCGTGAAGGAAGAACTGCGTCGGAACCTTATTGAAAAATTACGGCGCAAGGAACCGATTTTTCCTGGAATTATCGGATATGAAGACACCGTCATCCCCCAGATCGTCAATGCGGTCCTCGCGAAGCACGATATTATTTTGCTGGGCCTTCGAGGCCAGGCCAAAACGCGCATTGCACGCGCGCTGATAGAACTCCTCGACGAATGGGTCCCAATCGTGAAAGGCAGTGAGATCAATGACGACCCGTTTCGTCCGATTTCCTATGCTGCCGTCCAGACCGTTCGAGAAATGGGCGATGCCACGCCGCTCGAGTGGGTGCATCGGTCCGAACGGTATGGAGAAAAACTCGCAACGCCGGACGTGACGATCGCGGATATCATTGGCGATATCGACCCCCTCAAAGCGGCGCACCAGCGGCTTCATTATTCCCACGAAGGCGCGATCCATTTTGGAATCGTTCCTCGCACGAACCGCGGCATTTTTACGATTAACGAATTACCCGATCTTCAGCCGCGGATTCAGGTGGGGCTGTTCAACTTGCTCGAAGAGCGCGACATTCAGATCCGCGGATTTAACATTCGCATTCCGCTCGATGTGATGATGGTCTTCACTGCGAATCCGGAAGACTACACGAACCGAGGCAATATCGTCACTCCGCTCAAGGACCGCATTGCGTCGCAGATCTTAACGCATTACCCGCTTACGATGGAGCACGCGATCGCCATCACAGAACAGGAAGCGTGGACCGGTCGCGGTTCCCAGCGTTTTGGCGAGGAGGGAATCGTTATTCCGCACTATTTCAAGGAAATCATCGAACAAATCGCGTTCGAAGCTCGCAAGTCCGAATTTATCGATCAGAAATCTGGGGTTTCCGCGCGGCTTTCGACGAGCGCCATGGAAGCGCTCATTTCGAATGCCGAACGCCGTTCGATCGTAAACGACGATGAGATCATTTTGCCTCGCATGACCGACCTTGTCTTTGTGACGACCGGAGTAACGGGTAAGGTAGAACTGGTCTTCGAAGGCGAGCAGGAGGGGATGGCGAAAGTCGCCCGCGCGCTGATCGGTCGGGCGGTAAAAGAAATTTTCAAGAAATATTTTCCCGATCCGCTGGCCCGAGAACGGATGAAATCGGCGCTCGACCGGTATGAAGATCGGTATAAAAAATCGGAAGCTCCGCAAGCGCCGCCGACCCCCAGGAAAGAAGGCGAGTACGACGGCCTCCTCGATTGGTTCGCGCAGGGAAACACGATCTCCCTCACGGATACGATGAAATTCAACGATTATTATCGAGAGCTTTCGCGAGTTCCGCGGCTGAGGGAACTCACATTGCGCCACATGAAGATCCAGGAAGCGAATCGGTTCGAGGTCGCGAGCGCGATGGAATTCGTGCTCGATGGCCTGCACCAGCATTCGAAACTGGCCAAGGAAGAAGAATTCGGCGCGCCGGAAGTGACCTATCGGGATATGGTCGGAAGTATTTTTTCGAGACCGAAAACCCTTCCGGAAGCAGAGGATGACGACGAATCCCTCCGGTTCTAAGTCATGCCGCGCCTTTTCTTTGCAATCGAAACGGCCCCGGAGCTCAAGAACATTTTAGTCGGCCTGCAGGATACGCTTGGCCGTGCATTTCGCTCGCTGCCCTCGGTCCCGGATTTAAAACCGGAACGCATAATGAATTCCCATTGCACGGTCCGGTTCCTGGGGAATGTCGAGACAAAAAAAATCGAACCGCTGGTAACCGAAACGAAGCGTGCGATCGATCGAGCCTCCCTCCCTAAATTCCACTGCCGTTTGGCAACCGTGGGAGTCTTTCCGGACCTTAAACAGGCACGAGTTCTTTGGATCGGACTCGTTCCGGAAGAGCCATTTCGGCGGATCCAGCATTCGATCGATGAAGCGCTCTCGGAAACCGGGATCACGATAGAAGACGGGCACCGTTTCCATCCACATTTAACCTTATTCCGATTTCGGCAATCGTTTCGATTCCCACCGGAATTCATATTTCCGGCCGTGGAACCTTCGGACGCGCTCGTTTCGGAAGTTACTTTGATGGAGAGTCAAACATTACCCGCAGGTCCGATTCACACGGTGCGTGCGCGATTCGAATTCGTTTGAACGGTCGTATTTTTGTACCAATGTCGCGAACCCTTTTTCTCGCATCGCAATCGCCGCGCAGGGCATCGCTCGTTCGATTGCTTGGGATCGAACGAATTGCTGTTTATCCGGCAAACCTGCCCGAGCAGATGGATCCCACGCTCAGCCCTGCGGAAAATGTGGAACGCCTGGCGCAGCATAAAGCTCGGCATATTTCTGAAGCGCTTGCCGGCAAGCACGGAATGGTGCTCGGTGCAGATACCACGGTAGCGATCGGCGGCGAAGTGTTAGAAAAACCGACAGATGCCATCGATGCGGAGCGAATGCTCGTTCGGCTCAGCGGAGAAACGCATACGGTCTATACGGGCGTTGCGGTGGTCGATCTTCAGTCGAAAAAAGAACGGTCGTTCGTGGAAGCGACCGACGTTACCTTTCGCCCGCTTTCCATACAAGAAATTCGGTCGTATATTGCGACCGGCTCGCCAATGGACAAAGCGGGGGCCTATGGCATTCAGGAGGATTTCGGCGCGGTCTTTGTCCGTCGCATCGAAGGAGATTATTATAATGTTGTGGGTTTGCCGGTTTCGAGGCTATATGTTTTGCTCAAGGAGTTTGCGCCAGACCTTTTTTGAACTTCGAGGACACGGATATTAACTTTTTCTGATCTCAACCAAACATGGCCAACGCTATGGTGAACGTTTCACATCGGAAAAATCAGCATAACGCCGGGACCTGGATCCTTCTTTCGCCGTGGATTCTTACACTCCTCTTGTTCTGGGCGTGGCCGCTGCTCTATGCGCTGTATCTCTCCTTTACCAAATATTATACGCTCACGAACCGCTCGGTCTGGATCGGGTTCGATAATTATGTAAAACTGTTTCACGATCCGGCGTTCTGGCAAGCGCTCTGGAACACCGTCGTTTTTGTGGTCGGAACGATCCCATTCACGATGTTCTTCGCGCTCTTTTTCGCTGCGGTGCTCGTCCGCGTCGAGCGGTTTCAGCACCTCTATCGTTCCGCACTATTTTTGCCAAGCGTTACCTCTCTGGTCGTGATCGCGCTCATTTATACCAATCTCTATGCTCCGGGCGGATACATTAATACCTTACTCCGGTTAGCGCACCTTTCCTTCCCAAAACAAGGATGGCTGCTCACGCCTTCGCTGGCACTTCCGGCGATCATGGCAATGGATATCTGGATCTCGATCGGATATTATGCCGTGCTTTTCCTTGCTGCAATGCAAAATGTCCCTCAGGATTATTATGAGGTCGCAGAGCTGGAAGGGACTTCGAAATGGAGCCAATTTTTTACCATCACCTTGCCGGTCATTAAGCCGACCTTGCTGTTCGCCCTCGTGCTCAATACGATCAAAAGCTTTCAGGTCTTTACCGAAATTTATGTGATGACGCGCGGAGGCCCCCTGGGTCACACGAGCACGCTGGTCTATCAGGTCTATTCGAATGCATTCGAATCGGCCGATACGATGGGATACGCTTGTGCGATCGCGTATGTGCTTTTTTTCATCATTGCCGTGTTCTCGGTCGTGGAAAGCAAATTGATCCGGGAAACATAGACCTAACATCCGAGAACGAGAATGGCTTTTGCTCCAATCGCAACCCGCGCTCCGCGCACGGTATCGCCACAGGCGGCGTCTCCCACGATGGGAAAAGAGATGATCGAACTGGGAGATATCGGGATGACCTTCGTCACTCCGAATGGCAAGCCGTTGCCGGTACTGGAGCACATCAATCTTACGGTTGCCGAAAACGAATTTCTCTGTATCCTGGGCGCCTCCGGTTCCGGGAAATCGACAATCCTGAGGATCATGACGGGTCTCCTCAAGCCGACGATCGGCACGGTGAACGTCGATGGTAAACCGCTTCGGGGAAATAACCCGTATACCGCGATCGTCTTTCAGTCCTTCGCGCTGTTGCCCTGGCTGACCGTCGAAGAAAATATCGGGTTGGGCCTCGACGCGCTCCACGCCCCGCACGAAGAAGTGAAAACCAAAGTCAAGCGCGCGATCGACAGCGTTGGCTTGGAAGGATTCGAGGAAGCGTATCCCAAGGAACTTTCCGGAGGCATGAAACAGCGTGTCGGAATTGCGCGCGCGCTGGTCGTCGAACCTCGGATCCTCTGTATGGACGAGCCCTTTAGCGCGCTCGATGCCCTCACGGCCGAGAACCTGCGTTCCGAAGTGCTCGATCTTTTTCACACCAACAGCAGCACGCTCCGATCGGTCGTCATGGTGACGCATTCGATCGATGAGGCCGTCGAAATGGCTTCTCGTATCGTCGTGCTCGATGCGCATCCGGGCCGCATCAAGGCGGAGTTTTCGAACCCGATGCCCTATCCGCGAGATATGCGCTCGCAGGAATATCTCGAGCTTTCGAACCGTATTCACGCCCTCATTACGAACACCGTCCTTCCCTTTGTCGAAGAACCAAAAGCGGTTTCAAAAACGGAGATCATTCCCGCGGCGAACATCGAAGAAATTCTCGGTCTGCTCGAGGTCCTGGCCACCGAAGGCCGGCAGGGGATCGGCGATCTCGCGGAAGCCGCCAGCCGCCGGTTCGACGAAACGCTCCAGATCGTCAAGGCGGCCGAACTTCTCGGATTTGCCGAAACGCCCGGACAGGACGTCCTCATTACGCCGCTTGGGAAGGAATTCGTCGAGGCGGATATTAACGACCAGAAGAAATTGCTCAATAAGCAACTCCGCGGTTTACGGACGTTCCAACTCCTCCTCGATACATTGCAGCAAAACGAGGGCGAAGTGCCGTATGAAGTACTCATCGAGGACTACGCCACTCGCATGCCCTACGAAGAGCCGGTCCAATTGCTCGATACGGTTATCGACTGGGGCCGGTTTGCGGAGCTTATTGGCTACCGCCCCAAAGAGGATGTCGTCTATCTCGATATTGGCGAGCCGACAAGCGAGTAAAGGTGAAAAAATTCGAATTTTACTCGTTCCCGCCAATATTTTTGTAAATTTAGATGCTGGCGTTCATTCCGCAGGTCTTCATTCGGGCGGAGTGCCAGGCTCGTAGTTCAATTTTTTCCAATCAAAAATGAGACAATCCTTTCAATGTGCTTTTTTCGTGCTGATGCTGGGAATTTCAGTCTTCTCCCCTGCCACGGCACAAACGACCATTCGCCGAACCGCGGTCGCCTTCGTTGAAGCCGATCGAAGCAATCTGTATATTAAGCAGCCCGATTCGGCGGTCCAAGTATTCGATCTTGCCGCAATTTTCAATCAAGCGGTTCAAAATGCATTCGAGATCGATTCAATACGGCATTTGTCGATTATTGGAATGACTCCTGACGGCAGCCATTTCGTTCTTGGCGGCTCGATTTATTTTATCGATCCGTCCAATACAACGGCGTCGAGCTTTACTGGTCTATTTCGAATTCCGTGGCCTCTCACCGCAGCAAACATTTTAGCGGATCCGTTTTTTTCTAATGGGAAATTTCCCTGGTTTTTGCTTCCATCAAGAAATGCTGTGCAACTTCGACCCCTTGGTGTCCTCTCTCCCGATGGAACAGAGTGGTGGGCTGTGCTGAAAAGCGTTTCGGATGGCATTGATTCGCTGGTTTTTTATCACGGCCGGACGGATGGTTCCGGGACAATCGATTCCAGCGTCGTCTCGGGAACTGTAACTGGAACGGTAGCCCTTCAGGACGGCTATCACATGTCGAATATTGCAATTGACAAAAGCAATAAAATTATGCTTGCGACATCCTTCGACGCGCTCAATTCCGATCAATTGCAAAGTGGTCGGTTCCTTTTTTATCGCTGGAACGCTGGACACGGAGATGTATCGGCTACGAATTTTACTGGCAGCGCAAAGACGTTGTATAAAGTCGCAAATGGCGACCAAATCGATAGCGTCTTCGGACTTACAGTGATTCCGGAAAATGATGGCACGAATGTTTTAATCGGTATGACCGGACAGTCCAATAATACGATAAGTCTTTACCAAGTCCCTTATAATTCGGGTAGTATAAGCCTCGGCTCGCCCGTTGCATCGATTCCGAGAAGTGCCATCCCATCTACACAAAACTTTTTTGCCGGCAGGAATTGTGGCCTATACAAAGAAGACGCATCCGGAGCGGAAAATGGGCAGCCTGGCAATGGTGGGGATGTGACCACAAATTATGCAGCGGATTCTGTTCTGTTTATTACTCATGAATCACCTTTCAATTGTACTGTGCGAGACCAGAATTCAGGCGTTTGGATTTATGATCGAAATTCCGGTACTGCGAGCTTAGTTTATAACGATCCCAATGGGCAGGAACTCCAGCCGGTCTTCATTACCACTCCTTATGTCGTTCCTGCACCGACGCAATATCCCGGCATTGCGTGGCAGACGAATTATTCCGGAAATTTTGGGACAGTGGATGCGGGCAAAACGTTATCCAGCACTTTCATAGTCATAGACACGGCCAAAGTTTCTACGGTCATTGATTCTGTGCGCATAACGGGACCGAATGCGAATCAATTTACAGTTGCACCGCTTTCGTACCCGATTACACTTTCGCCCGAGCAAACGCAGTCCTTCAATATTACTTTTAAGCCGATTGCCCCTAATGGCTCTCGGAGTGCTCAACTAACGGTCTTTTTTGAAGGACAAACTCCGATAATGCAACTGACACAATCGCTCTCGGGGACAGCGAATGTTCCTGTTAATTTAGTAGAAGACCCATCCCTTGCCCAGGCTGTTGCGATTGATCCAAATCCATTTAATTCGATTGCTCACATCCAACTAACGGCGCAAAACGCTGGCGCTCTTGGAATTATTGTGCACGATGCATTAGGTCACGAAGTTTATGCGTCGCCCATGCAGCATGTTGGGGCTGGAGCAAGCACAAATTTCGATTTTAATCCAATTGAGCTCTCGTTGCCGAATGGAATTTATTATGTAAGCGCGATATTCGGCAATCGCCAGGTTTCAAAGCAAATTATCTTCATTCGATAAAGCTATGAGTATAGGGACAAGCCTTTGCTTGTCCCTATACATTTATCGGCCTTCGGAGACTTTTGGTCTTCGAAGTTGAAAATGTCAATGCACTACAATGTAATTGAATACCGCGGATGTTTGGGCCGTAGTTGCGGTAAAATTGATAGTGAAGTTTGACGCGGTTGAAGTCACATAATACGTACCTGACGATACTGAAAGAGCATTTGCTGTTCCTGGAGCTATTACGACGATGGGAGCAGTGCCATAAGTTGTTCCAAACGCAATGGTAGCGGTGCCAGCGCCGCCGGTTGCTGCCGAGCTTAGAGTAACTGTTCCGGCGACATCGGAACCCGCTGCCGTGGCAGAAGTAATGTTCGTTCCATCGGCTGTGGCCGTGCCAATCGTGCTTTGTGTAACAAGGTGCCCGTACGTACTTATGGAGGTCACATTAGCATTCCCAAGCTCGATCGTATTGCTGAAACTCACTGTGGCACCGTTTCCGAAAGCAGAGGCATTAGAGGTGTTAGTACTTGCGTCGGCTTGGTAACCCACGAACGTGTTGTTTGAACCGGTCGTAATAGTCTGTCCGGCATCATAACCAAGTGCGGTATTATCACCTCCGGTGGTATTCCATCCGAGCGCCTGGGTACCGCTGGCGGTATTATTGCTTCCCGTTGTGTTCTGCGCAAGCGCCGAGTAGCCGTCTGCGATATTGTCAAATCCGGTCGATTCGTAGAGGGCATAGAAACCTGTGGCCGTGTTAGCGTTCCCGATTGTATTCCAATATAGTGCTTGATAGCCGCTTGCTACATTATTGTGTCCTGTTGTATTGCTATAAAGCGCGCCAGAGCCGCTGGCCATATTTTCGTATCCAGTCGTATTGCTATAGAGCGCTTGATTGCCGTCTGCGGTATTGTCATCTCCAGTGCTACTGAAAAGCGCCTCGAACCCGCTGGCGGTGTTATCGGATGCTGTGGTATTGCTATAGAGCGACTGATATCCGCTGGCCGTATTTGCTGTCCCAGTCGTATTTTCAGAGAGCGCTCCGTAACCGCTGGCGGTATTATCTGATGCCGTGGTGTTATTACCGAGCGCCACGAACCCGATTGCCGTATTATTCATCCCGGTAGTGTTGCTCCCGAGCGCATTGGTACCGATACCCGTATTATTGGATGCAGTGGTATTTTCATACATTGCGCCCCATCCGGTGGCAGTATTATTTTCTCCTGTGGAGTTGTAAAATAAGGCCTCATATCCGGTAGCGGTATTATAATATCCAGTCGTATTGCTTGGTAGTGCCAGATAGCCGACCGCAGTATTATTTGAACCGGTCGTGTTGCTATAAAGCGCCTCGTAACCGCTGGCGGTATTATAGGTTCCAGTCGTGTTGGTGTAGAGAGCCAGAGACCCACAAGCGGTATTTTCGCTTGCGATGTTGTTATAGAGTGCGTCGTATCCGCTGGCAGTATTATCATTTCCGGTCTGATTAAAATAGAGCGCTCGAAAGCCAGTGGCTGTATTATCGTATCCTGTCGTATTAACCTGGAGCGCGGACGCCCCATCAGCAGTATTTTCGCTTGCAGTGTTATCTGAGAGAGCGTCGACTCCAGTGGCGGTATTCCAATCTCCAGAAGAAGAGCCCAAAGTCCCACTCATTGTTCCCCAGCCAGTAGCAGTATTGCCCCTTCCCGTCGTACTGTACTCAAGCGCACAGGCGCCGGTGGCAGTATTTTTATTCCCGGTCGTATTCTTCCAGAGTGCCCAGTAGCCGGTACCGGTATTCATAAATGCATTGGCCGTGATAGAAGCGAGGGCTTGGTAGCCAATTCCAGTGTTTTGGACACTAGAGCTAGACATAGTCAAATTTCCTGCTTGGATACCGGCAAAAAAATTTGTCGGATCGTTGAAGCTGTGGATATATGTTTGGGTAGTGCTGCCTTGAAAAATTACCCCGATTCCAGACGCCGCAGATGCCGGGATAAGGAGACCACCGCTGATAGCTGGCGTGCCAACGGGATTACCGATCATCGTCATCTGAATGGTTGAATTTGTTTCCATAAGAACGTCTGTTTTATTGCAGGTACCGAACTCATTGTCGGGATTAGGCGAGTTTAGCAAAGTGACCCATGGATCGGATTGATAACATGCTGGAGAATTGCCTATTCCTTGTACCGTTGCACTACCTCCTTTACCTCCATCGGTATTGCCTTTCCCTCCATTAGAGAAGGAAAGACTATTCGTGGTTTCATCATAAAGCAAAGAGGTACCAGGCCCATCAATTAAGTTAAGGATTGTTCCTTTGCCTGTGATCTGTTTTCCGTTGACGCTAATTGCCCCTACGTAATCGACCGCCATTTTGTCTTGGGTCACGGAACTATCGGGGATCGAAATAGAGAACGGCGATCCAATAAGCTGCGTCAAAGGTTTTAACTCTTGGCCCCCGTCTATCTTAACTCCGATCCAGAGCGGCTTCGAAAAATCCTGAGTAGCCGGAAATGGATAAGCCCCACTGCCGAGAAGCACGTTAATGACGCCTCCTGTTATCGTCGTTTTGTACGTCCCGCTCCAGACGGCCAATGTGCCATGGGGATCCGAGTAGAGCGTTGTTATGATGAGATGATCTCCCGTTACCGGACTGCCGCTATTTGTTGTA
>JAJPIQ010000019.1 GCA_021324685.1 Bacteroidota bacterium
GCAAAAAATGACGATACAGATTTTGACCCCGCCACCAATTCCGGTATTGGATTTACCGCCGACGGGTATTTGATCGGTTCCTATGCTTTTGGCGAAATTAACTCCTCGATCATTATTGGACACCTCGGCCCGTTTCCGAGTCTTGTTACCGATAACGGTACAGAGTCGAACGTAACATGCTGCTATCCGAATCCGGCAACAACCGCTATTACATTCTCCGGTCTAACCGCCGGGCAGCAGGTGCATCTGCTCGACGTGCTGGGACGCGACGTCCTGCACTCTATCGTTCCCAATGACGGCCTGCTCCGGCTCGATGTCGCTCGTCTTCCGCGCGGGATCTATTCGGCACTTTCGGGAAACAACGGGACCATGGTTTTGTTGGGAAAAATTGTATTGCGAGGACATTAATTTCCCGAAAGCCCCTGCATTATTGCAGGGGCTTTTTTGTTTTTCTGCTGGGTTTCGATTTCAGGCGGTTTTTTTGTTTTGAAGATATGAAAATAGGCTTCACGTGGCTTGCGCTATTTTTCGTATGTTGTGCGGCGCACCCGGCGAACAAGGGTTCCCAGCCGGACTCGGCGACTTCGCAAAAACCGCTCGCCGAAGTGCTGAGCGAACATACGGCCGAATGGATGAACATTCAGGGCGTCGAAGGGACCGGCGAAACGTTGAAGGACGGCAGGCCGGCGATCATAATCTTTGTCGATTCGGTCACGAACTCGCTCCGCGCTCAACTTCCAAATGAGGTCGAGGGCTATTCCGTCGTGCTGGAGCCGAGCGGCCGCGTCGAAGTGCGTTGACTCCGACCTCCTCCCGATAGACTAACATCGCTCCCAAATATGCGCCGGCGGTGAGCACGGTGACGCCCATCATCCAAAGCCAGAAGCGCGCGCGGCGCCTCCTTTTTCGGTTCCTATAGACGTTCAAAAAAACCCATCCCAGTTTGTTTCCCAAAACGCTGTCAGCGATCAAACAAAAAAACGGGTAACGAACATTCGTTACCCGTTCCTGAGAAAAAAGGTAGAAAGAACTTTACTTGGTCGATGCAGCCGAAGCAGTCCCGCTCTGGACTTCCGCGGCAATAGCAGACGCGATCGATTGCGGAAGCGGCGCGTAGAAGAGCGCCTTGCTGTCGTCCTGGCCTTTCGTCGAGACCCACTGGACGAATTTCTTCACCATGTTGGCTTTCGGCCCGTTCGAATAGAACATGAGCCAGCTAAACCCGGTGATCGGGTAGCCCTGAGGGGCGCTCGTATTCGTAATGAAGCTCGTGATGTTCTCCGGCATCGGGAATGCAGAGGCGGCCGCGGCAGCCGACTCGACGCTCGGCGTAACAAAATTCCCGGAGGAATTCTGGACGTCCGCATACGGAATGCTGTTTTGCATCGCATAGGCCAGTTCGATATAGCCAATGGAATTATCGTGCTGCTTTAAAATTCCCGCTACACCGGCATTACCCTTGCCACCAAGACCGTTCGGCCACTTGACTTCCTTACCCTCGCCGACGGAGTCCTTCCAGGTCTGGCTGACCTTCGAAAGATAATTGGTCACGATGGCCGTCGTTCCGGAACCGTCCGAGCGGTGGACCGTGAAGATCTCGGCATGGGGAAGTTTTTTGCCGGGGTTCATTTTTTTGATCTGCGCATCGTCCCAATATTTGATCTTTCCGAGATAAATATCGGCGATCATCGGGCCGCTGAAACGGAGGCCGCTCGTCATGCCGGCAACATTATAGGAAATGCAGACCGCACCGATGACGTCGGGGACCTGGGTAACAGGATCTTTCGCGCGCGCGAGTTCGTCCTTGTTCATCGGAGCGTCGCTGCCGGCAAAATCGACCGTGTGATCGATCAGGTTATTGATGCCCGCGCCCGAACCGACCGCCTGATAATTAACGGTAACGCTATCGGACTTCTGATATTCGGGGGCCCAGTGGGTCATGATCGGATTGACGAACGTAGAGCCGGCGCCGGTGAGCGTATTCGTCGTGGCGGCGGTGGAGTCCGCCGCAGCGCCGTTCTTATTGCCGCCGCAGCTCGTGAGCGTCGCGCTCGAAATAGCAAGCGCCATAAGGAGCGCCGCGCCTAAGATAGAAACATGTTTCTTCATAACGTAAATCGAATTCGTGATAAAAATCTTTTTTGGGATCTTCGAACGAATGCGAGGGATGAGCAATGACCGATCGAACGATCGAATCTGCAAAAGCCCATCCCCCGCCTTCATTCGAGGTTACTAAGAGTTGTGCTTAAAATTTTGCCCAGAAGGTGAGGCGCAGCACGGTGATCGATGCAAAATCCAGTCCTTGCGGACCTTTGTCCTTGAAAGAATCGATCTCGACGTTCGGATCGACATGGATGTTCGGCGCATCCGCACCGCCCGGAAGCCAATCGAGACCAGCGATGATGAGGCTTTCTTTACGGCCACTCGAATTATCGTTCGCTTTCGAATCGGGATCGAACATGTCATAGCGTGCAAACGCGCGAAGCTCTTTGTCGACGATCGTTGCATGCGCAAAGATGGAAAGGTCGGTCTGGACCGCATCGTTACCCGCGACCGATTTGCTCTGACCGCCTAAGGTGTGGTTCGCATACACGACACCGACAGTAAAAGGAGAAGAGGTGTAAGCCGCAGCCACTTTCCAGAGAGAGTTCGATTCCGAGACGTTCGTCGCCTTCGTCGTATCGGGCGTGTTATTGTTGGGGAACGATACATCGGTAATGCTACTCGCGGTCGGCAGCCCTCCGTCATCGCCCGAGACGTCGATGACGATATGCTTGTCCATGAGCTTTGCATTGAGATCGAAGGCGATCACCTTGTCCTTAAAGTCTTCGATTTTGGAACTATTATCCGAGTTCACGATCGCCAACGCATACCCGAAATTCTTGCCGTCGTCGAAATTACCGACCGCCTGAATGCCGAGATCGTTCGAGCCGGTCTCGGTCGAACCACGAAGATCGAGGATCGATTTCTCGACGCCGCGGTAACCCCAAAGCCCTTCATCGACCGAAAATACGTTCATCGCCTGCTGCCCAAAAATCACATTGCCCATCGGAATCCAGTTCGAGAATGCCAGGCTCGCTTCCTTGACGTAAACGCTGCTCTTCTGATCAAGCTCCACATCGCCATTGGTGTAGGCACTTTCGTGCTCCAAAAGGACTTTTGCAGTGATGTTAGGCGAAAAATAATAATTCGCTCCAAATTGCACGCGGCGCATGTCGAAGGCCTGGTAGAACTTCTGGTTGTCCGTCGCCCCATTAGGAGTATTGCTATTCGGCTCGTAGTAGAACTTGCCTTTCGGTCCGGAATATTTCGAAGAGGCCGTATCCGCCGAAAGCATGTTATAGTAATCGGCGAAGAACTGGCCGTTGAAGGACCAGTGTGGCTTGAAGGTCGAATCGGTCTGGGCGTTAGCCACCGTTCGAAGCCCGGTGAGTAGAAAGAAAAAAGCGAAAATTGGAATGATTTTTTTCATTGGGGTTAAGAAGATGATCGTCTTCCCTTGGCGGCGAGCCGAACGGAAGATTAAGGAATTATTAGAGCGAGATTACAAAATCGCAAAACGCCAGTAATCTTAAACGCGACGCAAAAATACCGGTCACGTATTACCAAATTGTTATGCAGCGATTAAGTGACCGATAAGGTTAAGATAACGCCTTAGTCCTGTAATTGCCCTTTAAGGGCCCAGCGGGCCGCAATTGAGAGAACAAGTATGATCGCGAGCAATATGATCGCGCCGGCGAGCGCAAGATGGTGCAGGTTCTCGTATGGCGACGTCGCGTAGTTGAAGATATTGAGGGGCAGGGCATCGATCGGGCGGTCGAGCCGGACGTTAAAATCGAGATTCCCAAATGCGGTAAAGAGCAGTGGCGCCGTCTCACCGGCAATACGCGCGAGCGCAAGCAAGATTCCGGTGATGATCCCGCCCCGTGCCGACGGAAGAATGACGCTGAGGGTCGTCCGCCATTGCGAGGCGCCAAGCGCGAGCGAGGCATCGCGGAGTGCCACCGGAACCAAGCGCAGGATCTCCTCCGTGGTCCGCATGACGGTCGGAATCATGAGAAAGCCGAGCGCTACTCCGCCGGCAAACGCGGAAAACGCATGACCGGGGGAGATCTCCGCCGCCGGAAGGACGACGATAAGGTACGCGAAGATTCCCATCACGATACTCGGTATCGAATTCATCACATCGGTAAAGAAGCGGAGCGTCCGAGAAAAGGTCGTATTCGTCTCGAGTTGGTACACTCCTCCTAAAATGCCGATCGGAAGTCCGATCACGCACGCGATGCTGATAAGGATCAGCGTTCCAATGATGGCATTTCGCAGGCCGCCGCCCTCCTGACCCATGGGAACCGGACCCTGCGTAAAAATCGAAAAGTTCATCGAGCCGATACCGCCGATGAGAATATACAGGAGTACGAAGACGAGCGCGGTGACGGCAACGATCGTCGCGGAGGCCGCAACGCCGGCCATAACGGCCGAAAACGCGCGACGAAAACGCGAACGGTGCCACGGCCGGATCGAGGTTCGTGGTTCGGGCATTATTTTTTCCCTCCCGTCGCGTTCAGGTCCTGCGCAGTATAATAGATGAGGAGCTTCGCCGCCGCATTGACGACGAGGGTGATCAGGAAGAGGCAAAGCCCGATCTCGATCAATGCGGAACGGTAGAGTCCCGAAGCCTCCGCCAGTTCATTCGCGATCACGCTGGCCAGCGTGTAACCGGAACTAAAAAGATCGGTTTTGAAGATCGGCGCATTGCCGATCACCATCGTCACCGCCATCGTTTCACCAAGCGCCCGGCCGAAGCCGAGCATGACGGCGCCGATAATTCCCGCCCGCGCATACGGCAGAACGACGCCCTTGATCGTCTCCCACGAGGTCGCGCCCAATGCGTAGGAAGCTTCCCGAACGGTACGCGGAATGGCGCGCAAAATATCCCGCGAAACGGCCGTGATGTAGGGTAAGACCATGATCGCAAGGATCACGGAAGCCGAGAGCATATCGTAGCCGTTCGCGGTACCGCCAAAGATCGGCAGGGCCGCGAGCGGCCCGTTCGCGATCGGACCTTCGAAATATTTTACTAAAAATGGCTGCAGCACAAACAGGCCCCACAACCCATAGACGACGCTCGGAATCGCCGCAAGAAGTTCCACCATGAAGGAAACCGGCCGTTCGAGCCAGCGCGGCGCCATCTCCGAAAGAAAGATCGCGGTGAAGAGCCCGATCGGAAGCGCAAGGACGAGCGCCCAGAACGAGGAATAAAGCGTTCCCAGGATGAACGGCAGTGCTCCGAAAAGGTGACGGCCGGGATCCCAATTGCTATCGGAGAAAAATCGAAGACCGAAGGCCGCAATGGACTGCCGGGAGCCCATCGTAAGCTCATAGATCGTTCCGGCGATGATGAGTAGAACGCTGACCGCGGCGACCGTCAGTATCCATTTATAGACTTTATCGCCGATATTACGCCTCGTCTCCCAGCGCCTCGATTTCGGAGGGGCTGCAGGTACGGCTTCAATGACGGCGGCTTCGGATGGCATATCGGTGGAAAAACGCACTCTGATAGGTCAGCAGGGTACGAGTGTGTTTCCTTTTTATATTATGAAATTATTAATAAACGCCGCCCGAGGCGTTCACGGTCTCGGGCGGCGCAGATAGATCGGTGGAGAAAAGGAACTACGCAACTTAAAAATAGGCAAATCATTCGATCGAATCGATAAGCTTCAGCTCTCGGGAAACGATCTCCGGCGGGATCGAAGCATACCAGAGCGCTTTGGTATCTTTTTGCCCCGTCGTCAATACATACTTAAGGAATTTTCTGAGCTCCGGCGCTTTCAGGCTTTTCTTATAAACGATAAGCCAGGACATTCCCGAGATCGGATATCCTTTGGGCGCTGCGGTGATCATCGTGCAAAGATCTTCGGCGATCGTCGATGATTGCGCGGCCTGCATGGCAGACTCCGCGCTCGGATAGACATAATTTCCGGTCCCATCGTCCATCGCGGCATAAGGGATTTTATTCTCCTCCACGTATGCGAATTCGACGTAGCCGATCGAAAATGGATGCTGCTGCAAGATCGCGGCGACTCCGGCGCTCCCTTTTCCACCCAGGCCCGTCGGCCAGCTTACCGTGGTCGCGGAACCGACTTTCGATTTCCATTCGGGGCTGACTTTCGAAAGATAATCGGTGAAGATCGCCGTGGTCCCCGAGCCATCGGAACGGTGCACCACGAAGATCTGCTCGTGGGGAAGATTTTTGCCGGGATTGCGTGCGACGATTTGGGGGTCGTCCCAATATTTGATCTTTCCTAAGAAAATATCGGCAAGGATCGGCCCGGAAAATCCAAGTCCGGTGCCGATTCCCGGAATGTTATAGGAGATCGCCACCGGGCCGATGACATCGGGCAGATGGATGACATCGCCTTTGGCGCGGCCCTTTTGTTCGGCCGTCATCGGAGCGTCGCTGCCCGCAAAGTCGATCGTGCCATCGATCAGGTTGCTGATCCCGGCGCCGGAACCGACCGCCTGATAATTGATGCTGATGCCGGTCGCCTGACGGTAATCGTAGATCCATTTCGTCATGATCGGATTGACGAAGGTGGACCCGGCGCCGGTCAGGTCCTGTGAAGAAGCGCGTGAAGCCATGGCGGCGAGTGCGAGGACAGCGCACCCCAGAGTCTTGGAAAACGTTCGCATAGTGATTCGGGATAAAATGAAGTGAGTTCCACACACACCAAATGTGTGCGCCCTACAATGCGAATCGTACACCCGGCAGTTTCTATTTTGCAGTTATCACTTCGTTAAAAGATCGATGCCTAATTGTTACGTTAGCTTTATTGTTCATCGGACCGTGCTGCACGAACGCGTGTACACGCCGTCCGGCGTCGTGAGTACCAGCGTGTAGACGCCAGCAGAAAGTTCCGGATCGATCGCGATCCTCTGCGGGCCTTCGGGAAGGGTTCGGGAGAAGGCCTCGCACACGTCGCGGCCCAGCGCATCGTACAAGGCCACGTGGACCGGACCGCCTTTCGCGAGCGCAAACGACAGTAAGGCGGAAGAGCGGAACGGTTCCGGCCAGAGCGCGAGAGTGGAATTCGGAACTCCCTTCCCCACGCCCAGCGGCCCGGTCGTCCGGAACACTTCCGCGAGAAACGTTCCCGCAAAGAGATAGCCCTGCGGCGTGACCGTAAGCGAGTAGATCTTCGGGTCCGTTAGGCCCGCCGTGTCGAGTTTCCACGTACTGCCTCTATCGTACGACCGACCGACATACGACCCGAAAAATCCCGCATAGAGCACATCGCCATCGCAGGCGAGCGACTTTACTTCGTCGAGGGAGGAGGAAGCGAAGGGCGAAATATCTTCCCACGCGGTCGAATCGGCGAAGAGCCGAAGGCGTTTCGCTTTATACGTTCCCGCAAAGACATCGCCCGAAGAATCGCTGGCGAGCGCGAAGACTTCATCGCCCGAAGCAAGACCGCCATACGAAGTATCCCAATGCAATCCGAGGTCCGGCGAGGCAAAGATGATGGGAATGCTTCCGGCCCCTCCGCTCCCGCTTCCGGCATAGACCGAATCCGATGGCGTGATCGTAAGCGAGAAGATGCTCTCGTTCCCCATGCCGGTGTTCCGCTGGCTCCAATGCTGGCCATCGTCCGACGAATAAAAAACACCCTGCTCCGAATGGCCCGCAAAAATGTTCCCGAACCGGTCGCTCGTCAGGCACGGAATGTTCGAGGTGTCGGGCAGCCCGGCATTCGCCGCCTGCCAGTTCTCACCGAAATCGGTCGAGCGGAAGATACCGCCGCCTTCCGTTCCCGCAAGGACCGTTCCCATCGGAGTGATCGTAAAGGAAAAGATCTCGAGATTGGCGAGTCCATTGTTTTTCTGGACCCAGGTCCTACCGTTATCCGCCGAAACGAAAACGCCGTTATCGGTCCCGGCATATATATGTCCGGCGTCGGAGGCGATCGCCTCGACATCGCCGACATTCTGCGCAAAGACCATCTGCCAGCCCTGCGCGGCAACTACCTGCGGACCGACAATTGATAAAACAGTGAACGAAAGAAGTGACCAGGAAAAAAGCCGAAAGTTCATGCTCCAAATTTACTACTGGCGCGCGCCCGTATCCTGAAACCGGCGCAGACGTAAGTTCTAAAAACGAATAAAGCCCCAAAAACACCTCAAAATCGACGAATTCCCGATTTATGCCAACTCTGCTCATAAAATTCACTATTTATAACGGATAAAGGTCGCTTGCTCTTTCGCTCCCCAGGAGCCGGATTTTTGTAGCCCCGGGGGTGGAGATAGGCAGGGAAAACGAAAGCTCCGTAGGAGCTCACCTTCAACACGCTTTCATCGACCCAAGGTTGACACCCTGGCCTACATCTATGTCGCTCCTACGGAGCTGTTTTGGGTGAACCGCGTAGCTCGGAGTGGCACTTCGGCGCGCGTCTGAACTGGGATGGGTGGGATTGGGGGATGTTTGGGATATGACTTGGTTCCCCCACATCCAGATCATCCATTAGATCCCAGTTCAGTAATTCGCAGCAACAACGGTATTCCTCGGGCTACGTATCATGAATAGATCGCTTCGAATTCGTGACCTGATTTGGATAAAAAATTCATGACGTGATGCGGGACAAAAAATTGACCTTTTCCGGGATAAATTCTTCGGAAATCTCATCCGCGTCTCTCTTGTTTGCTAGAACTACTCCCCGCGCCAATGCCAAAATCCGCCGCTGTAAAATCGAGACCTTCGCTCACGAGTACCACCGTCGAAGCCGCCACGGCCGCTGCCTCGAAGGGGCACGCCGCCGCCGATAAGGAGTTCTGGCTCCGCGTTGCGCGGACGGTGCTCGTTTCGCGCGCGCTCGACCGCATCGAAGAGCAGGAAATGACGCCGAAGGGGCTCGTCACCTATCAATTTTCGGCTCGCGGCCATGACCTTGCCCAAGCGATCCTGAGCGAATTCATTACACATACGCGCGATGGTGCGACGTGTTATTACCGTTCGCGCCCGTTCGTCCTCGGGCAAGGGCTGACGGCCGAAGAAGCGTTTCTGGGTTCGCTTGCGCGCGCCGGCGGGCTGACGGACGGACGCGACATCGGCGTCGTCCACCTGCTACCCCGCCGCGAACGGGGGACCGTGCTGCCGGCATCGGGGGACGTGGGCGCGCAGTATTCGCCGGGAGCCGGATGGGCGCAATCGCTCCAGTACTATGCGAATACGTTACACGACGAGAGTTATACGGGCGCGATCGCCGTCGCCTTAGGCGGCGATGCCTCGACGGCGACGAATGGCTTTTGGGCGGCGCTCAATATCGCGACGACGCTCGAACTGCCCATGCTCTTTTTCGTCGAAGATAACGGCTATGGGATTTCCGTTCCCAGCGATTTCCAGACGCCCGGTCGCAACATTGCGAAGAACCTCGCGGCCTTTGGGAACTTGCAGCTCTTCGAGTGCAAAGGCTACGACCCGGAGGACGCCGCGAAGCATATCGGCGCGGCTGTGGAATACGTCCGGACCTGGGAAGGACCGGCGCTCATCCGCGTCGAAGTTCCCAGGCTCTCGGGGCATTCCTTTACCGACACCCAGAGCTATAAGTCGCCGGAGCTGCGCGCGCTGGAGACGTCGCACGATCCGCTGCCCCGGCTCGAATCGTTCCTGACGAAGAATTTTATTTCCCAGAAGGAATGGGCGTCGTTCATCGAAGCGGCCGAGCGGGACGTTCGCGCGGCGGCCGATCGCGCCCTCGCCGCGGCCGTGCCCGATACCGCGATCGTGACCAAACACCTGTTTTCCGGCAATCACGGGGCCGATGGCGTGAAAGGAAGTGGCGTCCGAATGAATTTGCAGGACGCCGTTCGGAAAACGCTGGAAGTGGAACTCGAACACAATCCGAAACTACTCATCTTCGGGGAAGATGTCGGTGCAAAAGGCGGCGTCCATGGGGCGACCGTCGATCTGCAGGTGAAATTCGGCGCCGACCGGGTGTTCGATACATCGCTTTCCGAAGAGGGAATTATTGGCCGTTCGGTCGGCATGGCAATGGCGGGGCTCAAGCCCGTCCCCGAGATCCAGTTCCGGAAATATGCCGATCCTGCCACCGAACAGATCAACGACTGTGGAACGATACGGTGGCGGACCCTTTCGAAGTTTTCTGCGCCGGTCGTTGTCCGAATTCCCGTCGGCTTTGGAAAGAAGACGGGCGATCCGTGGCATTCTGTCTCTGGCGAAGCGATCTTTGCGCATACGATCGGCTGGCGCATCGCGTATCCCTCGAACACCGAAGATGCCGTCGGCCTGCTGCGCTCAGCGCTGCGCGGCGAGGACCCGACCTTTTTCTTCGAGCACCGCGCACTACTCGATACCGCCCAATCGCGCGGCAATTATCCCGGGGACGCATTCACACTGCCCTTCGGATCGGCGCGCGTGCACCGGGAAGGAAACGCCGCCACGATCGTTACCTGGGGCTCGATGGTCGATCGAGCGTTCCAGGCGGTCGAAGGCCTCGACGTCGAAATTATCGATCTCCGAACCATCGTTCCCTGGGACAAAGAGGGCGTGCTCCGCTCGGTCCGAAAAACGAACCGTGCCTTTGTGCTTCACGAAGACGGGTGGACCTGGGGTTTTGGAGCGGAGATTGCGGCCTGGATCGGCCAGAATTCCTTCGAATATCTCGATGCGCCGGTCGAGCGCATGGCCGTTCCGGACTGCCCGATCCCCTACAATACCACGCTGATGGATGCGGTCGTCCCGACGGTCGAGGCCATTCGCGGGGCGATGGAAACACTGCTTCGCTACTAACGTTGGCGGATATCCCTTTTCGCTGGGGTCGAAGTTCCCCACTTCGCACTCTTGCCGCGGGGCTGCTCGCGATTGCGGCGTTCCTCGAACTGCTCGCCTGGGCGAAGTTCCCATTCGGCGGCTACGACAGCTTTTCGCATATCTACTGGATCGCCGAATGGCACAGGCTCTGGGCGTGCGGGATCCCGTATCCCCGCTGGCTGCCTGATTCGTTCCACGGTTTCGGCGCGCCCTCCTTCTACTACTACCCGCCCTTCCCGTTCTTCCTTTCGAGCCTGCTCTACACGGTCCTTCCCAGCTTCACGGCGGCCGACATCGGGAAGCTTCTCGGCCTTTTTGCGTTCTTGTTTTCGTTCTTTTCGATGCGGAGCTACCTCGGTTGGCGCGCCAACACGATGCACGCCCCGATGAAGAGTTCTATCGTTACCGCGGCGGCGCTGCTCTATACGTTCGGGCCCTACCGCATCTTCAATTATGCCACGCGCGGCGCATTGCCGGAGCACCTTGCGTTCGGTTTCGTTCCGCTCGCGTTTTGGGGAATCGACCTTCTCGTCCAGGATAAAAAGCGTTCCGGGTTTCTGCTCCTGATCGTTTCGCTCTCCTTTCTTATCCTTACGAATTTGCCGGCTACCGCGGTTGCCGGAATTGGAATGTTCCTTTACGTCGTCTTTCAGCAGGGCCAGCAACGAGTGAATGGACTGAAGGGACTTTTTATTGCGGCAGTAGCCGCGGTGCTTTTGACATCGTTTTATTTGCTTCCCGTCGGTGAGATGTTCGGCCTCGTGCAGATGGGGCGGTTGTGGCGCGTCGTGCCGCTCGTGCAGAGTACCCCCTTCCTCGCGATCTTCACCGGCGAAGCCCTGACGATCAACAGCTATTCCTTTATTATGCTCGTCGGTGCCATGGCCTTATTCCTTGCGTGGCTCCGGAGCGGGAACCGTTCGCGGCCGTTCTTTTGGATCCTTGCCGTTCTGATCGCCGCGCAACTCCCGGTCGTGACGCAATATCTGTATCGCTTCGTTCCGCCATTCACCATTGTACAACTTGCCTCGCGCTTTTCGATACTCCTCCTCCTTGTCGCGGCGCTCGCCTGGCAGGACGAATTTGTGAAGGACAGGAAACACGTTCCGATCGTATCCTGGGTCGTCGTGTTCTGGTCCCTCTGCACCATCGGTCTGGTATCGCTGCAACTGGCGGACGTCCATGTTCACAAGCATGGCCCGCTTCCCGTCGGCGAAGCACCGGAATACGCCACGAAATGGGCGCGGCAATACGAGGTCTGGGGCGATGCGCTCGCCGTCCCGTTCAAGAACGATTCCCAAACGGTTGCCTGCGAAGGTGCGACCGTTATGGCTTCCAAACGAACGCCCTATTCCGATACGATCGACCTCATCGCAACGAAGCCCACGACCGCGCTCCTGCGGAGGGCCTATTGGCCGCAGTGGACGGCACAGATCGATGGCGAGGCAACTCCTGTCTCACCGGATACGTTGGGAAGGATCGTTACACCAGTTCCCACGGGAGAGCATCGGCTAACGTTAAAACTTGATGACGCGACAAGTGCTGTCTTGGGAGACTGGATAAGTAGTATTTCATTCGTCCTGATTGGACTGGGATCGTTCTTTATTCCCAAATCTAAAAATCGTCCGGACCATCCTCGCACCATCGGTGCGATCTATCCGCGTGATCCGGGTTCACCTCAATAATTCCTTTGCGATCACGATCTTCTGGATGTGTTCGGTCCCTTCGTAGATCTGAAGGCCTTTGATGTCGCGATAATACCGTTCCACCGGATATTCGTTCGAATACCCGCGCGCGCCATGCAGCAGCACGGCCTCCGAAGCGGCTTTGACCGCAGCATTGGTCGCAAAATATTTTGCGATGCTGGTTTCAAGCTTCGTCGATAATCCCTGGTCCTTCATCCATGCGGAGCGATAGACAAGGAGCCGCGCCGCATCGAGCGAGGCTTTCATCTCGGCGATCGTCGATTGAATCATTTCAAAATCGCCGATCGGTTTGCCGAACTGTTTTCGTTCCTTCGCGAATTGAATACAGGCATCGAGACACGCCTGGTGCACGCCGACCGCCCCGGCCGCCACGCCCAACCGGCCATGATCGAGCGCCGACATTGCCACTTTAAATCCCATTCCTTCGCCGCCGAGGACCATTTCATGGCCGATAAAGCAGTCGTTGAACACGATATGTGCATGGTCGCTAGCGCGATGCCCGAGCGGCTCTCCGGGCATCCGCGTTCGCTTAATTCCTGCATCTTCGGCAGCATTCAGTGGAACGAGAAACGCCGTAATCTGCTCGTGCTGCTTTTTTTCTTGTAGGGTATGGAGTCTCGCAAATACGATGGCGATGCGCGCGATATTGCCGTTCGTGATCCAAATTTTTTCACCATTCAGCGCATAACCGAGCCCTCCTTCGCTTCGCGCCGTGGTTTGAATGCTCGCAGCGTCGGAGCCGGCGTCGGGTTCCGTGAGCGCGTAGCATCCGATGAGTTCCCCACGCGCCATGAGGGGTAAATATCTCTGCTTCTGCTCATCGTTTCCCCACTGGTTAATGCACTGCATCACGAGCGAAGTATGCACGGTCATAAATCCCCGCACGCTGGAACAGACGCGGCCCAGCTCTTCATAGACAAGCGCGAGCGAAAGAGCGTCCATGCCGCTGCCGCCCCAAGCTTTGGGAATCGTTCCGCCAAGAAAACCGCGCGTCGCCATTTCTTCGATGAGCGTGTGCGGCATCTGGCCGGCCTCGTCCATTTCGCGCGCGAGCGGCTGGACGCGCTCCTGCGCGAACGTGCATGCAAGGGACTGCCAGTGGAGTTGTTCCTCGCCAAGAAAAAAATTCATATCATTCCTTAACCATGACGCGCTTATGCATAACTTGTATTACCATGGCGTTCTATTTCTTCGATGAACAGGACGACCGGATCGCCTTCGGCCAGTCGAAACACCACTCGGAATTCACTGACTCGCAAACATAATACCCTTTCCATTCGCCTTCCATTTTTGTCACGTGCGCGGTGTTCTGTTCCGCGAATAGAATCTTTTGAGCGGCCAATTTCAAGCCGGTTTCGACACGTTCGAACGTGATAGCGGACCTGTTTCGAGTAAGGAATTTTTCTGCCTGGCGAGAATAAAGGAACTCGATGCTCATCCCTTCCGGTGCAACGTATATTCGCGATCGTCTGGGGTCATCGAACGCAAATGAGTTGAAATTTCTTCTTGCTCCTCCGGGTCCATCGAAGGAATGTGGGAATCGTCCCAGTGCGGGATTTCCAGCACGCTCAACGCCTGGTCGATCCTGCTACGATCGATGATTTCGGTATCGACGGTAATAACGACCCGGTGATCTTTTTCTTCTACTTCAATTCCGTGCATACATCCTCCCGTTCGATAATTCCAATAAAACGATGTTCGTTCCATCGCGTGGCCGACCGGGACTATTCGTTCACGACCGCGATGCCTTCGATCTCGATCAGCGCATCGTCCTCGAACAAGGCCGAGACTTCGACGAGCGACATCGCCGGAAAATATTTCCCAAAATAATTCCTATAGATCGAGCCGATCTGTTTCAAATGCCGTCGATACAACGCTTTATCTTTCACGAAGATCAGCAGCTTTACGATATCCGTCATGTTCGCATGGGCGAACCGTAGCGTCTCCTGAAGATTAGCGAGCGCCTTGTCGAATTGGAGGACGATATCGCCGGGTGCGATCACATTTCCACCCGCATCGGCCGCGATCTGACCGGCGAGATAGATCGTCCGCCTGCCATCGGTTTCGATGCCGTGCGAATATCCAGAGGGCTTCACGAGAGAAGGCGGATTAATAGGTCGGTTCAATGTCTGCCTGTAACTTTAAAGCAAGAATGGGATTGACGGCGGATCGTATTGGAAGTATCAGGAGGACGTGCGTTCCGGCAATACGATCATGCATTGCTTGCTTGTCTTCGGTAAATCCTGCCATCATATATCCGATACCCGCTGTGAGGAATGAAAGAGCTTTTGCGAAATGACGGCCGGTAGCTCTTGCAAAAGAAATTCGGTTTCCCTCGAGATCTGTCACCTGCAAACCTATTGCTTTTTTTCCAAGCGTTGCCTGAATGCGCGAACTCTCCATGATCGCACTGTACAACCACGAAATGATGAACCATGCCCCATAAAAAAAAGGAGCAATAAGACGAGCGATATGTGCTCGTTCATCGTGAGTCGTTCCGAAGGTTGCCGCCCGACCGATCAAAATATAAATTGTGAGCGGAACTGTAAAGGTAATTAAACTATCGATGGACTGTGCCCCGTACCGTCGCCAAAAACCTGCATAACGAACGACCACTTTCGGTTCGTGAAGTTCCGGCTCCCGTACGGGCGTCATCGAATATTCCATATCTCCATCGTTACGATGCGAACGCATTCGCGGCGACCTGGGCGGGAACCGGAGATTGCTTCGTGAGCACGAGGGTTCCCGCGACGAAATCGTGAAGCGCTTGCTTCTTTTGCGTAAAACCGGCCATCAGGTAGCCAATGCAGAGCGTCATCCCCGAAAGGATCTTCGCAAAAAAGCGCCCGGTCGCTTTGCCGAACGAGATCCTTCGGCCATCGAGATCGGTCACGCGGAGCCCGAGGGCCATTTTGCCAAGCGTGCCCTGGTTGGAGGAACTTTCCATGAGCGCGAAATAGAGCCATCCGCCGGCGATCTCTATAAGGAAGAGGAACATGAACCCACCCATCGCAACGCCGGCCGCAGCGGGATCGTTTGTATTTCGAAATCCCATCATGCTCACGCCGCCCGCAACGGCAACGGCACTATACACCGCACCCAATGCCAGGGTATCGATCAGCATGGCGACGAAACGGCGCCAGAATCCCGCATATTGTACCGAAGCCGGAGGGGCAGTGGGAGAAGGAACTTCCAGGGTCGGTGAACTCATCGTATAATCCATATTCTCTTATGATTAAGTGATCTACAAATATACGAAAACGAGGAATCGCGAGTTTGCTTTATCGTCCTTCGAATTTCGGGGTTCGCTTGTTCGCGAAGGCGTCGTGGAATTCTTTGTGATCGCGCGTCTGCATCATGAGGGCCTGGGCGGTCGCCTCCTGCTCGATGGCGCTGGCAATATCCATATTCCACTCATTATTGATCAGGCGTTTCGTGAGCCCCAGCGCGAGCGATGCGCTCTTCGCTAACCGTTCTGCGAGAGCGAGCGAAGCCTCTTCCAACTGCTCCAGCGGGACGACGTTATTGGCGAGGCCGATCCGTTCGGCCTGGTCGGCCGCGATGGTATCGCCCAGCATTAACAGTTCCGTTGCGCGCGCCAGGCCGACCACTTTGGGAAGTAAAAACACCGCGCCCATATCGGCCGCCGTTAGTCCGACCTTCTGGAAAAGAAAGGCGATCTTCGCCTCGTTTGCAAAAATCCGGAAATCGCTCGCAAGGGCAATGACGGCTCCCGCGCCGGCTGCAATGCCATTGACGGCCGCAACGATCGGTTTTTCGATCTGGCGCATATTCACGATCAGCTCCCCGGACATCCGCGTAAACTCGAGCAAGCCTTTGACGTCGCGCTTTAAAAGTTCACCAATAATCTCATGGACGTCGCCGCCGGAGCAAAAGCCCCGACCGTTGCCTTCGAGAAGGATCACTTTTACGTCGTCCTCGAAGCGTAAGCGATAGAAGAGATCGGTAAGATCGCAATACACCTTAAAGGTGAGCGAGTTGAGCGTTTCGGGTCGTGCAAAACGAACGCGCGCGATGCCGTCGGCAAGAGAATAATGGAATGAGTCCATGAGCGATGATGACTAACGAGTAATCGGACGTAAGAAATTCGCTTTCATTCAAGCCAATCCGGCGGTCATCGAAGACCTCCGGCATAATAATAGAAGCGATTTAAAACCAAGGCGCGCCCCATATGGGTGCTTTTGTTGCTTTTCCTGTCATGAGCACAGCTGTATCGAACACACTGGACCGGATTCGGGAAATCGAGCGGGAAATTCCCCGCACGATCGTCCGCATGGAAAAAAAGATCGTCAAATTTCCATTCCAGCGATATTTTCTTGGACACCAGAAGCCGGAAGACCCGAAGTTCGTCCCCGATTGGAAAACCTGGCCGAACGATTCGATCACGCTCTCATGGCTTGGACAATCGACGGTCCTGATCAATTTTTATGGGGCCTGGATCTTAACCGATCCGGTTTTTAGCGAACGCGTCGGCATTCCCGTGGGGCCCATTACGGTCGGGCCTCGCCGGATGGTCCATGCGCCACTCCAAGCAGAGGACCTTCCGCCCATCGACCTGATCCTGATTTCGCATGCACACATGGACCACACCGATCTGCCTTCGCTGCGTGCATTGGCCCTCAGCAGGAACAACCGCTCGCGAAATCCAAAAATGATCGTGGCGGCGAATACGCGCCTCGTCTATAAAGAGTTACCATTTCAGGACGTTCAGGAATTGGACTGGGGAGAGCGGCAGACGATTTCACTTCAGTCGGATTTAAACGTAGAAGCGATCGAAACGCGCCATGCCGGATGGCGGATGCCATGGCAGCCCTGCCGCTCGCGAAATGAAGACCGTGGCATGAGCTATAATGCCTACCTCGTCAAGACACACGATGCGCAGGGCAATCCCCACGCGTTTGTCTTTGGGGGCGATACCGGATATACAAAATCGTTCCATCGCATCGGCGAGCGCCTGCGCAGCGAACACCGTGAAGTCGATTGTGCCATCATGCCGATCGGCACGTACAATCCGTGGGTCCGCACGCACTGTAATCCAGAACAGGCCTGGCGCATGACGCTCGAAATGAATGCGAAGACCATCGTTCCGATCCACTGGAATACCTATATGCAGTCCTCGGAGCCGCGGTATGAGCCGATCGAGTGGCTCAGGCATACGGTACAGCAGAAGGACGCCATCGCGCTCACGGAGCATGGACAGACCTGGGCGCTCCAAGAAACGGTCACACGCCAGTTCGTCCATTGATCTTTTTTGCGCGTTCATCCCGGTTTTTAATCGCGGCTGTAAAAAGGCGCAGATAATTTCCCGCTCTTTTTGTTAAGGGACGGGTTCGATACCATTATTTCTTTTCCTCGCAAACACATTATTTAACAATGCTTCCAGAACGCCTTTCTCGACTCGAAGAACTTTCGCGCAATCTTTGGTGGAGTTGGTCTCCGGAAGCCCGCGCTTTATTTCGCTCGATCTCGGTGCGGCTCTGGCGTTCCACCGATCATAATCCGGTTCGGATGCTACGCGTGGTAACGCCGGACCGGCTCGAACGTCTCGCGGAAGATCCCACCTTCCTTAAAAAGTACGATGCGCTTGTCCGGACGTTCGAAAAATATTTGCGCGCGCATCCACCGAAACGAGAAAAATCCCAGGCGGAGGCCGCCTCCCCATCGATCGCTTATTTCTCCGCGGAATATGGGCTTCATGGAAGCCTTCCGATCTATTCCGGGGGCCTGGGAATTCTTTCGGGCGATCAGGCCAAGACCTCGAGCGATGTGCCACTCGATTTTACGGCCGTGGGCTTTATGTACCCGAAAGGATACTTCGATCAGGAAATTTCCGGCGCGGGCGATCAGATCGCGCATTATGACGATCTCGATATTGCCAATGTCGCAATCGAGCGAGCCACGCTTCCGAACGGTGAGCCACTCGTCGTCTCGCTGCCCATGCAACGGCCCGACGATTTGCTCCATTTGCAGGTCTGGCTCGTCTTATGCGGCCGCGTGAAAATTTATTTGATGGACTCCAACATCGAGCTGAACGAGCCTGCGAACCGCGACATCACCACACGCCTCTACGGCGGCGACCGTGAATACCGGCTGCGCCAGGAGATCGCACTCGGCGTGGGCGGGATCCGGGTCTTGCGCGCACTGGGCTTGCAACCGGAGGTCTTTCATGCCAACGAGGGACACGTCGCGTTTACCTTCCTCGAACGGCTCCGTGAGGGTATCGCGTCCGGACTTTCGATCCTGGAAGCGAAACAAACGGTGAGAAATAGTTCCGTCTTTACGACCCATACGCCGGTCCCGGCGGGGCACGATGCGTTCGATCCCGATCTGATCGCTAAATATTTCTGGCACTACTGGCCACAGATCGGAATGTCCAAAGAAGAATTTTTTGCGCTCGGCGAGCACGATGGACTCTTCAATATGACCGCGCTCTCGCTCAATCTATCGGCGCGCACCAATGCGGTGAGCAAAAAGCACGGGGAGGTCACCGCCACCATGTGGCCGGATTACCTGAACACCGACGGGAAGAAAACAGGGACGGCGAACCCCGGGACGATTCTTAGTTCCATCACGAATGGCATCCACATTCCGACCTGGCTGGCGCCGGAAATGGAAGACCTTTTCCACCACGAGCTCGGCCATCAATGGAAAGAGCATTTGGAAGACGTGCACATGTGGGAACAAATTCGTGACGTAAGCGACGAAACGTTCTGGCGGATCCGGCAGCAATTGAAAACGAGCCTTTTCAGCTTTATTACGGACCGCGTCCGCAGGAAATGGTCGCCGCTGCTCTTTAACGACGAGGCCAGCAATCCCGGCGAACCCGCGACGGACCATCTCTTCGAAAAACAAGGTTCCTTCGTCGCTTCCGGGCTGTTGCTCGACCCGAGCATCCTGACCATCGGGTTTGCGCGCCGCTTCGCGACGTACAAACGCGCGACCCTTATTTTTCACGACCTGAATCGCCTCAAAGCGCTCGTTACCGATCCGGTGCGGCCGATCCAGATCATCTTTAGCGGCAAGGCGCATCCGGCGGACGAAGGAGGCAAACAGTTGATTCGCGAGATCTGGAACTATGCGCTAGACCCGGCTTTTGGAGGCCGCATCGCCTTTATCGAAAATTACGGAATGCATGTGGCGAAATATCTCGTGCGCGGCGTCGATCTCTGGATGAACAATCCGAAAGCGCCACTCGAAGCTTCGGGGACGAGCGGGATGAAGGCCGCGATCAACGGGATTCCGAATTTTTCCATTCTTGACGGATGGTGGATGGAAGGATTTATCGGCGGCGACGCACCTGCCTCGGCGACACGGAATGGCTGGGGATTTCCCGGGATCACTTCCGGTTCCCAGGAGGACCAGGACCGGGAAGACGCCACGCACATGTACGATACGCTCGAACGCGAGATCATTCCACTCTTTTACGATAAAGGCATTGACGGTATTCCGCATCGCTGGCTTCAGGTCGCCAAGGAATCGATCGCGACGCTGCTGCCCCGGTTCTGCGGCCAGCGAATGATGCGCGAATATCTTGAGACGATGTATCGCCCGGCCGCGAATCACCCACACGCGAAATAATTGTCATTTCACGTCCGACCAATCCTTGTCCTCCAACGCTCGATCTATGAGTAATGCAAAACCCCAGTGGCTGAACCGGACGGTCCTCGGGATTGGACTTTCTTCCTTGTTTGCGGACTGGTCGCACGAGGTCGCGACAGCGCTACTCCCGGCATTTCTGGGAACGATGGGAGTCTCTGCGGCGTGGCTGGGGACCATCGAAGGCGTGGCCGATGGGCTTGCGAGCTTCACCAAAATGGGTTCCGGGTACTATACCGACAAACTCCAGCGCCGAAAACCGATCGCGGTGCTGGGGTATCTCATTACAGCGCTGGGAACCGCTTCGTTTGCCTTTGCAACGCAGGCGTGGCATGTACTCCTGGGACGTTCCTTCGCGTGGTTCGGGCGCGGCGTTCGGAGCCCGGTGAAAAAAGCGATCCTGGCCTCGGCGGTGACAAAAGAGACCTACGGCCGCGCGTTCGGACTGGAACGAATGATGGACACCATCGGCGCGATCGTCGGCCCGGCGAGCGCGTTCTTCCTTTTCGGGGCTCTGCACCATAACTATTCGACGCTGTTTGCGCTCACGATCATTCCGGGATTGATCGCGACCGCCATAATCGCCTTTATGGTGAAGGAAAAGGAACGGCTTCCCGTAAAATACCGCTCCTTCCGGGAAGGCCTGCGTGCACTGCCGAAAACGTTTCGTAGAATGCTTGCGGGCGTCGGCCTATTCGGGTTCGGCGCGTTCGCGCATTCGATGCTCATTTTACTCGCCACGCAGGAACTATCTCCGTCGCTCGGTACCGCCGGTGCCGCGAGCGTTGCGATCGGGCTTTACATTCTCCATAATGTCTTCTATGCGTCGTTCGCACTGATCGGCGGGATCCTGGCGGACCGCATGCCAAAACATGTTTTGCTTGCCGTGGGATATTCGCTCGCGGCGACGATGTGCGTTCTTATTATTCTCCTGCCCCCCACCGTGCTCACGCTCGCACTGGTGTTCATCCTGGGAGGAACGAATGTCGCGCTCGAAGAGACGCTTGAAGGTTCCCTTTCGGCAGAACTGGTGAGCGAAGAACACCACGGCATCGCTTACGGCACGCTTGACACCGTCAATGGCATTGGCGATTTTGCTTCGAGCATCGTTGTCGGTGCGCTGTGGTCCGCCTTCGGGGTCGGGATCGCATTCAGCTATAGCGCGGTCCTTTCGATCGCGGGGGCCGTCCTCATTTTATTCCTTCGTCCCTCTCCTCATCGTCCCAGCCGGGCCTAAGCAAGCTCTTCCGTATCGCGTCGCACGTTCTTCGTGCCAACGTTGGCATTAAAATTAAGACGAGCATTCGGTATGCGAACGGTTTATATCTGCATTCTTCTCATGGGGATGGGCCTCGGAACGGCGTACGGACAAGCCGATACCGCAAGACCGGCCCGGAAGCAGGTTTATTTCGTCGATTGGTGGGTGACGGCGCCGATCATCGCTGTCGGCGGTACGGCCGGTCTCCTCTGGATCAACTATGCAAAGCCGAACATCACGAACGAACAACTGGCAGACCTCAACCCCAGTAACGTTCCCTTCTTCGACCGCATTTCGCTGCACCAAAATATTGCGCTCGTTCCTTCGTGGGATAAAGCGGCGAAGATCGGCCAGATCGCGGGCGCGGCGATGCCACTGCTGATACTGCTCGATCCGGACGTTCGGCCCGATTGGGTCAACGTTGTCGCCATCGGGCTCGAAGTGAACATGGTGGAACTCGGGCTCTACTCGATCTCTCCGATCGGTCCGCACTTTATCGACCGCTATCGGCCCCTTGTTTATTACTCCAATGCGTCCCAATACGGAATTTATCGCAACGACGGGATCAATACGGCATCGTGGTATAGCGGTCACGTCGGCTCGGTAGCAGCTTCGTCCTTTTTTATGGCAAAGGTCTACTGCGATTATCATCCCGATGCGAATGAAGTTCTGGCGTACGGTGCGGCGGCGATTCCTCCGCTCGCGATGGGCGTCATCCGCTTTATGACGCTCGACCATTTCCCCTCCGATATTGCGTTCGGATTTGCGCTCGGCGCGGCCATCGGCATTATCGATCCCCAACTGCACCGGACTGACCATAACAAGCTCTCATTAGGACTTTTCTCTTCCCCCGAGCGGGGGACCGGCCTCGCACTGCGCTGGGACTTGTCCGAAAGGTCAGACACCTCAGACTCCTATTAGCGTATCGCGCAAAGTCTCGCCTGCATTCTTAATTCTTTTGACGACCAAATTTCATCGCTGCGTTCGACGGTTTGGCCTACGATATTACTCAAAGAAAGACATTCCTATGCCTAAAATAGAACCGCCTGCCTCAATGTGTGAATGATGTAACTTTTTTCTAAAGTTATGTAACGGTTTTTGCCTTCGTTTCTCGTATCTTTGTTTCATCATGAGAAGAATCAGAACAATAAATACTTTAAAGAAATATTTTGCCTATATCATGGCGATCGGGCTTGGACTTGCCATTCGGAACAGTCCCTCACAGGCTCAGAACGTCCGTTTGCAGTATCTTCAATCGCGGCTCGGTCCTCAGCAATACGATCGTCATACGTTTCCGGATCTTCCGCATTTGTTGTCGTTCATGCCCGACGACACCGGGAAAAAAGTGCAATCGCTCGATACCGTTCGTTTCGACATGTATGGCAATCTGCGAGTTGACGATCCGCTCTATAATAAAAAAGCTCCATGGTATGTCCCGGCGTTGAATATCGTCGGTCAGGAAATTCTATTAAATCTTGCAGACGACTATTTGCTCAAGTTCGATTGGGCGCGAGTGGGGTTTCGATCGTGGGGCAGCAATTTAACGGCGGGTGCCCCGTGGGGAGATGGCTGGATTTGGGATAACACCCGTTTTGGCAACGATATGTTTTTGCACCCGTATACCGGTGCTAACTATTTCGATGCCGCGCGCGCTTCGGGTTACGACTTTTGGGAATCCTCTCTCTACACGTTCGGGGGCAGCTATGCATGGAAGATCTTTGGAGAAAATGGCGCGCCGGAACGAAACAGCCTGGTGTACACGACGATCGGAGGCATGTTCGGCGGTGAGATCATGTACCGACTCAGCTCCAATATCCTGGACGACCAGACCACGGGTTCCGAACGCGTCTGGCGGGAACTGCTTGCGGGAATTATTAGTCCCGGCCGATTTATCACACGGCTTTTCGACGGCAAACTTTCGCACGTGACCGACCAGGAAGTGTATAAGAAAGAACCGCTGAATATCACGCTGTTTGGGGGCGCTCACATTATTAACAATGCCGATAATGCATTTTTGGCGGGTAAGGTCAGCGAGTTATTGAATGTGCAGTTCGATTACGGTAATCCCTTTGAGCGCATCGATCGCCACCCGTATGATTTTTTCAAACTACTCGCCGAAGTAAATATCGGCGAGGGAAGAAAAATTATCAATGACGTCACCGGATATGGCCTTCTCGCGGGTGGAAATAGCAACTACGGAAAATTCGCTTTCCTTACCGGCGTCTTCCAGAACTATGATTTCTGGGACAACCCGACCTATGAGCTGACGACGCTCGGCTTTGGCGCCGGCGTCGTTGCTCGCTTACCGGTATTGACCCATGCTTCCTGGTACACGGTGCTGCACCTCGATCTCGTGCCGTTCGGCGGAAATAATAAAGTGGCCGGCCCGGACACGACCCAAATCGGCGATTTTAATTTCGGCGGCGGCGCCGAGGCAAAGCTGGAATCGACATTGAGTTTTGGGAACGCTGCAAGCCTGAAGCTGGTCGCAAACTATTATTGGTTCCACACCTATGTGGGCGAACCGGGCAATAACTTCATCGCGATCGTGAAGCCGAGGATCACGGTCGGCGTCCTCGACAACCTCAGTATCGGTCTGGAAGAGTCGATCTATTCCAGCGCCCGGGACTCGCCGAATTTCGCCACGATCTACACGGTCAACACCGAGCAAAAAATATTTCTCATGCTTTACTTCGAAGACGCCAAGCGCGGCGGCCATTACAATTAACGAACGACAAGTCGCTTTATACTCTCACGATGCATCTCCTATCCAAATCTTCCATTGCTTGCATGGCGCTCGGGATCCTTGCCGCGCCCCATCGCCCGGTTCAGGCGCAGTCTGCCGATTCTTCCGCGCATGTTTATTATGTCAATCTGTGGGTAAGCGGAGGGGTCATCGCGGCGAGCAGCGTCGCGGGCCTGCTTACGATTTCCGCGCGCGCGAAGGCCAATTACACCGACGCGGAACTTCAATCGTTGGACGCAAATAACGTTCCGAGTTTCGACCGCTGGTCGCTGCATCAGAACCCCGGGCTCGTGCCTACCTTCGAGAACTATTCAACGATTCTGCAAATCACGATGGGGGCACTCCCGACCGCTCTTCTTTTCGATCCTCGCGTTCGTCGGGACTGGGAGGATGTACTGGTCATGGGGTTGGAAGTAAACGCGGTCGTAATAGGAATTTATTCTGCTTCTCCGCTCGGTCCTCTTTTTCAAACGAGAAACCGGCCGATCACCTATTATAGCAACAAGACAATTTACCCGAATAATACGGTTAACTTAAACAATGGGAATAATAAGAATTCCTTTTACAGCGGTCACGTGGCAAGTGCTGCGGCTGCCTCGTTCTTCATCGCGAAGGTCTACTCCGATTACCATCCGGAGGCAAACAGATACCTCCTCTACAGTATGGCATCCATTCCGCCGCTCCTGATGGGGTATTCGCGCCTCATGGCGCTCGATCACTTCCCCTCCGATGTCGCGGTTGGGCTCGCCGTTGGGACACTCTGCGGTATCCTGATTCCAGAACTGCATCGGATCGGAGGCCAGGACGTTTCGATGGGCGCGTATTCCTCCCCGGCAGGAACCGGTCTGACACTCCAATGGCGACCTTCTGAAACAGCGATAAATTGATGCCCGGTCGTGATGATTGAATCTGATTATACACAGATACACATGGACGCTCTTCATAGCATCCGTTACATCGGAAGCAGAAAAGCGGCATCATGGAACAGATGAGTTCACTCAGGATTCAATGATCTTTCGCCAAACTGACGATTTGTTTCTCACAGGAACCGTATTGGCCCAGACCTTGTGGTACTCATTTCTCACAGCATGATCCGTCGCATTCTTTTCCTCACGGTCGTCTTGGTTTCTTCGCTAGCAGGTTATATGGGCGATGCCCTCGCACAGTGGCCCGCGAAAACTCATTCGGATACCACTTCGGTACGTGCCGATTCTGCAACGATCGCGGTCCTTAAGGAGTCCTCCGCCGGGCACATTATCTGGCACGATGTGAAAGAGACGTTTTATGACGGTCTTCAATATGTACAACGTCCACTGCATTGGAACGCTCGGGAATGGTCTATCATGGCAACCGGAGTAGGCTTTGCCGTGATGCTGGAAGTCGCCGACGATCAGCCGTTGCGCACTGTTATTCAGCATAACCAGAACAAGTTTGGCAATAACCTTGCGATGTTTGGCAATAACTTTTATGGTAATGGGTATGCGACCGGACTCACTTTTTTATCACTCTACACGGTAGGGATTGCAACCGATAACAACAAATTGCGCGTCATGGGCAGGCATGTGTTACAGTCCTTCGCGTATGCAGGACTCACCACAACAGCCCTAAAGATAATAATCGGCCGGAATCGGCCCCTCCTCAATCAGGGAGCTTTCGTCTTCCATGGCTTCACGCTGAATAATGTCTGGAATTCAATGCCGTCGGGCCATGTGACGGTCGCTGCCGCGCTCAGCGAAACACTCGCCGCCGATATCGATCAGCCGTGGGCCTATGTTGCATTCTATGCCTTCGATGCCGCGACCGTCTTCGGACGTCTGTATTCCGACGCCCACTGGCTCAGCGATACGTTCTTAGGTGGCGTGATCGGTACGGCCGCGGGATATTGGGTCTCCCAGGAACAGGATCATTACGACATGAAGACCAACGATCCGAAGCCGACGAGTTTTCTCATCGTTCCCACACTTACGGGCCTATCCTTCGCGTATCAATTCTGACCAAGACGCTTTTATCATGCCGATGGTCGTGCTCTCTTCTCAACTTGTCCCGGGGAGATAGGCATGATTACACGGAAGATGGCGTTTTGTGTCTCACGTCATGAAATACCTGTTCCTCGCGATCGGCGGCGTTATCGGCGTCCTCGGCCGATATCAGTTAGGCGTCTGGATCTCCGAGTGGAACTCGGCGCCGTTCCCCTGGGCAACGTTCCTTATTAATATCACCGGTTCGCTCGCGATCGGTTTTTTTATGCGCTATCTTGCCGGCGTGGCATCTTCGCCGAACCTTCGGCTGTTCCTTGTCACCGGATTTTGCGGAGGATACACGACGATGAGCACGTTCTCCTATGAAGTCATCACGCTGTTTACGGAGCGTCAATATGCCATCGCCGTGACCTATCTTGCAGGAACGATCGTGCTGGCCCCGCTGGCCTGCCTGGCCGGGTTCGCCCTCGCGGAAGCCGCGTTATGAGCGTACGATCTATGACGATGAGCGTGGGATCGCTCGCTTCGGCGTTCGAAGCCAGAAGCTCATGATGAAAACGATCGCGACCAACCCTGCGGGAATGATAAAAATACTTCCCTTCATGGGCGTAAAGAGAGCGCCTCCCACGAGCAGCCCTGCGATCGACGCGAGCGAGCCGGCGCTATTGCCAAGGCCCTGAATATATCCCTGGTTTTCGTCTCCGGCGCGTTCCGAAAGCAACGATAAAAACGAGGGCCACATCAGGCCATTGCCCAGCGCGTACAGGACGGCCGCCAGATACGCAAACACCGGGTTCGGAACGAGGAGCGAAAGATAGCTGAAGACGACGATAAACGTTCCGGAGATCGTGAGCGCTTCGGCGGTAACGCGCTTATTCATCCACGAAAGTAACGGCCCTTCGGTCAGCACGATCACCATCGATAGCACCGAAAAGAAAATTCCGGTCTCGGCCACCGACCAATGAAGCGTTTCCGTCGCGTAGAGCGGCATAGCCGCAACGAACAGGCTGAAGGCAAGGAAAAAGACGAAATAGATCGAGAGCAGGAGCGGGATCGATTCGATCCGAAGCGCGGCTCGAAGCGTCATCGTTTTCGGGCGTTCCGGCTCGAAGCACCCTTTGGCGCCCGCCCCTAAATGTTTTCCGATGTTCGCCGGGTCGTTCCGGAACGAACGCGGCCGCGATTCGGGAAGGAAGAAAACGATCAGCAGAAGTCCAAGGACAGACGTTGCCAGCGCCGTAAGGATCGGAAGATGGAGCCCGTGAGAAGTTACGGCCAGCACGCCGGCAAGTGCGGGCCCCAGAATAAATCCCAAATTTGCAGCGACCCCCATTTTCCCGAAGTCGGCCTTTCGTTTTTCCGGCGTTGATACGTCAGCCACATAGGCATTTGCAACCGAAACATCTCCGGCAGTAAGGCCATCGATCGCGCGCGCGATGAAGATCGTAATCAGCGGCAGCGTGAACGAGATCGTACCCGTCAGGGCGCTTGAGATCGCACCCATCGGTTCCATCGGCAATTGGAACGCGAGCATAAAAAGCGCCCAGGCGATCGCCGATCCGAGCACGCTTAAAAACAAAATCTTTTTGCGTCCAAACCGGTCCGAAAGTTTGCCAAGCACCGGTGCGCCGATAAACTGGCAGGCCGAATAACTTGCCCCGAGCGCACCATAGAGAACGTTGCTGCCATGAAACCGCTCGACGATATACACTAACGATGGCAATACGATCCCATAGCCGAGCGTCGAAATGAAATTTACCGCTAAGAGCGGCAGGATCGAGATCTTACGGGCGGACGAAGACATGCCACAAAAATACTCAAAAAAGGTTAATGACGCACCCTCTGACATTTCTTTTCATTCGTGTGTTCTAAGAACCGATGAAAATTTCGCATATCGGGATCGCCGTCCGCGATTTGAGCGCCGCCGAGGAGCTGTTTTCCCGGCTGCTGGGCGAGACGCGCGTTCATCGCGAAGAGGTGCCCGATCAAAAGGTCCGGATCGCTTCGTTCCAGCTTGGCGACGCTCGGATCGAACTGACCGAGCCGACTGCGGCCGACTCCCCGGTCTCGAAATTCATGGAAAAGCGCGGAGAAGGCATCCATCACGTCGCCTTCGAAGTCGATGACGTTTCGGCGGAACTCGAACGCGTGGTGAGCGAAGGATTCGAGGTCATCGACCGAGCGCCTCGGCCCGGTTCCCACGATATGCTCATCGCCTTTTTGCACCCGAGATCGACGAACGGGGTCCTCGTCGAACTGTGCCAGAACCGCCCGGAAACGGAGGGAAAATAATGACGGAGCAATCCGTTCCCATGGACGATTTACACTCGCCCTCCCATCCGGACGAATTCGATTTCATTCCCTTTCACGATGACGAACTCGAACAGGAAGAGGACGCGATCGACATTGCGACCCAGGGCACGCACGTCCATCTGGCGCTGACGGTCGACGACCTCACGCTCGAAGAAAAGCTCGAATCGCTTCCCAAAGAGCCGGGCGTATATCAATTCAAGAACGTCGCAGGCCGTGTGATCTATGTCGGCAAAGCGAAGGTCCTTCGGAACCGAGTTCGCTCCTATTTTCAGAACTACCGTCGTGGCGTGGGCGATGGGAAGTTCCGATCGCTCGTCTCGAAGATCGCGGACGTCGAAGTGATCCTTACGGACAGCGATGTCGAGGCGCTGATCCTCGAGAATACCCTGATCAAAAAACTGAAGCCGCGGTACAACGTCAACCTTCGCGACGATAAAAGTTACCCCTACGTCGTCGTGACGAACGAGCCGTACCCGCGCATCTTTGCGACGCGCCGCAAGATACGCGACGGATCGAAATATTACGGACCGTATACCGAAGCCGGCTACCTTCGCTACCTGCTCAAAACATTGCGGGATATTTTTCCGATTCGCACCTGCGATTATTATATCGACGACCAGCTTATCCTTCGGGCGAAAGTAAAGGTCTGCCTCGAATACCACATCAAGAAATGCGAAGGCCCGTGTGAAGGCCTTGTCTCGCAGGAGCAGTATCGCTCCATGGTCGAGAAAGTACGCAAACTCCTCTCGGGACGGACGCGCGAAGTGGAACAGGCGCTCAAGGCCGATATCGAGCGGCTCTCGGAAGAGATGCGTTTCGAAGAAGCGGCGAAGGTCCGCGATCAGCTTCGGTTGCTGGCCGATTATGCCAGCCGGCAAAAAGTGGTAAGCGAGGACGAGATCGACCGCGACATTTTTGCGCTCGCCCATGAAGACGACGATGCCTGCGGGATCGTCTTCAAGGTACGCGATGGGAAGCTGATCGGCAAGCAGCATTTTTTCTTCAGTAACATCGAAGGAAAAACGGATACGGAAATCCTCTCGGCTCTGCTCGAGCAATATTATTCTTCCACGGACTATATTCCGGAAGAGATTTTACTCCCGCTTGAATTAGAAGATGAAGACACGCTGCAGCAGTGGCTTGCGCGGCGCACGCGGGAACTCTCGACCGAGGATGCTTCCGGAGCGATGAAACCGCCGCGTATCGTGCAGCCCAAGATCGGAGAAAAAGCGAAGCTGATGGACATGGTCCGCGCCAATGCGAAGTTTTTACTGGGCGAGATCAAGCTCCAGAAAATGAAAGAGGCCGATCATGTGCCGCACGTCCTTAAAGCACTCGAGCGAGACCTGCATCTCAAAAAACCGCCGCGCCGCATCGAGTGCTTCGACAATTCGCACCTGCAGGGTAGCGAATATGTAAGTTCCATGGTCGTTTTTGCCGATGGCAAACCGAAAAAATCGGACTATCGAAAATATAAGATTCGGGGCGTCGAAGGCAATGACGATTTTGCCGCCATGCGCGAGGTTGTCCGCCGACGCTATACGCGGGCCTTAACGGAAAAGAGCGAACTTCCGGACCTCATTATCATCGACGGGGGTAAAGGGCAGCTTTCGAGCGCCTACGAAGTCCTTTCCGAATTGGGGATAGGAACGATCCCTGCGATCGGGCTGGCAAAACGGCTGGAAGAAGTCTTCGTCATCCACTCGACCGATCCGTTGGTGCTGCCCCGTTCTTCAAGCAGCCTCCGGCTGATGCAGCACGTCCGCGACGAAGCGCACCGCTTCGCGATCACCTTCCATCGGCAGCTCCGCGAAAAGCGCACGATCCAGACCGAGCTGACCGAAATTCCGGGCGTCGGAAAAAAGACGGCCATGAAGCTGCTCGAAAAATTCGGTTCCGTCGAAGGAGTGAAAGCGGCGACCGAACCGGAACTGGTGAGTGCCATCGGCCTGAAAGCGATGAAAGCGGTGGTGAACTATTTTAAGGACCGGGCGCTCCGCGAATCAGTGGATGCGCCGGCGGACGAGCAAAATGAAGATATCGTAGAGATCGTCGAATGAGCTTCGAGCTTCCATCGGACGAATGCATTCTGGGGATCGAGACTTCCTGTGACGAAACGAGCGCGGCCGTATTAAAAAATGGTTCTCTTGCTTCGGTCGTGATCTCTTCGCAATTTTTTCACAACCGGTTCGGCGGC
>JAJPIQ010000014.1 GCA_021324685.1 Bacteroidota bacterium
AATGAAGCGATCCGTCTCGATCCCGGCTATGCCGAAGCCTACCTGAGCAAAGCAACCGCGCTCATCGCTCTTTACCGGGGATACGACCATAATCCGGAATTTCTCAACGAGGCGGAATCGCTGTGCCGGCTAGCGCTTCAACTCAAACCCGGGCTTTCTTCGGTGTATGAGGCGTTCTCGTCGATAGCGATGCTCCGCGGCAACCTGGAAGAAGCAGAGGAAATTGCGAAAGAATTGGTCCGCAAATATCCCGAGGATTACAATAGTCATACGGCGCTTGGATTCTTCTATATGGAGACGTTCCAGCGGGACAAGGCCATCGCTCCGTACGAGGCAGCGGTGCGGCTGAATCCGAATCGGCTCGTGACCTTGTGGAATCTTGTCATAAATTGTGACGCCGCCGGTGAAATGGAAAAACGCGCTAAATGGTCTGCGGTCGCGCTTCCGCTCATCGAACGACACCTTCGGCTTCATCCCGACGATGAGCATAATCGCGTGGTCCATGCCGCTTTGCTGCTCTTTACCGGCAGAACGGAGGAGGCCCTCACCGAGACGAATGAACTTGCGAATCTGAAGGACGGCCATTCACTCTACGATACGGCATGCCTGTTTCAAAATCTCGGCGACTCGATGCAGGCGATGCGAGTGCTACAAAAAGCCCTCGACGCGGGATTCAGGGGTATCCCTGGTCTCTGGATCTTTTTAGATGGCGACCTCGCGCCGTTCGCCGGCACGCCGGAGTATGAAGCGCTGAAAGCAAATGTGAAAAGAATTGAAGCCGAGGAAGCGGCCAAAGTCCGTGGCTGATATTTTCATCTCTACGTTCGCAAGGATTCCGCGCCCGCGCCGGCCGAGCGGCGTAACGGATCGGCGAATTCTGTCGTGACGAAGAAGATTATTCGAGAATGATCCCAAGCCTCACCCTCACCCCCATTGGCTATATCTCCACACCGTTCACGAGCAAAGCCGAGGCGCCGCATCAGCCGGAGGGGGGAGCGGAGGGAACGATTAAGCTCCTCGAAGGACAGAATTTCGAGCAGGCGCTGGAAGATCTGGTGGGGATGGAAAAGATCTGGCTGCTCTATTGGTTCGACCGGAACCCGAACTGGAAACCGAAAGTACTTGTGCCGCGCGGTCCGAGGCAGAAGCGCGGAGTCTTTGCAACGCGTTCGCCGCACAGGCCGAATCCCATTGGGCTTTCGCTCGTCGATCTTGTCAAAGTGCACGGACTCACACTCCGCGTTCGCAATGTCGATCTGCTCGATGGAACTCCGATTTTAGATATCAAGCCATATCTTCCGAATGTCGAAGCGCATGCCGATGCGTTTGCAGGATGGATCGAGGAAGCCGCAAAATCGGGAGCATACACGGTGAACTACTCACCGCTTGCGAAGGAGCAACTTGCATTTCTTCGCAAGCACGGCGTTAATCTCGCGGAGCGGATCGAGCGCGTTCTTCGCCGCGATCCGTTCCCACATCCCTATAAGCGGATCGAAGAATGTGATGGACGGTTGGTACAAGCTATTCGAGGTTGGAGGATCGTTTTTTGCGTCGAAGGTTACATGGTCACGGTCGAAGAGATCCAAAGCGGCTACAGTAAAGAAGCCTTGAGCGATTTTAATTCTGTATCGGATGCCGAGGCACAGTCCGCGTTCCTGTTATCGTATCGGAATCGGGAAGTTTGAATGTCGTGATTCTTCTTCCGTCGAAGTGTTCAGAGTGTATGAAATTCCGAGTCGTAACTTCGCTTTTATTTTCTATATTTCTTGTAACTCCTGCCTTTGCCCAGGTTACGGTCTCTGTTGACAGCGCGGTCCACTACCAGACCATCGATGGCTGGGGACAGGGCGGGGGAGTTTTTAGCGCCCTGAATTTCAGTCTCAATCAAACCTCGGGGCAGGCCCTGCAGGACACCCTCGATTACCAATATCTCCGCGACATGGCGCTCGATCTGGGCCTCACCGGTTCCCGAATGTGGGAGGTCGGTCCACGTGCGGATGGGACGGGCATCGATCTCAACGGCAATTGCGATTCGCTCGATTGGACAAAGTTCCAGGCCGCCGCTCCGTATGCTACGGTCGCGCCGTATGCGGTTTATTTTAAACAGTTAGTCGAAGGACAGGGACTCAAAACGAATTTTTACTCGAGCCCCACCTATCCCTCCTTTGCGACAATGGCCAAGCCGTGGGTGCAATACGATCCGGGCGAACGCGCACTGCAGATCTGGGCAGACGCGCTTTGGTGGAAGGAGCAGGGGATCGATATTAACTATGCGGTGATCCAGAATGAGCCGCAATTCGGAAGTTCGTGGAATACGCAAGTCCTTTCCGACGATGTTGCCGCAGTCGGCCCGCGATTGATCGCGCATGGGCTTGGAACGAAAGTTCAGTGGGCGGAAGGCGTCGATCCGCATACGACGTGGATGTACGATACCAATACGCACCGTGACAACACATGGTGGTCGTATGTCGGCAGGCTTTCGTATCATCGCTATGGAACGGACGATCCTTACCGAAGCTATCTGGCGGACTCCGCTCGCGTGCATGGAATAACGACGGCACAGACGGAAATGGGTAATCCTGGCGTTGAGGACATCGTGAGCGACCTTGTGCTGGGTAATGTAACGTATTGGGAGGTCGGTTACACCGGTGCAGTATCTGCGACTCCTGGTGGGACGAACTGGCTGCCCGGTGGGACCTATTATCGCATGCGGCAGCTCCTGCATTACGTTCGGCCCGGAGACATGCGGATCGCTGCCACGTCGAACGATTCTATGGTCCAGACGGTCGCGTTCAAAGGCAAGAACGGGATCACGACGGTAGTGATAAGCCACAGGACTAATGAATCGGTAACGATCACCGGGTTGCGCCCCGGCGAATATGGACTTTCGGAGTCGCCCAATGGCGCGACCGCATATCAGGAGTATGGAATTAAAACGGTTGGGAGCGACGGCACGATATCCTTTACGGTCGGCGCGAGCAATGGGCAAACAGCTACGGCGACGCTGTATCCGTATGTGGGACCGAATCATCCCCCTTCGATCGAATGGGCAAAGTCCGACTCCGGTTATCTTATTACGCCGCTGACCTCGGTGAATCTGAGCGCGGCGGTCGCCGATGCGGAACTCGATCCGCTGACGTATCAGTGGTCGATTTTCGCACAACCTACCGGGGCGAATGCCAGCTTCACATCTCCTGCATCTCTCAATACAAAGGTCACGGACCTCACAATTGCCGGGATGTATATTTTCATGCTCTCGGTATCGGATGGCATGAATACGACTACACGCAAGGTCTTTCTCCAGGTGTACGACTCGAATCCGCCGCCATGGCTTTGGCAATCGGGCTTTCGATTTGGCCAACCCTATGGGCTGGTCTTTGCCGATCCACAGGATACCACTCATGCGAACGTTGAATTGCCGACGTCATCGTGTACGCTGCAGGTCGGTATCAGCGATCTGGCGAATTCGAATTTCACGGGCCGAGGCAAGTGGCGCCTCATAAGCGAACCGGCGGGAGCACATGCCGTCGTCGATTCAACAATCTACATTTTTATCAGCATTCGAGCCAACGTTACGGGCATGACGGTTCCCGGCGATTATGTTTTCCAGTGTAACGTAACGGTTCCCGGTAAGCCGGACCTGGTCGATCGCGTGATCTGTACGGTCCATCCAGCAAGTTCCGGACCCACCATCAAATCGGTCATTGCAACGCCTGGAGCGATCGATCTTCCACAGGATACTTTACAACTCGCTGCGAATGTGAGCGATACCTCGGGTCAACTGCTTCGATATTGGTGGGAAGTGAAGTCCGCACCGCCCGGTTCGAATCCGGTATTCGATCATCAGGGATTGGCACAGACCACGGTGAGAGGGCTGGACGTCCCGGGGCCGTACACTTTTACCTTACGCGCCTTTGACGATCTGCACATGGCGACGAAAGATGTGGGCTTCTCGGTAAGTGTGGGCGGAGGCAAAGCCAAACTCGCGCTCGAACCGGCCACTATCATCGACTTTGGAACGGTCGATACCGGAAAGTTTTCGGAAGCTTTGGCGACCATCCTGAACGTGGGGACCGGCCCGATCACCGTGAATGCGATCTCTGTAAGTGCGTCGGCGGCAGGACCTCCCTTTTCGGTGCGACCGCAGCCGGCTCCGCCTTTTGTTGTGGCGGCAGGGGATTCGATCCATCTTGTGGTCTCATTTACACCGCATGTGGCGGGCGTGCAAACGGGAACCCTTACCGTGACGCTCGCCGATGGAGCGTTGGATTCCGTTTCGTTGATCGGCAATGGAACGGCTCCTGCGAGTGAAGTATGGGGAATGCCAAACCGTTCGAGCGCGCTTAGTATAATTCCCAACCCGGTGAACGCCGAGGCCGAGTGCCAACTGACCCTTCCAAATTCTGGCAGTATCGCTATCGCTGTTTTTTCGGCGGATGGAAGGGAAGTTATGCAGGGGCCGGCGCGCTTTGTTCCAGCCGGCCGATCCACGATCCCACTGGACCTCGGTTCATTAGCTTCCGGCCATTATTTTCTGCGAGTACACGTAGACCCACAACAGGAGAAGGGAAGTGAGGAGATCGTCCTGCCTTTTGTTGTGGAGCATTGAGCGGCTGCCACCAAAAATCAAGATGGAACGATCATCGACGAACGTTCCGAACTTCATCGGTAATTTTATCCTGCAATAATTGCTTGAGCGCCGGAAGTTTTTGTTGATTCAGGTCTTCAAGAATTTCTTCTTTCAATGAATGGACGTTTGCCGGCGTGTAGGACTGTTCAATGTGACCATGGTGTAGCCAGTGTATCTCCTCGCAGATGGATGTGAGCGATTCGAGGATATGTGACGTGACTAATATGGTCTTTCCTGAACCGGCAAAAGCCAGGAGGATTTGCGAGAGAAGAAGATTTGTCTCGATGTCTAACCCATTAAAAGGCTCATCGAGCATGACAAAAGGCCGGTCAAGAGCAAAAATTGCCAATAAGGCTAATTTCTTTTTCATGCCGGTCGAGTATGTGCTGATGAAATCTCGTAATGGCAATTCAAAGAGTTCATTCCATCGATGGTAATCGAACAAAGGGTTTTTCGATGTGAATATCTTCAAGTATTCCCGGCCTGTGATCATGGGGTAAAAATAAAGCTCGGTCTCAAGATAAGCAACATCTTCCGTCCTCAATGGTCGTGCATTCCATTCGATCGAACCGGCTTGCGGAAGGACGGTTCCATAGATCGAATTAAGAAGCGTTGTTTTGCCTTCGCCATTCCGCCCGACCAATCCGTGAATACGCTGCGGCGCAAGGGAAAGAGATAGTTCGTTGAGCACCGGTTCTTCGCCGTAATCGACGGTCAGGTCCTTAATCTCAAGCATGTGAGTAATTCCGATGAGAATACATGGGGAGGTGGAGCTTTATTTTGCGATACAAGCGCCATTCGTACGCCAACGTCACAGGAACGAATGCAATCGAAGCCGTGAGTAGGATCAAACGCACATCGTTTTGAGCCGACTGATTTTTGCCTTCTTCAAAGTGCGCGTACTTTATTAGCAGGGATCCTACCACGATTATCATACAAATACATAAAACTACAGCGATGACCCACCAATGTTCGAATCGCATTTTGAGCAGGGTAAGAATGATAAGGGGGGCCGCAAAACACAGGAATAGGCTGACGGATTGTTTAAGTTTTCGTCCCAAAAAACTGTTTGTCGAAGCGAACCCGTCTATCATGAGATAGGATTCGCACGGCCCATAAAAGGAAGCAACATTGTACGCAAGAAATAAGACTGACAATAGTGAAAGTGAAGCGTTCAGGACGCCGAGCGAACCGATGGCATAAATAACAATAAAGTTGATAACGCGTTGGCGGATGCCTGCCTGCCATTCAAAAGCGCCATCTGGCAAAAAACCTCCAATCCGAATTCCTACGGAGCGAATCGGTTTCCATTCAATAAAACCGGCAAATATTGCAATAAGGACGGAAGAGATCACCAAAACCCAGTTTTTATACGCTACGAGAATGAGTGCGAATGGGAGTACGATCAATAAATTCTCGAATACTAAAAATTTACGATAATCGTCTATTGCTACGCGAAGAAATTTTTTATCTTTCCGATATATCTGCAGAACGAATGCAAGCACGCAATACGCACTAAAAGCCACCTGCGGAAACGATTGCTCGACATTATTTGCCCCAAGGATATCGATCCCCTCTGCAACAATAATAAGTGCAGCGATTTCTTTATGGAGTCGTTTTAAGTATCGGAAAGCGATCCGAATGTGAAGCCGGAAAAGATAAACAAAAGTAGGATTTTGAAATGGCATTGTCGGAACCGGCTACGGTGCTTTCGAGATCATTGTTCCGATCATGTGGAAATAAAGAGAGCTAAACGGACATTATTTTATTTCCACCCATACTTCCATGACGGCATCGGACGGATTGAGCGCCCGTTCGTCGTAGAATTCCAGATCGGCGAGATACGCGCGTTCACCGCCTAATTCGTCCGCGGGCATGGACCAAATGCGCTGCCATAATCTTGGGACGACTTCATACAGGGGGCCTCGATCGGAAGTGAAAACCGCGTATCGTGCGGCACCGATGGTCTTGGCTATCATTCCTTCCGGAACAACATCCGAACTCACGACTTTTGGACCGATGAAAAATGTATAGTCGCCCTTCGCATCCGATTCATAATCGGTATACATCGCTAAGACATTTGTATCGGCTCGGTTCGGAATTTTGTCCAGGAGATTTCCGGAAACGATGCGGTCCCACATGGGCCCGATGATTCCTTCGGGCGACATTTCCCTTGCATTGTTCGTCCTCTGGGCGATGCCGATGACCGTAAAAGCAGGAAGGTGCCTGATCGTCATTTTCGTATCGAAGAAATTCCGGCTTTACAGATCTTCGTCTGCGGTGTCGGTCACTTTTAGCTTGCCGCCCTCGAAGAGAAGGTAGGACTTCATAAATTCGGTGATATCTCCGTCCATCACTGCCTGGACGTCGGTCTTGGCGACTTTCGTCCGATGGTCTTTTACCATCGTGTAGGGCTGGAAGACATACGAACGGATCTGGGAGCCCCAGGTGATCTTTTTCTTGGAGCCTTCGATCGCGGCCAGCCGTGCTTCTTCGATCTCGCGGTTGATCGCAGCAATGCGAGACTTGAGCATCTTCATGGCCCGTTCGCCATTCTGGAGTTGGGAACGTTCTTCCTGGCACGCGGCGATCACCGTATGCTGGTTGCCCTCGAGGTCCGTATATTTATACGTGAGCCGGACCGCCGTTTCCACCTTATTTACGTTCTGGCCGCCCTTGCCACCGGAACGATACGTATCGCGCTGCAAAAAGGCCGGATTGATCACGATCTCTGTATTCTCTTCTTCGATGACAGGATAGGCATAGACGCTCGCGAAACTGGTGTGGCGGCGGGCATTCGCATCGTAGGGCGAAATGCGGACGAGGCGATGCACTCCGTTCTCGGTCTTGAGATAGCCGAACGCATTTTCGCCATCGATCTCGAGCGTGGCGGATTTAATTCCCGCCGCTTCGCCGGGCTGCTCATCGAGGAGGCGGACTTTGTAGCCGTTGCGCTCTGCCCAGCGGGTGTACATGCGCTCCAGCATTTCCGCCCAGTCGCATGCTTCCGTACCACCCTGGCCGGCATTGATCGTCAGGATCGAGTCCTTATAATCGTCCGGCTTATTCAGCATCACGGCGAGTTCCTGGGAGGCCAGATCGTTCGAAAGTTCCGAAAATTCCTGTGCCACCTGCGGGACGAGCGAATCGTCCTCGCGAGCGAACTCGAGGAGTTCTTCCGCATCGTCGAGGCGCGAACGGAGTTTCTGGAAATCGTCGCGCTCCTTTTTGAGGCGCGAAAGTTCCTGCATGATCTTCTGGGCTCTTTTCGGGTCGTCCCAGAATGGGGCCTGGCCGGATTCCTGCTCTAAGGCTTCGATCCGTCGTTCTTTGGGACCTAAGTCAAAGAGAGTCGCCGAGCTCTGCGAGGCGGGCGCGCAGATCGGCAATTTGGGTGGAGGTAATCTCGTTGGTCATAAAAATCAGGGCCGTAAACCGAGGAAATCCGGAATAAGATTCGCGGAATCGCAAAAAAGAAAACGGGGAAGCCCTTCGAGAAAGACACAGGGCGTTCCGGAATGCTCCTGGCGGAATAAACATCGAGCAGCGAGGCTGTAGAGCAGCGAGGCTGTAGAGCAGCGAGGCTGTAGAGCAGCGAGGCCGTGCGATGCCAGTGAATCCACCCGGAGGGAGTGCAGGCATCCCTGACTGCACTCGGTACAAGGGAATAAAGAACCGTTTATATCCCACGTATCAGCGGGCACCCGCCTTGTGGACCGCTTACTTCCACTGTCCCTTGGCCTGCGGAGCTCCTCATGGGGAGGCCATGCTTGCGAAGCGCGGCAGTCCCTTCATGAGCGGCTCGGCACGGAGTTCCCATCGGAACCTCCTGAGACCGTCGGAGATCATCACGTGTTCCCACGCAGCATGCTGCGAAGGTCCGGTGAAGTGAGGCCTGTAATTGGAATCAAGCGACAAGCGCCCTTTGGCTCACTGTTGGTTCTTTTTTCGTTGTGCTCCGGAAGCGCCTCTCGAAACTGGTAGAGCAAGACGGTTTATGAGACCTCCGCTCCCCGATGGAAGGATTGCTCATCGAGCCAGCACGGAGATACGTCACGTTACGTGCGATCGGCCTGCGGCTCGCGATTTCTCCTCCGATGTGAACCGCCATTTTCAGGCGGTTCCTTCCGTGTGTCTTTCTCGAAGGGCTTTCTGACACACCCGTGTGGATCGCGTCATGCACCGACACCGGCGTATCATGCACCACGATGGGTGCCCATAAATAACTACAAATTTCGGGGCTGCGGAGTTCTTAATATAATGCAAATAGGTGACCTATTGCTTGCGAGCTTCGATTGCCATTCGTAGCTCCATTTCTCCGACGGCGCGCTGGTTCGCTTCGCTGAAAAGGATTTCGTGCTGCCGCAGCGCTTCGTGCAGGTATTCATTGGCTACTTTGTACTCCAGCCGTTTTGCGGCGAGTTCCGAAGCTAAAAGATTCGCTTCGTAGAGCAGTTGCGGACTGGCGATCTGCCGCGCGAGCCGAAGCGCATTTGCCACCGGGGCCTCGGCATCCGGGATTTGTCCAAGTTTCAAATATGCTTCGCCAAGGGCCTGCTCGACTTTTTGAATGGGAATTGCGTCCTCTGGTTCGTGAAGCAGCGGCCGGGAACGAAGCAAATAAATGAGCGCGCGATCGGGCTCTCCAATTGCCAGTGCGGCTTCGGCAAGGCTCATCAGAGCATGCGCGTGTAAGTCCTTGAAACGCTCCTGTTCTGAGATCTGAAGCGCTTCTTCGAGATAGCGCCGGGCTTCGCCGGAACGTTTTTCTGTCGTTGCCGTGTCGCCCAAAAAAATGAGGCAGGAGGCGATGTGACGGCGGTCTTCCAGCTTCCTTCCGAGTCCGAGGCTCTGCTCGAAATGCTCGATCGCAATGGTGTACTGTCCGGCACGCTGAAAGATCGCACCGACATTCAACAGCACGCTGGACTCTAAGTAGGGATCGGGCGAGCGGGAAAGCGAATCGAGACATTCTTCGAACGTCCGCAGCGCATTCGAATAGTCGCCGGAACGAATATGTACAATGCCCCAGCTATTCAGGACTCGCTGAATAGTGAACTCATCATGGCGTTCGCGAGCGAGCGGCAGGGCTTTTGTAAACAGTTCGCTGGCGCCGTTCAGATCGCCGGCCGCGCTAAAGACGGTTCCCAGTGCCTGCAGGGCGCGTGGGAAGTTTTCCGAGTCGCCGGCGGCTTCGTAGAGATCGCGAGCGGCTTCGAACTGCTGTCGCGCTCCACGCAAATCGGCTTTTTGACGTAAGGCGCGGCCCCATTCCATTCTGGCCTGTGCCATGAGTGCCGGGTCGCCCTCGGCCTCGGCGATGGAAACGATGTCGCGAGCAATATCGCAGGCGCGATCGGGTTCTGAAAGATAGAGCCCGGCCGAATCGCGAAGGAGCTGGCGGGCCCGATCGAGCGGCAAAGCGGCCGGAGAAGAAAAATCGGCGTCCGGCGACCGTTCGGCGCGAGAAAACGAATCAGTTACCATCCCGGGTCAGGCCCCCATGATCTCGGCCACAAGCTTGACGGGCGGCGAACCAAAGGAGAGCAAAGCATTATGAAATTCGTAGAGTGAAAAATCACTTCCACCTTCGCGTTCGAACCGCGCACGAAGCTCCTTGATTTGGAACTTTCCGTACGTATAAAAAAGATATCCGGGATCGAACACACCGCGCTCGGCTTCGCGACGCGCCGAGACCGGACGCAAGAGCGCTTTTTCCTCAAAGAGCTGCTGGGCCTCCGAGAGGGTCATCGTCCCGGAGTGAAGCGATATCGCCGAGATGTAGCGAACCACACGCACCAGCGCTTCCTGCAGATAGGCCATTCGAATGCGTGCATCGCCGGAACCCCATCCGGCTTCGAGCATCATTTCTTCCGTGTAATGCGCCCAGCCTTCGACGAAGGCGTACGACCAGAAACATTTTCCGACCTTGCTCTTGACCTTCTGGATGTGAAGGAAGTGCGTGTAGTGACCGGGATAGGCTTCATGGATCGAGACAATTTCGAGCACCGAGCGATTCAGGCCGTGAAGGAACTCTTTTCTCTTGGCGTCGTCCCATTTCGCTTCCGGGAGTGTAATGTAATAAAAGGCTTCCGTAGCGACCTTTTCGAAGGCACCCGGACTGAACATCGCGGCGGCCGCCCAGCGCATGTGTGCAGGCGTTTCCTGTACGGTGCAGCGCACTTCGGAGGGTATCGCGACGAGATTGTGCTTCAGGACAAATGCACGGATGCGCTCGAGCATGCTGGCCGTCTCCGTTAGGATATTTTGTTCGCTGAAATGCTCACTTTCGACGAACGTATGGAATACTTCTCTTGGGCTTGCCGTGGGATCCAGCTCTTCGCTCGCTTTGAAGAGTTCGACCGTAAGCCGGTCCATTTCGCGTTTGCCTTTTTCGAGGATCGACTCGAGCGGTTCATCGACGAGTTCGGCGGAATGGATGTACCGTTCGAGCAAGTTGGCTCCCAGACGGAACGAATCGTACAGCGCATTCGGAAGGACGACCGTTCGTACGGCTTCGATAAAACTCGAGATCGCAAGCTTTGCACTCTGAACGGCCTCCGAGAGATCTTCGAGAAGTTTTGTATCTTCGATCTTTTCGAACGCGATCGAAGGGAGTTCCTCGAGATAGTCGAGCCGTCCCTGGAATGAAAGGAGCGCCGTTTCAACGATCGTTCGATCTATATGTGCGCTTAAATTTTGACGCGCAACGGCAAGTACTCGAGGATACGCCTGGACACGCAGCAGGACGGAACGCATCCGGTCCGTGATCGGGGCGAAATCGCGATCGACGAGGTGAGTAAGTTCGAGTTGATCGTTATAGACAAGCGGGTTCCATTCGAAGTCCCTCAGTTCGGTAAGGCGGAAAAGCTCGTCGCGAAGTTTCCACTCGATCGCGCGGTATTCGAAGCGGCCCTGTTCCTCGGCAGGAACGGAAAACTCAAGCAGGGCATCGAGCGAACAGGTGAGATCGTGGACGTATTGCTCGCGGCGGGCCGCGCTGTAATCTTCGATCAGTCCATCGTATTCGTGAAGCCCCAGCGAGGAGGCAAGCGTCGGATAAAAGCGCAGATAGACCGAAAGGACGTGATCGCGAAATTCAGGGAAGGTGAAAAACTTGCGGGGCCGTGCCATGAAATCTTAGTTCATCCTAAAAATCTTAATGGGTCCTTAACGTAAATCTATTTCAGAAGAATCGCCCGCATTAATGTGGCGGAATTGTCCTATGACGCTCGCATTGTCGCCCAGGATGCTGCCATCAAGCAGGACTGATTCTACGCGGACCTGATTACCGACAATACTATCGCGCACGATTGCATTTCGGACGATCGATTCCGCGCCGATCGCAGCATAGGGGCCAACGATCGCATCTTCAATATCGGCGGTATCGTCAATAAAGACCGGTTCGTGAATGACCGTGCGAGTTCGCGGACGGCTATGCGAACCACGGTCGAGCAGAACGCGGTTCGTACTCAACAATGTCTCCGGTTTTCCGCAATCGTACCATCCCTTTAGCGGAAATACGGCAAATTTTTCTCCGCGCTCGATCATCATTTGCAGCGCGTCGGTGAGTTGATATTCGTTCTTTGTGCGCTTATCATTTGCAACGAGTTCATCGAGGCATTCCCGGAGCAGCCGAGGATTTCGGAAAAAGTATGGTCCGGAGATCATGAGATTGCTCTTCGGCTGCTCTGGCTTCTCGACGAGCTTCGTTGCAAATCCATTCTCCGCCTCGACGACTCCAAAGCGGCGCGGATCCTCGACGGTATAAACGCCGATGGCGCTCGTTTTCCCTTGAAGCATTGCTTTAAGGTCGGCTTCGAAAATCGTATCTCCTAAGGCGATAAGGAAAGGATCTCCGTTCGCTGGGATATCCTCGCGTGCGATCCAGATCGCATGGCCCAGGCCCTGAGGTTCCTTTTGCTCTATAAAATGGACGGGAAGATCGGGATACCGTCCGCGCATGAATTCCTGCACGGCATCGCCTAAATATCCAACGACAATGGTGGCGCTTGTCATGCCGCTCGCAAGGAGGTCGTCCAAAATATGCGCGAGTATCGGTTTACCAGCGACACTCAACAGCACTTTTGGAATGGTATAAGTGTGCGGCCTCAAGCGCGTTCCGAAACCTGCGACCGGAATAATCGTGTGCATACGTTAGATTGCCGGGCGCACGAATTGCAACCGGTGTACAAAAATACGAAACGATCGGTACCGGGCGGCAATCCGTCGGTTCCTGTGTTAATGATAGTATGAGATCACTCCTCGTTACAATTTTTATGTCAGTATGCGCAGTCGCCTTTGCATCGGCAATGCTTGGCGGCTGTTCGTCCACCTCGACATCGACGGTTTCGCAATACGTCGATGACCTTGCGTGGCTTCCGGATGAGTCGGGGTTACTGGCCTACATCGATAAGGTCACGATTTCCTCACTCGACGGTTCGACGATCGAAGGAGCGAATCTTTACCATGTTTCTTCCAGCGGCTCGATCGGGAATTCGATCAATCCGAGCGACGAGCCGATAAACTCGCTGGGGTATCCGCCCATCGTTGTTGTTGCTCCGGACGGTCATTCGGCGATCACTCCTTTTTCGAACGACATTTATCGCGTCGACCTGACGGGTAGTGGTGGAGTTACCGATATCATTCAGAATGAGGGCCTGATCGGCGTTTCCCGTGGTTCCCAATATGTGTCGGTTACTTCGGTCGCATCGTCGGACGCCACGAAGCTGGTGACGATGTACCGCCTTACGGGTGGGACCGCCCAGACGCCGCTCAACGGGGGACGCCCCTATACGATTGTCGGTGTCAATTCCCAGCGATTTTTATGGCTGGACGATGCACATTTTGCCGCAACGATCTACGATTCGACGGGGGCCGGCGGCATTCAATTCAATCATGTAACTATTTTCGATACGGCTGCCAATAAATTACTCGATATTCCGAATGCGGAGGTCTCCCTGCATGCGAGCGCGTATGCCCCGAAAAGCGGGGACCTGTTTGTACGCAATTATGCCAGTGGGATCGACCGCATCCATCTCGACTGGAACAATCTTTTGGATACGTTGCGGACTTCGATCGTAACAGGGGATACCGTAGCGAGCTTTGACGTTTCGAGCGATGGAACGTTGCTCGTCTATTCTTCGGAAGCGCTTAGTACGAATGGGAATTATCCGGCGTATGCCGTCAATGTGTCCAATGGCCACAGGAGCGCATTGGCTTCAAATGTGATCGCGCCAGTGATCTCACCGAATGCCGATCGTGTCGGATATATCGAAAAGGCCGACGCCTCGGGGGACGAGACCGTCGGAGTGATTGCAGTAACACTGCCGCAATAGCAGCTTAACCGTTCATCGCCGTCGTCCTGTGAGCATGCGCTTTGCAATGGCCGCTCTTGCATTTGGCATGCGAGCAGTTTGCCTTATTGCAGGACTTAGCGGCCGTTGCTTTGGAGCACTGGCAGGTCTTTTTTCCTTTATGCGACCTTGAAGCAGTTTTGCCGCCATCGCAGGCATTGGCAGACGTAGCACCGAGGAAAAGTCCGAGAGCGAGCAGGAGTGCGAGTTTACGCATGGTCGTTACGAGGTTCGTTAAAACGTTCGAAAATAACCGGACCGGAGCAGTATTCGTTCGACGCGAAATTTATTTCCCGTATTTTTGCAGACTATGAAATTAGCAATGATCGGCCTCGGCCGGATGGGGGCCAATATGGCCGAGCGGCTCGCCCGTGGCGGACATGAGATCGTCGGTTACGATCCGAGCGAAGAAGCGCGCAAGCGGCTTACGGGACACGGCCTGTTTTCGGTCGCCTCGCTGAGTGCGCTCGTCGGCGCGCTACCGAACCCGAAAATCATCTGGATGATGGTTCCCGCCGGAACGCCGGTGGACGGTACGATCGCTCAGTTACAACCGCTGCTTGGCAACGGCGACGTCCTTATCGACGGAGGGAACTCGTTTTATAAAGATTCTATGCGTCGGGCAACGTTACTCTCCGAGACCGGTATTGCCTACATCGATTGCGGTACCAGTGGTGGCATCTGGGGGCTGGAGGAAGGGTATAGTATGATGATCGGCGGCGAGAAATCGGCGGTCGCTTCGCTGCGCCCAATTTTTGAGACGCTGGCGCCGGCCAAAGATAAAGGATGGGGTTATGTCGGCCCCAGTGGCGCCGGGCACTTTGTGAAAATGATCCATAACGGGATCGAATATGGACTGATGCAGGCCTATGCGGAGGGCCTCTCGATTCTAAAGCACAAAAAAGATTTTTCGCTCGATACGCATCAGGTGGCCGAAATTTGGCGCTACGGCAGCGTAGTGCGATCCTGGCTGCTGGACCTTGCAGCCGATGCGCTAGGAAAAAATCCCAATTTAGACGGCATTGCGCCGGTCGTGGCCGATTCGGGCGAAGGCCGGTGGACCGCTTTCGAAGCGATCGACAACGATGTGCCTGCACCGGTGATCACGCTCTCGCTGCTCGAGCGAATCCGCTCGCGCGATCGCGATTCCTTTGGCGATAAACTGCTGGCGGCACTCCGCAACGAATTCGGCGGCCATGCCATAACGAAGGAATAAGATGGCGAATAAACCTGACCCATGCCTGCTTACGATCTTCGGTGGGACCGGGGACCTCTCCCACCGAAAAATCCTTCCGGCGCTCTATGAAATGTCCGCCATGGGACAAATGCCATCCGGGACCCTCATCCTGGGGGTCGGTCGCAATGAGAACAAAACGGACGAAATGTTTCGGCGGGATGTCGAAGAATCGATTACACGGGCCGGCCACCAGAATCAGAAAGACATTCAAAAGTGGTGCAACGGTCGCGTTTTTTATCAGGGGATCGGTAAGGGAACGAAGGCAAACTTCGGAACGCTAAAATCGAAGATCGAAGCGCTGGAAAAAAAGCACCGCGGAACTGGGAACCGGATATTTCACCTGGCGATACCTCCGGAATCGTTCGGCCCGACGGCAAAATCGCTTGGCGAATCCGGGCTCAATCGTTCGACCGGCTGGACGCGAGTGGTGATCGAAAAACCGTTCGGGCACGATTACAAAACTGCCGTTGCCCTGAATGACGTGCTATACCAGTATTTTTCCGAAGACCAGATTTACCGCATCGATCATTATCTTGGCAAGGAGACGGTACAAAACGTATTGGCGTTTCGGTTCGGGAATTCGATTTTCGAGTCGCTGTGGAACCGGGAGAAGATCGAAAAGGTGGAAATTCTTGTCGCCGAGGAACTGGGGATCGAATCCCGCGCCGATTATTACGAAAAGTCCGGAGCGCTCCGCGATATGATCCAGAACCACCTGACGCAGCTCCTGACGATGACCGCGATGGAAATCCCGCTCGCTTTCGAAGCGACGGATTTGCGATTCGAAAAAGTAAAGGTCCTTCGGTCCATCGATCCGATCGAAGAGAAGGACGTGGTCCTGGGACAATATACCGAGGGGGAAGTCGATGGTAACGGCGTACGCGGATACCGGCAGGAAGCAGACGTCCGGAGAGATTCCAAAACTCCGACCTATGCCTCACTCAAGTTATCGATCAATAACTGGCGCTGGCATGGCGTGCCGTTTTATCTTACCACAGGCAAACGGCTCAAGGAACATAAATCGGAGATCGTGGTAACGTTCCGGTGCCCCCCGGTTGCATTATTCAAATCGAAAGCAGGGCGGGGCACTCAGCCGAACGTGCTCGTCATCGCGATCCAGCCGAATGAGGGCTTCCGTATTTCGTTCCAAATCAAGCAACCCGGAACCGAGATGGCGGTCGAACCCGAATGGATGCATTTTTCCTACTCCGAGGCCTTTGGCCCTATTCCGGAAGCTTACCATACGCTGCTTTTGGATGTCATGCGCGGCGATCAAACGCTCTTCGTCTCCGCCGAAGAAACGCTGGAATCGTGGAAACTGTATACGCCGGTCCTGAAGCACCGGCACGAGATCCTTTTTTACCCAGCGGGATCGTGGGGACCGAAAGAGGCGGAGAAGATTAACCCCTAAACGGAGCGATGTTTAAGCCCACTGATGCGTAAACATAGTAATAATATCGCATTTTGAACCGCCCGTACCGTTTTACCGTTTTGCACACCCCTAACCAGATTACCACAAGGACTTACGAGATGAACAAGCAAGAATTATTTTCGAAAAAGGTCGAGCATATCGACATTAAGCGGATGAACGCGGTTGCAATGGTCGATGCGATGGGCGCAATGGCGTTCCAGGCTCGGAACCTGAATCGGGCCGCGCAGATCTATAATAGGATGATCGAAGATGAGGGCTGCGCGATCATTATGTGTCTCGCCGGCTCGCTCATCAGCGCGGGGCTCAAGCAGGTGGTGATCGATCTCATAGAAAATCGAATGATCGACGCCATTGTCTCGACCGGGGCAAATATCGTCGATCAGGATTTTTTCGAGGCGCTTGGATTCCGCCATTACCAGGGATCTCAATGGCTTGACGATAACCAGCTCCGCGATCTTGCGATCGACCGGATTTACGATACGCTCATTGATGAGGACGAACTTCGCGTCTGCGATCATACGATCGGGGAGATCGCCGATTCGCTCGAACCCCGGCCCTACTCTTCCCGGGAGTTCATCCGCGAGATGGGGAAGTTCCTTGACGAGCGGCACCCGAATGCGAATTCGATCGTGCTGGCATCCTACCGCAACGATGTGCCGATCTTCGTTCCCGCTTTCAGCGATTGTAGTGCCGGCTTTGGGCTGGTCATGCACCAGACCGCGCAGCCGGACCTGCACGTCTCGATCGACTCGGCGAAGGACTTTTTGGAACTTACACAGCTCAAACTTGCGAGTAACGATACCGGACTGCTGATGATCGGCGGCGGAGTCCCCAAGAATTTTGCACAGGATATTGTCGTTGCGGCAGAACTCTTAGGCGAAGATGCACCGATGCACAAATATGCCGTGCAGATCACGGTTGCCGATGAGCGCGACGGCGCGCTCTCGGGTTCCACGCTTCGGGAAGCAAGTTCCTGGGGCAAAGTTTCCACCAGTTACGAGCAGATGGTCTATTGTGAGGCCACCGTCGCTTTGCCATTGCTTGCGAGCTATGCCTATCACAAGGCGAACTGGAAGAATCGGGAAGCTCGGAAACTGGCGCTGAGATTTGCGGAGGAATTGGCCTAATGTTCCCGCGAAAGTGGGAAGAGGCGTTACAACGGCAGGTTTCTTTCTATTCAACGACTGCATTCCCGCTCTTGTGGGAATGACAAATAAATGGTAATTCTCACCGGCGGTGCCGGATTTATTGGGAGCGTTCTGCTCCGTAAACTGAATGACTCAGGGCACGATGATGTCCTGGTCATCGATCGTCCCGAAATGGAGCGTTCCCAAAACCTCGATGGCAAAGAATACCGCTTCGAAGAATGCGACCGGTTCATCGACAATCTCGATAAGATAGATGCTTCGAATGTGGAAGCAGTTCTTCACATTGGCGCGATCACTTCGACGACGGAAACGAATTGGGAATTGCTCGAACGATATAATACCGATTACAGCCGCAAGCTTGCAGCGTGGTCCTTCGAGAACAAGATTCGATTCATTTATGCGTCGAGTGCCGCGACGTACGGCGATGGATCTCTTGGGTTCAGCGATGCCAATGAGATGACGGCAACGCTCAAGCCGCTCAATGCCTATGGCGAGTCGAAACGGCGGTTCGATCAGTGGATCATTGAACATGGTCACGACCTGCGGTGCTGTGGTTTCAAGTTTTTTAATGTGTTCGGTCCGAACGAGTACCACAAGGGCGATATGGCGAGTTTGGTCTTCAAGGCTTATAACCAGATCCGTGAAACGGGAGCGATCCGCTTGTTTCAATCTGCCGATCCGCGATACAAGGATGGTGAATTCACGCGAGATTTTATTTATGTCACGGACGCCGTCGATGTTTTAATGTGGGCGTTGAACAATACGAAGGTGAACGGGATCTTTAATCTGGGGACCGGTAGATCGCGATCCTGGAACGATCTTGCGAATGCCCTTTTTGCGGCGATGCACAAACCTTCGAACATTATTTATATCGAGATGCCGGACAATGTGAAGAAGCAATACCAGTATTTTACAGAGGCAGACATGTCGAAGCTACGCAAGGCGGGGTATACGAAGTCGTTCCAGCCGCTTGAGGATTCGGTTGCCGATTATGCAAAGAATTATCTGATGCAGGCTAATCCCTACTATTAAGATGACCATTCGGTCTTTTCCGTCCCTTGCATCCCTTAGTGCAGCGGCTGCCCAGGAAATTTTTGAATTATCCACCGCAGCCATCGCAAAACGTGGGCGCTTTACCCTCGCACTTTCCGGTGGTAGTACCCCACGGACCCTCTATGAAACACTTGCGAGCGATTATGCCAGGACGATGGATTGGCAGCACGTCCATTTCTTTTGGGGCGATGAACGGTATGTCTCGCACGACGACACTGCGAGCAACTACCGCATGGCAAAAGAATCGCTTCTTGACAAAATAGATATTACAGAAGGGAATATTCATCCGATTCTCACTTCGTTATCGAATCCCCATGATGTGGCTGCTTCATACGCAACCGAACTTACTTCTTTTTTCGGCCAGTCTATTCCGGAATTCGATCTGATCTTACTTGGCCTCGGAGACGATGGCCATACCGCCTCGCTTTTCCCCGGCATGACCGAGGAAGAGATGTCTCGAGAAATAGCTATTGTAACCAATTCGCCAGTTCCACCGCGGATTCGAATTTCACTGACACTTTCGGCCATTAACAATGCATCTAAGGTGGCATTTATCGTTGCTGGAGAGGGGAAGAAAATTATCTTACAGTCCGTACTTAACGATAGGAATAATTCTTCGCCAAAATATCCAGCAAGTCGTGTCGATCCCAAGGGGGATCTCGTGTGGTTTGTGGATGAAGCGGCTTATGACAATAATTCTTTTCAGAAAAAGGAAAATTAAGAATTAACTCGTCGAGATTTACGGTTCTCCATTCGTAATTCTTAATTGAACTGCCGTGCCGGAATTCGTCCATCTTCATAATCATACCTATTATTCGCTCTTAGACGGCGCCTGCAGCACGGAGCAGCTCGTCCTTGCCGCAAAAGAGAACGGAATGAAGTCCGTTGCCCTTACGGACCATGGTGTCCTTTTCGGTGCGTTCGAATTTTATAAAAAGGCGAAGTCCGAAGGCATCAAGCCAATTATTGGATGCGAGGTTTATTATTATCCCGAAGGACTTGCCACGGAACGCGAACGCTTTCAGGACGCGGAGGGCAAGAATAAAGCGTACAACCATCTCATCCTTCTCGCCAAGAATGAAATAGGTTACCAAAACCTGATGAAGCTCGTTTCGCGCGGGCATACCGAAGGCTTTTATTACAAGCCGCGCATCGATTTCGAGATGCTCCGCGAGCACCGAGAAGGACTTCTTGCGACGACGGCCTGTGCCGGCGGCATCGTAAGTCCGCACCTCATCACAGGTGATTACGAGAAAGCGAAGCGCATTGCCAAAAAATTCAAAGACCTATTCGAGGATGATTTTTATATCGAAATTCAGGACCATGGCCTGAACTTCGAGACCAAAGTGCGCGAACTGGCTCCCAAACTTGCGCAGGAATTAGGGATCAAGCTCGTGGCAACGAATGACTGCCACTATATCGAGCAGAAGCATGCCCTCGCGCATAACGTCCTGCTGCACATTCGCGATGCGAATGCCAAAGAGCCGCCGGACGTCAATAAGCTGAAATATGGGACCGACCAGAATTATTTCCGGTCGGCGAAGGAGATGCACAAACTTTTTTCTTCGTGGCCCGATGCGATCGAATCGACCCTCGAGATCGAAGAAAAATGCAACGTGTCGTTCTCGAAGGATTTTAAAATGCCGGCCTTCCCAATTCCGGCCGATACCGGTATCACGACTCCGGACGATTACCTGAAGCACCTTACAGAGAAAGGGCTGGAGCGCCGTTTTACTGCGATGACGAAAGAGATCGAAGATCGTTCGAATTTCGAGCTTTCGGTCATCAATAAGATGGGGTATGCCGGGTATTTTCTTATCGTGCAGGATTTTATATCCGCGGCACGGGACCGTGGCGTGCGTGTCGGACCCGGCCGAGGCTCAGCGGCAGGCTCTCTTGTCGCATACGCCCTCGGAATTACGAATGTCGATCCGATCAAATACAATCTGCTTTTCGAGCGCTTTTTAAATCCCGATCGCGTATCGATGCCCGATATCGATATCGACTTTTCGGATGACAAGCGCGAAAAAGTGATCGAATATGTCCGCGATAAATACGGTCGGGAAGCGGTCGCGCAGATCATTACGTTCTCGACGCTCTCTTCGCGGGCGGTGTTGAAAGATGTGGGCCGCGTTCTGGGCGTGCCACTTGCTACGATCAACGAGCTGACGAAGAATATTCCTGTGATTATGGGACGTGTGACCCCGCTCAAAGAAGCGGTGGAACTGCCCGAAGTAAAGTCGCTCCTTGCCAAGGCCGATCCGCTTGTCCATAAGCTGATCGAATACTCCCTGATCCTGGAAGGCTTCGCTCGATCGGCTTCAAAACATGCGGCAGGGGTCGTGATCGCGCCGAGCGATATTTCGAATTACGTTCCGCTCTATAAAACGCCTTCGCTGGACGACGCCGTCACCCAGTTCAATATGAAGGACGTCGAGGAAGCCGGTCTGCTCAAGATGGACTTTCTCGGCCTGAGAACGCTTTCGATCATCGATACGGCGCTTGCGCTCATCGAACAGAACCACGGCGTGACGATCGATATCGATGCGATTCCGCTCGACGATCCAAAGACGTATGAGTTGTTCGGCCGCGGCGATACCATTGCGGTCTTCCAGTTCGATTCGCCGCCGATGCAGAACTATATGCGCGCGCTCAAGCCGGAGAACATGGAAGACCTTTCTTCCATGAATGCGCTGTATCGGCCCGGCCCGATGGAACATATCCCGGAGTTCATCGATCGCAAACATGGGCGCAAGAAAGTCGAGTATCTCCATTCGAAACTGGAACCGATTTTAGCTGAGACGTACGGCGTCATCGTTGTGCAGGAGCAGGTGATGCGCATCGCGCGGGACCTTGCCGGCTTCTCACTCGCTAAAGCCGACGAAATGCGCCGTGCGATGGGGAAGAAAGACCTCGCGAAGATGGAGGCGATGAAATCCACCTTCATTCAGGGTTGCGTTGCCAACGACATTCCTGAGAAGATTGCGAACGAGCTCTACGAACGGCTTGCAAAATTCGCTTCCTACGGCTTCAATAAATCGCACAGCCTCGCCTATTCGCTGATCAGTTACCAAACGGCCTGGCTCAAAGCGAATTACACGGCGGAGTTTCTCGCGGCGAACATGACGCACGAAATGAACGATACGGATTATATCGTTCAGCTCATCGACGAAGCGAAAAAATATAATATCCGCACCCTACCGCCGGACGTCAATTTCAGTGGGATTCATTTTAATGCTGCGTCGGAAGGTATTCGCTTTGGGCTTGCTGGAATTAAAAATGTCGGCGAGAAAGCGGTGGACGAGATCGTGCGGGAGCGGGATAAAAACGGCAGGTTTACTTCGCTCTTTAACTTCACGTCGAGGCTCGATACACGGCTTGTCAATCGCCGCGCGATCGAAGCATTGGTCGAGGCCGGCGCATTCGATTCCACGAACGACGATAAGCGCCTGACGCCCGCCTTCCGCTCCGACCTGTTCGAAAACATCGAACGCGCTTTGCAGTATGGTCAAAAAGTCCGCGATGAAGCGCTAAGTCCGCAGGACTCACTTTTTGGGGACGGCACTCCGCACACTCCGGAGCCGCCACCCATCGTCGAAGCGCAGCACCGATGGACCGAACTCGAAATGCTTTCGCATGAAAAGAAGGCGGTCGGTTATTACGTCAGCGGCCATCCGCTCGAGCCATACCGGATCGATGTGACGAGTTTCGTTACCCACAAGGCGATCGATATTAACAATACGAAGCAGAACGATGCAGTCCTCATCGGTGGTGTGATCGTAGGAATCGTCCGTAAGCTGGACCGCAATGGCAATGCCTTTGCAATCGTCAAGCTCGAAGATTTTACCGGCAAGATCGAATGCGTGTTCTGGAGCGATGCCTTCCGGCAGAATCAGCAACTGGTCGTCGATGAAAAACCGCTTTTCATTCGCGGCAAGGTCCGGCGGAACGGACCGGATGAAGCCCCGACCGTGATCGTCGATGAAGCCTTCGAAATCCCGGGAATGCGAAAGAAAATGACGAGGGGAGTGCTCGTACGTCTCTTCGAAAGCGAGGAAACGCAGCCCACGATCGAGCAGGTCGAGCGGCTTTGTACCCGTTTCCGAGGCGCTTGCACCACCTTTATTTCCGTTGAAACAGCGGCCGGGCTTAGCCGTAAGTACCGATTACCGGAAAAGTATCAGCTCGATCCGAGTGACGACCTGGTACAGGAATTCGGGAAGATTTTTGGAACGAACCGATTACTTTTTACTCGATAGGAACTGCTATGACCACCACAACAGCCGGACCGCTTCACCTGACCGACGCGACCTTCGAAAAGGACGTGATCAACAGCGATAAGCCGGCGCTCGTCGATTTTACAGCCACCTGGTGCGGTCCCTGCCGCATGATCGCGCCGATTATCGAAGAACTCGCCAGCGAATATCAGGGCAAAGCGACGATCGGCAAATTAGATGTCGATGAAAACCCCGAGACCTCTATGAATTTCGGTATTCGCTCGGTCCCGACGCTGCTCATTTTCAAGGGCGGCCAGGTCGTCGATCAGATCATTGGTGCCGTCGGCAAAGAGCGTATTCTCGCGAAGCTCCGGCCGCATCTGGCGTAAGCTCGAGCACTCGAATTTTTATAGCCGTGGCCCAAAGGTCACGGCTTTTTTGTTATTGAAAAGCTTACGAATTAAAAAAGGCGTCCTTTCGAACGCCTTTTTATTGTGACCAAAGGCCACAACTATACTCTTCAAGGTTATCTTTCGATCGCCACTTTCTTCGTAATTACGTTTCCATTCGCCTCCATGCGAAGGTAATAGGTCCCCGCTGTAAGCGTGCTTGCATCGAGCGTGAAGGTATGATCGCCGGCGGCCATCGTCCCGTCGTAGATGGAGCGGATGCTGCGGCCGAGCACATCGAGCAGAACCAGATTGACGCGAGCGTAATCGCCTGTTGTAAGCATGATGCTCGCCATGCCACTCGCCGGATTCGGAACGATCGAAAGCGTGGGAGTGGGAATGGATGTTCCAGCAACCCCACTCAGAGCACAATTTAGAATTGTGTCGTAATTCACGCACGTCCGGTTCCCATTGACATCGTACGTGGTGATCTTTACAGGATAATTCCCGGTGGTCGTCGATGGTGCCTGGTAACTAACGACGAATCCGCCTTGGGAGCTGGATTCAGGAATTCCCGGTCCGGGAGTCGTTAACGTGGCGTTACCGGACGAATAGCTGGCCGTCCATAACGGGCCGGACGCATTCAGTACCGTGAGCCCGTTTTGAGGCTCGATCACGATCTTGTTAATGCCGCCACTATTCGTTCCGCGGCTAAAGAAGGTGAGCGTATCGGTACACTCGTTCAGAGCTTGTGAATGGGTAATCGAATCGCAGATGACAGGAGGAACGCAGCCGGCGACATTGTTTATAACGGTGTCGGTAAAGAGGTTGCCGTTCTTGTCGTAGGTGATCCCTTCAAGCGTCCACGGCGTATTCTGATTTTTCGGAATAATGCAGAAATTGAATGTGCCGGTGGTGCCAGGCTTCAAACCGGTCCCGCTCCCGGCCGTAGCGAAAAAGCGGAGTGACGAATCGCCGGAACCGAAGCTAAATTGTTGTCCCGTCGATGTACTTGCGGTTCCCTGCTGGAAAATCGTCCCGTTCTTCGCCAGGAATGCTTCTGCAGAAATTCCGGAAGTCTGATCATTCTTGACAGTGACTTTATAGCAGCAACTGCCTTCGGCAAGAATCGTAAATAGATCCGGGTTTGCTGGAGGTACCGCACACGTATCGTCGGAAGTACCGGACGTCACGCCAACCAGCGCTCCTGAAGTGTTACTCGAATCGCTCCACTGCACGGTAAAGGGGACCTGATTTGGATTGTTGACACTTGCGGGGAACGTCAATGTCGTCCCACCTGGCTCGGCACAAGCCGGGGTGTTTGCTGAGTATAGCAGGGTTGCACTGTCGAGCAATCGATAACTCCAGCAAAATCCCGTCGAAGGCGGTAGAGATTCATGGCTCCAGGATAGTCCGTTCGTTGTGATTTTTAGCTGCAATCTCGATATCTTCGATGTGGTGAGTGCATTTTGACCGGTATGGAAATTCTCGAGGTTGAAATTGAACGAGCAGTCGCCCGTATTTTTGGTCACAAATAATGTATCGTAGCTCGGGTCCTGTGAGCAAGGCTTTGGAGTCGCCGCAACGTTCCAAATCGTATCTCGATCGATCAGAGCACCCCCGCTAAAGGCCTGCATCACGAACGAAAAGGAGGTTGCTCCAGGATTCGCGCGCATCTGAAAGATAAAGTTACCCAAATTTTGATTTGTTGCAATTTCACCTCCGGAAGTACTCCGGTAATACGCCGCGGAAGTAGTAACGGAATCGATCGACCATCCCGAAGGAGTGACCATGCCGGCAGGGCGAGTCGTGCCGGTATACGGATTTAAGATTTGAAAACTGACGGCATCAATGCCGTCTCGTAAACTATTGCGATTAAAGACTCTGAAATTGAATACAGGATCGCAGCCGGGAGTTGAAGCCGATGCGATAACGGTGTCAAGGACCGGAAAGTATTGAAAGACGGTCGGAATTACGATAAAACTGCCAGTGGAAATGGTGCTTCGAGTTGCGCAGGAATCTGCCGTGGCCTGATTGGCGGCCCACGTGATGGTGATCACTGAATCGTAAATATTCGGAGGAACCAGTGCGTTTGGGTTCGGTTCAAGCGTGAAGTCGAACAGCGAATCTTTCGTGTTATGCTGAATACCGAAAATTTGATTACAATAGATCGCTTTATCGGCGTTTGGGCTTAAGATCAGGAATCCATTTCCGCCCCAGTTCTGAAGAGTACTCCCGGCCGGAGTTTCCGGGACAACCCCGTTGTTTTGAAAACGTACGTAAGGGTAAACATCTGTGTCAATTGACAAAATTATTTGATTAACCCCAATAAGACTTGGTCCGCTATGTTTAAAACTAAATTGCCACGTAAGCGGTGAGGACGGTTCCTGTGAAACGTACAGTGTATCCACTGGCTGGCCCTGGGCATGAACACGAGGGACGCCAAAGATGAATGCGAGGATGAAGAAGGGGAGGAGGATTCGAATGTGCTTCATAGTCATACGAAAGTTAAGCAGAAAATAAGCAGAGGCCTTCAAAAGGAGTAATTCGCAATGCGCGCAATCGTTACACTTACGACCGAGCGCATTGTTCGCAAAAATACGAATTCTTTAAGTTTTCGTTAAAGAAACTCCATGAATGAAACCGCGCTTCGGCTGTTTGAACTCCCTTTCATGAGGCTAAATTTGGGAATCGTCTTATCGGTCATGGCACACGCCTTGAGCAAGACTATGGAATATTCTTCTCATTATGGCAATTCGCAGACGGTTACGGTTATTCAGCATTGCTCTTCCTCACCAGGTAAGCTATATTGTTTCAGCGAGCGGACTTCGTACGGTTCTGCAGGCACTGCTGCGATATACGTTCTTTGGGGAGCTCTTTGCACGCTTATTTCGCGAGGGAACGGGTTTCGAGCCGATCGAGGAGTTTGTTCATGAGCCGACAGCTTCCGACGCCAGCAGTGTACCACACGCTTTAGCCACGGCGAACACATTGCCTACTAAGGAATTGCATGTTCCCGCCGGGCGTTAGCCGCAACTACTAACGCATTGATTCACAACGACTTAGCGATTTTCCCAAAAGGGCTTTGCAGCGCGTGCGCGAATGCAAAAGTCATTATTTCACTGCGCGGAAGTAAGTTCACAATGTGCCTGCTTTCTCAACGAGACCCGCATTTTGTAAAATACCCCCACCAGCCGGTCGTTGCATGCTCTGGTTTTGAGCGCCGTCCAGATGGATCGGAGCAGTCCACCAGCGAAGATCGATTTCCGGAAAAGGACGATCTTTAACGAGCGATTCCTGAAGGATTTCGGCGTCGTCCTCATTCAATCCTTCGCCCGAATTATATCGCTCGGCCATATCCAGGAGCCGCGAAAGAAAATCGGCGTGTTCGGCAAAGCGCTCTTTCGAGTATTCGGTCGCGCCGCCGGTGGAAATGACGAATTCCCAGTCGCTCGCCTCCAGAAGTAGGAGTTCTCGTGCGGCTTGTTCCATGATGGTGCGGAGTGTATCGCTTTCTTCCAGGGCATCGATCGCCTGGAAGGCATGCAGGACGTTCAGGAACCGTTCCTCCAGTGGGTAGATCGTATCCCACATCCAGGCGACCTCATGATTGGCCCAGACAAAGTGATGGCCGCCTTCGCCCCAGGAGCCTTCCGGAAGCGAAATCGTGACATGGGGCGCCGTGTAGCGATCGAGTGCTTCCGCACAATCAGTGAGTTTGACATCGCTGGGATCGTGCCCGAAGCGGCGCAAGACTTTTTCGAGGAATCGCGGGCCCTCGAACCACCAATGCCCGAATAGTTCTGTATCGAATGGTGCAGCAAGGAGGCCCGGCCGGCCATGCTGCTCCACATGCTCTTCGAGCTCCCGACGTACGAGCGAGACGAAATCGTCCGCATCGAGATCTAGCTGCCATTCCGTATGATAAGGCACATACGGCTGTTTATCGCCCAAGTCGATGCGAGCACCCGTTACTCGCCAATAGCGCAACCCGGACTTGTGGTGTTTTTTGTGAAAGTCGAGATAAACGCCGGCGCCCGGAAAACCGAGATCGGCCGCCCATACCCGGGAGGCGCTTTTCGGATCGCGCGAAAAAATGGCAACGGGAGAAGAGCCGGCCGCGATCGGGTGGGGATCATAAGAAGTTCCATATTCACGCGGGGCCTGACTTCCGACCCAGTAAATATCGGTCAGCGAGCGGTTGGGATCGAATGTGAACGTCGGCTCCCCGCGCGACCCGATCTCTTCGAGATATTTTTCGTGAAGTTTCTTGCCGAACGGCCGATAGGCCGGGACGGTCATTCCGCCGCGGGTCAGCGCGCCATCGATCACGAAATATTCGAGTCCCGCTTCAGCGACCAATTCTTCGACGCCGGCGCGCTCCTCGCTTCTGGCTCGATATTGTTCCGTTCCAACCGGCGGCGACCAACGGTAACGCGGGCGATAACCGCACTCCGGAAGCCAGATCCCGCGCGGCCGTTTACCGAAATGACGCTCGTGCGTTTGTACGGCACACCCCAATTGACCGCGAATATTATCGTCCTTGAGCAGGAGCGGAAAATATCCATGCGTAGCCCCGCAGGTCATGGCATCGAGAATACCTGCGTCTGAAAGTTCTCGGAACCCGGAGATCACATCGGAATGGTACCGGTCGAGGAACAGCGATTTCGTTCGAGAATAAAATTCCCTCCAGAACTCGGCGAGCGGCTGTAAATGCGTTTCCCCGTTCTTTCCAAAGAATTCATAGTCATTCCTGGCAGCAATGATTTTTTCGTCGCAATAGGCAACGAACGTTGCTTCGAAGGCCGAATCGGCAAGCTGTTCGAGATTGATCGGCGAGAAGTCCATCGAAATGCGCGGAGCCAGGCCCTCATCGCGAAGACCCTCGAGAACCTGAAGAATCGGAATATAGCACTCTGCGACGGCCTCGGAAAGCCAATCAGAACCATGCGGCCATTTGCCGTGATGGAGAACGTAGGGCAGATGAGTGTGAAGGATGAATGTAAACGAGCCGAGCATTAAATTGATAAATCAACCGAATGAAGAAAGTTTTCCGGATGAGCCGAGGAAGAGTCCAATTTCTCTTTGCAAAATTTTGGCCGACGGTCACAACGATTGTTTTCGAAGAATCAATAGCGAATTCAGATGGGAACTTCGTCTCGAGGTATAATGCCCGGATAAAAGCCTTTGGGCAAACTCTGGAAAGGATTTATAATTGTGGGAAAAAATGTAGAAAGTTGTTGACTTTTGGAATTTTTCATTGTATATTGCGCTTTCCAAATGAACCAGTTCCAAAAGCGAATTCTGAGCGGTTTATAATTTGCTAATATTGGAGTTAGTGCTGTTTGGACTGGACAGCGGGGAATAATCCAAAATACGGTTTACCGTGTTTTCTTATTCACAACATTGTTCGAACCCAGAGCTTTGAAAATCGCGTTAAAAGTCTGTTAGGGAGGAAGAAATTGACAAAAATGCCAAAAAACTTACCAAAACACCGAAAACCCGATCGCCGGCTGGCCCTCATGGTGGCTTCGGCGTTCATTGTAGCCTTCATGGCGGGGTGTGGAACCGCGCCCCAGGCGACGCATAAAGCGACGACTGCCTCGAAAGTAGTAACCAAATCCGATCCGTTCGCGGTGCTCGACGAAGAAGTCAAGGCCGGCAACATCGACCCGCAGCTCATCCAGGAGCGTGTCGATGCCGCCCGCCAGGAATGGCTTCGCGCGCTCGTAGCACAGCAGAAGAATCAAAAGGTCGAGGTCGTTAAGTATTTTGAGGGTGCGATCGATATTCTCGACCACCTGATTACGTATCCTGGCGTCGATACGAATTCAGAATTCCAGGATGTCTCGAAGAATGTGATCGGCGATTACGAGAAATATGTGGCTCGGATCGATTCGCTTCCTTCCAACGCCTCGGTTTTCGCCTTCCGTGAAAAATTCAACGAGGAGATGGCGAAGATGCAGGTCAACAACGTACCGATGCCGCGCGTCGATCTCTCGAAGACACAAATACCTTTGACGATGAACACGGCCGTGGAGCAAACGATCGCGTACTTCACCGAAGGTAACGGACGGCCCTTCATGGAAAAATGGCTGAGCCGAACAGGGAAGTACTTCCCCATGATGAAGAAGATCATGCAACAGCAAGGCGTGCCCGAAGAGATGGTATCGCTGGCGATGATCGAGAGCGGCCTTAGCCCAACGGCTGTTAGCTGGGCAAAAGCGGTCGGCATGTGGCAATTTATCGATGCGACCGGTTCGCGCTATGGCCTTGAAAATAATTGGTGGTTCGATGAGCGGCGCGATCCGGTTGCTGCCACACGAGCCGCAGCACGGCACTTGCACGATCTCTATAACGATCTTGGCGACTGGCACCTTGCGCTTGCGGCCTATAATTCCGGGATCAATCGCGTTCGTGAAGCTATGGCCGAAGCCGGTTCGAATAATTTCTGGGAAATTCGACCGTTCCTTCCACGCGAAACACAGAACTACGTACCGCTCTATATTGCAGCGACGTTGATCTCGATGGACCCGGCGCGCTATGGATTTACGAACATCAATTATGAGTCGCCACTCAAATTCGATACGGTCCATGTGCACGAAGCGATCGATTTGAATGCATTGGCAAAAGCAGCCGGCGTCAGCGAACTGGAAGTCAAGGAACTGAATCCGGAATTATTACAGCCCTCCACTCCTCCCGTCGAACTCTGCGGGCCGGATGGCTATTGCTTACGGCTTCCTCCGGGAACGTCCTCTAATTTTTACGATCGCCTGGCAGCGATCCCTCCGGCCGAACGCAGGCCATGGCTTGTCCATACCGTTTCTCGCGGTGAGACGCTTAAGTCCATTGCCCATTTGTATGGTGTTTCGCCGGCAGAACTCGCCCAATATAATGACATGAGTGAAGCGGAGCGTGTTCGCCGCGGCGAGCGACTGCGCGTGCCGATGACCGTTATGGCGCCACAGACCGGTTCCAGCGAAAGCAACAGCGCACCAACGGAGGCTTCGCCGGTCCGCGATAACGGATCGTCCAACAGCAATGCTGTCGATAGCAAGGTCCGTCTTATTCGTCATCGTGTGCGCCGTGGAGAAACGCTACGCAGCATTGCTGCGGCCAATGGCGTTTCGGTCGCCTCGCTTCGCGAGTGGAACGATCTTTCGCGCCGTGCCCACCTTCGTAAAGGGCAGACGATCAAGATTTATAAGCCGCAGTATGCGGCCAAAGCACAACCGGCTTCGAAAGCCCAGAAGCCGCAATATGCAGCGCAAGTCAAATCGACTGCAAAACCATCTTCGAAACCGAGCTATCATACCGTCCGGCGCGGTGAAACGCTGACAAGTATCGCCCGCCAATATGGAACCACGGCCGATCAGATCTCGGAATGGAATGGGGGACTCGATGGCGCCGATCTTCAGGCCGGTTCGAGAATTCGCGTTTATACAACGACAACGCAAACGGCTCAGGCGGAGACGAACACGGAAACATCAAAGCCGGCGAGGATTTCTACGCCGACACTGGTGCATTCGCAGCACCAACTGACGTATCGCGTCAGGCGCGGCGATACACTTTCGACCATCGCCGACAAATTCGGTGTAGCGATCGCCGCATTACGGCATGCGAACCACATTCGCGGTTCGCTTCTCGCCGCGGGACTTCGCCTTCGTATTCCGCAATAAGCTGTTTCAAAAAATACATTGCATTTCTGGGGAACCAGAACCGCTCCGGCGGCCTTTGTTTGCCGCTTGTTCGAAAGAATGAGCGGCTCGTTTATTTCCAGACGCGCCGATGCCGGTGTAGCTCAGTTGGTAGAGCAGCTGATTTGTAATCAGCAGGTCGTCGGTTCAAGTCCGTCCGCCGGCTCTTCTTCGTTCTACGTTAAAAGCCTCTGGGACTCACGACTTTTAACTCAGGACTAAAAAAAGGGCAGATACTCAAGTGGCCAACGAGGACAGACTGTAAATCTGTTGACGATAGTCTACGAAGGTTCGAATCCTTCTCTGCCCACACGGCCACGCGCCGAAGGCTCACGTAGCTCAGTTGGTAGAGCACGTCCTTGGTAAGGACGAGGTCACCGGTTCAATCCCGGTCGTGAGCTCTCTTTTCAAGAGTTCCCTCCCATGATGATTGAGACATCGAGACTCGTACTTCGGGAATATACACTCGCCGATGTCCCCACGCTACACCGGATTTTATCGGACCCATTGACAATGCAGTTCTGGCCGACGCCGTTTATGGAATCCGACACCGAACGCTGGCTTCGAAGAGCGATGACCTCGTATGAGACGAACGGATTTGGCCGCTGGGCTGTCCTCCTGCGCGGAACGAAAGAACAGATTGGCGACGCCGGGCTTATGCGAACGGAAGTGAACGGAAAAACCGAGATCGATTTAGGGTACATTATTCACGCCGACCATTGGCGAAAGGGATATGGGTTCGAAGCTGCCGAAGCGAGTTTACAATATGGCGCCCGCATCGGCGAAAAGCGAATGGTGGCAAATATGGCGTTCAATAATATCCGTTCACAGCATGTTGCCGAGCGATTGGGAATGAAAAAAGAACTGGAATTCGAGAATCCTAAAAATCGGGGAATCCGGACGTTTTTATACGTTTATTAAATGGGACGTTTAGGGGATTCTCGGTCGGGATTCTTTTTTAGTTTTGGGGCTATTATTTAATTTTCTTTTTCCATGAATCCGGAATGAGGAGTAGGGGTGGCTCTATTTCCAGCGCTTTTGCAATTTTAAAAATGCTGATAACAGTGAGATTTCGCTTACCCTGTTCAACCTGAGTAATATAAGTCCTATGAAGGCCGGCGATGTCTGCAAGTCTTTCCTGAGAAATTCCCATAAGTTCGCGATACGCTCTGACATTTTTCCCCACGAGATCCGGTACATTCATCTGCGGAACTCAAGCTTTTTCTATAATCGTTCAGTTGCCAGACTATAGATCACCAGACTATGGTCTACGCACACGTCTTTGTTATTCAGCCTTTTGAACCTTAAAAGCTCGAAGGGAATGTTCCATCTGATCACTTTCTAGAGTTATGAGTCCTATTTTAAGAAAACCAGCGATTGCATTTTGCTTGATCGTCCTTAGTCTCTCGACATTCTTTATTATCGATGGATATGCACAGTGTCCAGCTTCTCCTGTTGCACCCTCCAGTCCTCCTTTTTCTGGGCCAGATGAATATTGTTTCTACATCGGCTCAACCGGCTGCCTGGCTTGCCTGAATTTTTGCACACGCGTATATGCGGACGGTTCTGGTTTTAAGCATCGTGAAATGATCGTGACAGCCCTGGCGTATCAAGATAGTTGCAGTGGGCTTACCCCAGATAGTGTAATTCAGCAGGCATCCGATTCGCTGCTTGTGTTCGAAGCTAATCTTCAAAATGTGGCTGGTCTTTGCGACAGCCCGAAAACGATCGTAAGTATTTTTCAATCGTCATGCTGGGAATATGTTTGGACGGAGGTTCCGGGCGATCCAGTTCCGAATGGTTTTCCTAATGTTTGGGCGGGGAATGTTTACACTCCATGCGATACGACTGCTTATTGCGAACACCAATGCAGCATTTGCAACATCGATGGTGTAATTCAATATCAGAACTGTTTTTACACGTGCCTCGGATACCAGAGCGGCTGTCAGGACGAACCGCCGCCCGGAACGCCCTGGACCGAAAATGTTTGTTATCAGGTTTCATGCCCATGTCAATAGTCGTTCGTAGATTTTGGCGGTGTTTTCTCATTCTGTCGGTTGTGCCTATCGTGGCACGACCGACTTTCGCGCAGATAAATTGGAGTGTGACTCATCCGTGCCAAATCGACGTCAACAAGTACACGTTCACCGCATTGGGCGGCTGTGGAAATTGGTTTACCGCTGCGGCTCGAAAAACCCAATATCCTATCGCGCTTCAGTTCATTTTTCTTCGGAGTAACGATGGAGGTATGACTTGGACGGAGCAAGATGCCGGTCTTCCGAAATCCAATCAGGCGAATCATGATAAATTCAGTATTCTTAAACAAATTGATTCGCTGAATGCAATAGCTGGAAGCGATGCCGGCCTTATTTTACGTACGATGGACGGAGGCAACTCATGGCAAAAGCAGACCGCGGGAGACTCGGTTTATCCAATTGAGGATATAGATTTTTCGGATGCTTTAAACGGAATTCTGATTAAAGGCGGCTGGCTCACACAGATTTGGATTACTTCCGATGGTGGTACTCACTGGATGCCTGCGCCTTTTCAGGAACTTAATTGTGCCCAATGCCATACTTCCGGGCCAGGGCACTATAAAGTTTTTGGATATGCCAGCGGTCCGCTCTACACTACGGATGACAATTGGGTTACCGTCGATTCGGCATTTGTTTCCGGCCCGTTGGTCTATCACAATAGGATCCTTGCGTATTGCGATTTTGGAAAGACCGATTTGATGTTTGCTTACGGTACTTACACGAGTTCATTAGGGGATTATGGACTTGTTGCAAGGACTTCCGATAATGGAAAGACCTGGTCGGATACGACTGTTTCTTTTTTCGACAACATTTTATACATGACAGATCCGGACCGTGATACGATCGTCGCGACCGGTTCGACGGTTTCTCACGTTTTGATCAGCTTTGACCATGGCATGACTTGGAATAACGATACGAGCATCGCCACTGCCGGCGCAGACACAGTTCCTTTGTATGGACTCGATTTCCCGGCCGGCATTTTTTTAACTGCAGCCGATCGCGTTGTGGCAGCATTTAACGATGATCCTTTAGTGGGCAAAGGCTCTCTGGTAGTTGGAACGTTTGCACAGGCGAGTGTACGAAACAATAGTGTCAAAAATGGGAGTCTTGTTTATCCCAACCCTACGTCCGGCATTCTTCATATAGAGGGTTTTACAAAAGCAGTCAGGATTAGAGACGCTCTCGGTCGTATTTATTCCCTAACAGCAATTGGCAATACCTTTAACGTTTCTTCGCTCAGTGCGGGTATTTATTTTATTACGGACGGAATTTCAGAAGCAAGTTTTGTAAAGCAATAAAAAAATTGTGCTAATTCCCGAATTATTGTCATCCGGAGCTTTTGATTAACCCTCGGCACCTGTGCCGACGGGCAGGACACGTTGGATCATTTCGAAGAGCTGTTCGCGCTGGAAGGGTTTCGAAAGATAGGCCGTACAGCCGGCGTCGAGCGCTTTGCGACTGTCTTCTTCTTCCATGGCATAGGCGGTCAGCGCGATGATCGGCAGGCGCTCGTGCTGTTTTTTCGTACGAAGATAACGGGTTACATCGAGTCCCGAAAGTCCGTCGCCGAGATTGATGTCCATCAGCACAAGGTCATACGCCGTTTCACTGACCATTCCAATTGCCGTCATTCCGTCCTTGGCCCAACTGATCGTGGCATCCGTGCGGAGGAAATG
>JAJPIQ010000020.1 GCA_021324685.1 Bacteroidota bacterium
AAATAGGGTTTCGGAAAAACAACTTCCGAACTAGTCGAAAGTTACAGGTCTCATGTAATATTTCATGAGACGGGGCAAATATACGGCAGACAAATCGAAATTTAATAAATTTATTAATATCATTTTCGGCGTTGAACACTAAATTCGAGGAGTGTCAAGTCAAGTTCGACGAATTCTCGCCAGAAATGTCCGTCGTCACCGTCAATTACTTCATTTGTCTCAAGAAGCCTTGGGGTTTAAATGTGGAATGTCAAATGTTTATATAAGCAGAATTGAATCTGGCGACTTTGCGATAAATATTGATACACTCGCAAAAATCGCCAAAGCCCTTGGTGTAAAGCCGAGTGTGCTGCTGCTGGAGCCGGATGCGCCCCGAAGCGCAAAGTAAGTACTTTGGCTTACCTTTTTTTGAGTTGCTCTTGTTTTCCCTGCTCATGGAATGCTTCATTGTCGAGAAAGAACATGTCGATCGGGAGGCGGGTGAGCTTCGTCTTGTGAGCGAAGAGGCGCACCATGCGCTGCATGCGCTCCGGGTTCGGGCCGGCGCGTTACTCTTAGCCAGCGATCTCGAAGGCACGTGTTATCGTTGTAAAGTGGAAGAGGCCGGACGCGATGAACTCCGGTGCCGCATCGAAGAGGTCCTTCCCGGCTATGGTGAACCCGCGCGCGATGTGACGCTTATCACCGCGCTCCTTTCGCAGCCCTCGCGTTGGGAGTTCCTGCTCGAAAAAGCGACGGAACTCGGAGTAAAAACGATCGTCCCTGTCGTCACCGAGCGAACCGAACGGATCTCGTTGCGATACGAGCGCTCGGAAAAAATTCTTCGTGCTGCCGTCAAGCAAACGAAACGGGCCGTCCTGCCTCACCTTGAGGGATCGTCCGGCGAACTCTCTTCGCTCGAAGCCGCGTTATCCGAGGCCGCGCGCAATGGGCGCACGGTTTTCCTGCTGCACGAAGCAGCGCCGCCCGTAGCCACGCTCAGGAACGCCCTGATGGAAACGGGCGGAGCGGCCCTGGCGGTGGTTATTGGCCCCGAAGGTGGTTTTAGCGAAGCCGAAGTCGAGCAGGCCCGCCGCATGGGCGCCCGCATCGTATCGCTCGGGCCTCGCCGGCTCCGGGCGGAAACCGCGGCGCTCGCGACACTCGCGCAGGTCATGGGCTAAGCAGATCATTGGCTATTAGTATCTCTGAACATGTCGGACAATCTCCTCGAGGTCTCGCACCTCAAAAAATATTTTCCTATTAAGCGCGGGATCTTTTCGAAGACCGTCGGCCACGTCAAAGCCGTCGACGATGTCTCTTTTACGATCCGGCGCGGCGAGACGTTAGGGCTCGTCGGCGAATCGGGCTGTGGCAAAACGACGACGGGCCGGGCGATCCTGCGGCTCATCGAGCCGAGCGGCGGCTCCGTCAAGTTCGAAGGCGAAGAAGTAACGACGATGCAGCCGCACCGGCTGCGGGAACTTCGCCGCGAGATGCAGATCATTTTTCAGGACCCGTATAGTTCGCTCAATCCGCGCATCACGGTCGGCGGAATGCTGACCGAAATCCTGAAAGTCCACAAACTCCGCAAGACCGAAGCCGAGATCCGCGACCGGGTGAACGAACTGCTCGAGACCGTTGGACTCAATCCGCTCCATGCGCGTCGGTATCCACACGAGTTTTCGGGCGGCCAGCGTCAGCGCATCGGCATTGCGCGGGCGCTCTCGGTGGAACCGAAATTTATCGTGTGTGACGAGCCGGTCTCCGCGCTCGACGTTTCGATCCAGTCGCAGGTGCTGAACCTGCTCATGGACCTGCAGCGGCGGCTCGGGCTCACCTATCTTTTTATCGCGCACGATCTTTCGGTCGTCAAGCATATTTCCGATCGCGTGGCCGTGATGTACCTGGGCGAGATCGTCGAGCTCACCGATTACAAAACGCTCTACGACGGTCCGAAAGCGCCCTACACCGAAGCGTTGCTATCGGCCGTGCCGATCGCGAACCCGCGCGCGAAACGTTCCCGCATTGTGCTCACCGGCGATGTTCCAAGCCCGGCCAACGTACCCACGGGATGTTATTTTCATCCTCGCTGCCCCAAAGCCTTTGCCGATTGCTCTACGGTCCATCCGTTGCTCGCCGAGGATGAGCCCGATCATACCGTGCGCTGTATTTTGTATCCCCATAGCTGGCCCGATGGAACGAAAGCTCCGGAACGAATTGCGAGCGGCCGCCCGCGCGCGGTCGCGGAGGCAACCGTATGAGTGATGCCTCGTTGGGCGATGCGATCGTGAGCGAAGCCTCGTTAAACGAAGCCTCGTTAAGCGAAGTATCGTTACGCGATCAGGCGCTCAGCGATAGGCTTGCGCCCTATCGTGCCAAGGATACGGTCTTCACGCCGTCGAACCTCATTAGCATCATGCGCGCGATGTTCGTATTGCCGGCGATCCTGTGCATTCACGCGTCGCAAAAAGATACGCATCTCTATTTCCTTGTCGCCGCGATCTTTATCGCGGCGGCCATTACGGACGTGCTCGACGGCCTTATCGCGCGGCGGACCAATACCGTGAGTGAACTTGGCAAAATTGTCGATCCGCTGGCGGATAAAATCTTCGTTGGACTTGTCGTGATTACGATGGCCGCCTATGGGCTTATTCCGACGTGGTTCTTTGCGATCGTCCTCGGACGGGACCTTGTGATCGTTGCGGCGGGATGGTGGGCGAAGAAAAAATTAGGCGTTGTGTTACCTTCGAACTATGCAGGCAAGACCGCCGTCATCGCGATCGCTCTTACGATCCTGCTCATGGTCATCCGCGAAGGGATCGAAGGAAATACCGTCGTTCTTCGTGATGTGATCCTCGCTCTCGAATGGGCAAGTGTTGCCCTCATGGCCTGGTCGCTCATCGCATACGGCATCCGCCTGAAAAAACTGGTGTCGGCCGTGTAGAAATGTAATTGCCTCGTTTCGATTTAAATCGAAGCTTTCCTTCTCGATTTTGTGTTGCCGTTTTGTCGCCATTTTTCAAAACTAAACTCGTAGTGTTTAGTATGACTCTGCATGGGATTTTTCGATAAATTCAAGCTCTCGAAGCTCCGCGAAGGTTTGCAAAAATCGCACGATGAATTCGTGCGAAAGATCAACCGCGTTTTCTATCAGTCGCGAGCGATCGATGACACCCTCATGGGCGAAATCGAAGAAACGCTCCTGCTTTCGGACGTCGGCGTCGCAACGACAGACCGGATCATGGCCCATTTGGTCGAAGAGATGCAGTTCAAACGCTGGTCGGAAGCCTCGCAACTGCGCGACGAACTTCGAAAACAGATCGGCGAAGCGCTCGAGGGGAGAAATGGGAACGTAAATTCAGCCTCCGCCAGCCCGTTGGCCTTTGCCGCGTTCGACACCCCGCTCCCGACGACGCCCTACGTAATGCTGATCGTGGGGGTCAACGGCGTCGGCAAAACCACGACGATCGGAAAGCTCGCATATAATTTTCGCAATGCCGGCAAACGCGTCGTGATCGGCGCCGCGGACACGTTCCGCGCGGCTGCAAACCAACAGCTCGAAGTCTGGGCCGAACGGGCCGGAGTCGAGATCGTACAGCAGCATCAGGGCGCGGACCCCTCCGCCGTCGCATACGATACCGTTCAGTCGGCCATCAGCAAATCATCGGATCTCGTGCTCATCGACACGGCCGGGCGGCTTCATACGAAGCAGCATTTAATGGCCGAGCTTGAAAAAATGACGCGCGTCATGCGAAAATTAAAACCGGACGCGCCGCACGAAATCCTGCTCGTACTCGACGCGACGACCGGACAAAATGCGCTGCAACAAGCGCGAGAATTTACGAAAGTCGCTCCGATCACCGGACTCGTGCTGACGAAACTCGATGGCACCGCGAAGGGCGGAATTGTCATTGCGCTCAAGAACGAGCTGCAGGTCCCCGTGCGTTACATCGGAGTCGGAGAAAAGATCGAAGACCTACAACCGTTCGATGCCGAAACATTCGCGAACGCGATGTTCGGCGATGAGATGTTTCAGGAAGCTGCCTAAGTACTGGCTATGCCCGCCGTAAGAAGGTTACCGGAATCCATTGCGCAGAAGATCGCGGCCGGCGAGGTCGTGACACGGCCGGAATCGGTCGTAAAGGAACTTTTAGAGAACGCGCTCGATGCCGATGCCCGCAATATCACCATCATCCTGAAAGATGCCGGCCGCACGCTGATCCAGGTCGTGGACGATGGCGTCGGCATGACGCGCGAGGACGCGAGGACCTCGATCGAACGCCATGCGACCTCGAAACTCACCCAGTTCGACGATCTCGAACACCTCTCGACGTACGGATTCCGCGGGGAAGCGCTGGCCGCGATCGCGGCCGTCTCGCAGTTCGAACTGCGTACCCGCCCGGCGCAACAGGAGCTCGGGACGCTCATCGAGGTCGAGGGAAGCATTCTCCGAAAATGCGAAGCGACGGCCTGCGACGAGGGGACGTCGATCTCGGTCCGGAACCTCTTTTTCAATATTCCGGCCCGGCGAAAGTTTATGAAGTCCGAAGCGACGGAGTTTAAACACGTCATCGATTCGGTTACGAAAGCGGCCCTGGCCCATATCGAGGTGCATTTTATTTTCGTCTCGGACGGCGACATGATCTTCGACCTTCCGGCGTTCGTCCCGCTGCCGGAGCGGATCGAGCAAATTTTTGGAAGCCGATTGCGCGGCGCGCTCCTGCCCGTCGAACGGGTCTCTCCGTCGCTGCACGTGCACGGGTTCATCAGCGCGCCAAGCTTTGTTAAGCGCGTACGGACAGAACAATTTTTCTTCGTCAACAACCGCCCGATCGTCTCCCGAAGTTTATCGTATGCCGTCGCAAGCGCCTATGAGCACCTGGTGGAAAAAGGAGCGTTCCCATCGGCCTTCCTTTCGCTCACGATCGATCCGAAGCACATCGACGTCAACGTCCATCCGCAAAAGCTTGAAATAAAATTCGAAGACGAGCGCGGCGCCATGGAAGAGGTCCGGCGCGCCCTGCAGGAAACGCTCGCGCGGGCCACGCAGGCAACGGCGAAAGAAGGCGCGCTCGCGCCCGACATGGCCATGCCCGAAGCGATCAATACCTCGGTCGATCCGGCGCGAATGCGGTTCCCTGATTACGCTTCGGTCCAATCTTCCGCAAAGGAACGCACAGCTTCGAACGGAGGCGCCGCTGCCGGAGGCCCAAAGCGAGCGGAAGGAACCGAGACAAAAAATTCCAATGGACTCGGGACGCTCGAACGTCTGTTTGGCGGCAAGGCCGACGATCTTTTCCGCGGAAAATCGATCGAGACCCTATCGACCGGCACTCCGGCTATTCCTTCCCGGCCCGAACGGACCGGGCTCGCCGCGGAAGTGTTGAAAGACCGTCCCGTCCTCTGGCAGCTTCACAATAAATACATTTTCTCGCAGATCAAATCGGGCCTTATGATCGTCGATCAGCACGTCGCGCATGAGCGTATTCTTTACGAGCGCGCACTGCGGTCGATGGAAGACAATCATCCGGCCTCGCAGCAACTGCTTTTTCCGCAACACCTCGATTTACTTCCGCGCGAAATGTCCTTGGTAAAGGAATTACTTCCCGAACTCGCGCAGATCGGGTTCCAACTCCGCTTTTTTGGTGGGATGAGCCTGATTATCGATGGGATTCCGGCCGATGTTCACGCAGGACGCGAAGAGGGAATCCTGCGGGAGGTGTTAGAGGGTTACGATGCGACGGGTGAAAACCGGACCACCCCCACACGCGACACGCTCGCCGCGACCTTTGCCTGCAAAGCTGCGATCAAAGCCGGCGATAAGCTCTCGCAGGAGGAAATGCACGTGCTCATCGAGCAGCTTTTCGAAACGCAGATGCCCTATGTTTGTCCGCACGGCCGACCGATCGTCATCAAGCTTGCGATCGATGAACTCGACCGCCGCTTCGGCCGCTCGCCCGTCGAACGGATGGAAAAAGCTGAAGCGGCCTAATTCCGTTTGCTCAGTTTATCGCAATTCGAACGTTATCGTAGTTCGAACACCACTTTGAGTTCGACGTGTTCGGAGAGCGTAGCGGGCGGTTGCTGGGCTTTCGAAACTTCACGGCGCTCTTCTTCCTCTTCCCCACGCGGAGCCGCTGGGGGGGCCATCTCTTCTCCCGTCATCTCCGAAATAGAGACGATATCGCCGACGGTACCGCCCATTTCCCTGGCGATCGAAGCTGCTTCTTTCCGTGCATCCGCGATCGCGTCCTTGACCGCCTCTTCATGCAGCGATTTTCCCGGCGCGAGGCTGAAAGCACCGACATTGATCGCGCTTGCGCCGGACTGCGTCGCCAGGTCGATAATATGCGGTAAATCCTTCACGTTATCGATCTCAACTTCGAGTGGCGTGTCCAGCCGGTAACCGATAATTCGCGTTCCATTCTGGCCGTATTCCATATTCGGCATCAGATGAAAGGGCTGCTCGGTAATATCGGCCGCATGAATTCCGGCAGCGACCAATGCTTCTTTCAGGTGCTTTACAATATCCTCCTGTTTGACGAAGAGGCCGGTCGCGGTCTGGTCCGCGCTCGAAACCGTGAGCCCGAGCGTCACACGCTCGGCCGCAGCGCCCGCACGACCGGAAGCCATAACGGTAATCGTCCGCTGCATGGGGATTGGCGCCATCATGGGGGGCATCATTCCCTGCGGGTTCCCACCGGCCTGGGCCAGCAGCGAACTATGAGCGGTGAAGGTAAAAACGATCAGCGTAAAAAATAGAAGCGTAGGTTTCATGGTCGTGGACGAATAAATGACGATCGAACGATAGGCCGCGCCTGCTGCGGCAATGCATCTTTCGAACAAATTTACGATAAAATACTTCACCCTCTTTAAAGCCTGATTTGGACGCACTTCAAAATGCCGATGTGCACGCCTTTCTAATCACCGATTCGGAATTTCTTTTTTTGGTCTGGTTCAGCGAATAAATGCTAACGTTCCGTACTGAAAACATCTTAGATCGTTTTTTTATAATTTTCATTCCCGTCCGGAACGCGAGCGGAACGACGGAACGACGTGCCCCTCAAACTTTTATCTGGCGCATATTGTATTCTTATTTGAAGCATTCACTTCTATCTGCTGACTGTTCGATCATTCTCTTCACTGTTTGATTTCGTTTCATGGCACGCCAGCCGGTCGTTGCACTCCTCTATAACGATATTCCTTCCCAACCGGAGGAGCTCGACCACACGGTCGATCTTTCCCCCGAGGCGCTGGGCTTTACGCCCTATTTCGATCTCGAGGATATTCCGGCGGAAGAAGAGTATGCCAAGATCGAAGCCGCGCTCACCGACGCCGGCTATAAAGTCGCGAGTTATAACATCAAGGACCGCTTCGAGCGGCTTTTCAAGTTCCTCGCGCGGCGCAAGATCGACGTGGTCTTCAACCTGGTGGAATTTTTTCACGGGCGGCCGGAGGAAGAGATGCTCGTCGCTTCGTTTTTCGAGCTCCTGGAAGTTCCCTACACCGGTGCGCCGCCGATGACGCTTGCACTTGCGCAGAACAAACCGCTCGCGAAGTCCGTCCTCCGCTCGTACGATCTGCCGACGCCGCGCTCGATGACGATCCGCACGATGGCGGATTTTAAATCCCGGCACAATCTGCACTATCCGCTCATCGTCAAACCGGCGTGCGAAGATGGTTCCGGCGGGATCGAGAACGCGAGCATTGTCTCTTCCATGAAAGCGCTCCGGGCGCGCACGGAGTTCGTGCTTACCGATTTCAAGATGGACGCGCTGATCGAGGAATACATCGAAGGACGGGAACTGAACGTGGCCGTCCTCGGCAATGGCGAGCGCCGGCGCGTGCTGCCGATTTCCGAGATCACCTTCGAGGACATGCCCGAGCACCTCTATAAGATCGTCAGCTTCCAGGCGAAATGGGACCCGCTCCATGAGGCCTACCACAAAACCATTCCTTCCTGCCCCGCCGAACTACCGAAATCGAAAACGGAAGAGGCACAGCGGCTCGCGCTGAAAGCAACGGAAGCTTTGGGAACTCGCGATTATGCCCGCGTCGATATGCGCATGGACAAGAAGGGCAATTTATTCATCCTCGAAGTGAACCCCAACCCGAACCTCTCCGAAGGCACCGGCATCGCCCGCTCGGCCGAAGCCGCCCGGATGAAGTTCAGCGATCTCCTAAAGGAAATCGTCGAGAGCGCCCTCGAACGCGCCAAGCACCGCCAGGCGGCGGAAGAATAAGGCTACGTTCATTGAGCGGAATAAGCCGAGCTTTTAAACGCTTGGCCTTAAAAAAATCGTTATGTTTCCGTGATTGGATAATGGAATGATTTGAGTACGTATTTCGTATTAAAAGTCGCTTTTTCCTGCTGCTTTAGGGACGGACCGAATCACGAACACTGATATTCGTTTGATTTTATAGATGAGCCACACATTTCTCATCCCGCGGATCCACCTTTCCTTCATCTCTCGTTTTCTTTCGGCCACCATTTTTCTGGCGTTGATCGTCTGCGCCGTTCCCTATTCGGCGCTGCGTGCTCAGTGGATGTCGGACTCGATCACCAACACGCCGGTCTGCACGGCAAGCGGGCTCCAGGACGCGCCGCAAATTTGCTCGGACGATTCGAATGGCGCCATTGTCGTATGGGAAGATGCACGGGGTAATGGCTATCGCGTCTATGCTCAGCGACTCGATGCCACTGGCCATGCGCTCTGGACGGCCAACGGGGTACCGCTTTCTACCGGAACAACGGATCAGCGCTCTCCCATCGTCGCTCCGGACGGCCGCGGCGGTGCCTACGTCGTCTGGGAGGACTGGCGCAGCTATACGACGCACGGTATCGATTTATACAGCCAGCACATTACGAACACGGGAACGTTAGCCTATGGCACAGCCGGAGCCGTGGTCTGCAACGACCCGAACGACCAGACGAACCCCTCGATCGTCGACGATGGCTTAGGCAACGCGTTCGTCGCCTGGGAGGATAACCGTGCCACGCTCACGACGACGCGGCCCGATCTCTATATGAACCGGTTGACACCGGCCGCCGTCCAATGGGGCAACGACGGCGTCGCACTGGCAACGGCCGTCGGAAAACAACGGCACGTGAAACTGGTGGCCGATGGCACGGGCGGCGGCTATGCGGCGTGGGAAACTTCCGAGACCGTTCCAACTTCGATTTTCGCGCAGCATTTCGATTCCACCGGTACGCTGCACTGGAATATACCGAATGGCATCAACGTCTTCAGCGCGGGCTATGGGACCGAAAATTCAAGCGATGTGTCCATTCGCCGCGATGGCAATGAGCTGATGCTCGCCTGGGAAACGACGGACATCACTTCGGCCAACCAGCAGGACCTTTATGCCACGCGGCTCAACAAGGACGGTTCCAAGATCTATGCGACCGCCATCCCGATCACGGGCGAGTGGTATGGCGACCAGACCAATCCTCAAGTGTATTCGGACGATTCCCTCGAGACCGGACTCTATCCCTATCCCGGCCTGCTGGTCCTGTTCGAAAATAGTTACGGCTTTACGCCACCACAGGTCGCCATGGTGCGCATGTTCGCCGATGGCCAGCACCGCAATCCTCCGGATTCCTCCGGATTTTACGCGGTCAGTTACACCAGTGCTTCCGCCGCGGGATTTCAATCGGTGCGCGTGGGGACTGGGAATGTTTTAGCGGTGTGGAACGACGATCGTCTCGATACCTGCATTTACGCACAGCGCGTAGACCGGGACCTTACCCGCTATCTTCCTTACAACGCTCCCAGTGCCCGCGGCGAGGCGATCTGCGCGCGCGGCAATTCGAAATCGAGCGAGGTCGTCCTGGCCCCATGCGGGAACGGTGGCATCGCCGCATGGACCGATTACCGAAACGGCAATGCGGACATCTACGCGCAGCTTATTTTCGAGGATGGAACCCTTCCCTTGCAACTCTCGAGTTTCGATCTCAGCGCCCCGCGCGTGGGGGAAGTCGATGTGACCTGGCAAACCGCGAGCGAAGAGGCCTGTGCCGGATATGAACTCGAACGGCGGACGCTCGGCGCAGCCTCCAACGATTTTACGATCATCGCAAGCTACGAGACCGATCCCGCACTCCGCGGCGCGGGAACTTCGTCCATTGCCCATTACTATGCCGTTCGCGACCGGACCGCGGAGCCCAACGATTACGAATACCGTCTCATCGATATTTCCTTGGACGGGACTCGGCATGTTTCGGCCACGAAGGAGATCGATGCCGGACAGGCCACGAACGGAGATGGCTGGGCTCTTGGAACGAATATGCCCAATCCGTTCGCCACATCGACCGTCATCCCGATCACGCTCGCGACGGACGCCGTGATCGACCTTACGGTCTATGACGTCGCCGGCCGTACGATCGCCATGCCGATCCCTCACCGACTGCTCTCGGTGGGAACGCATCTGGTCACGCTCGAGGCGCCCTCGCTCGGAATCTCCGCGAGCGGCAGTTATCTGGTCCGCATGGCTGCGACCGATCCGGAAACCGGCCTGCTGCTCTGGCAATCGACCCGGCCGCTCATGATCGCGGTCGTAAAGTAGCGATCGCCGTCGCAGCAATAGGTCTCGCCGTCATAGCAATAGGTCTCGCCGTCAAAAAAATAGGTCTCGAAAATTAAACGTTTCGCGCACAGCGATCTCTATCTGTCGAGATCGCTTTTTTTGTCGTACCGTACTCCACATCCCTATTTTTGCACATGCTTCGATCCATGTTCTTTTTGCTGTTCGCCCCATGCGTCGCGCTCGCCCAACCGGTGAATACCGAGCTTTCGACGACCGTGCTCCATAGTGGGGAACCGTTCCTTGCCGTCAATCCAGCGAATCCGGAAAACCTCGTCGTCGCGTGGATGTCGCTCCGCGTATCGGGCCTATCGCTTACGGTGACGATCTCGACGCGGGCGTCGTTCGATGGCGGCGCGCAATGGGAACCGGCTGTCGATCTTCCCCATAACGGCTCGAAGTGGCAGTCGGCCGACGTCTCGATGGCCTGGGCAACCGACGGGACCCTTTATCTCGATTATATCGACTACCTCGATAGTTCCAATTCGCAAGGCGGCGTGTTCGTGGTCCATTCGACGGACGGTGGACGTTCGTTCTCGGAACCCGTGAAAGCGATCGATGCCGCCGAAGATACGGACGTTTCGCTCGACCGGCCGTGGCTGGCGGTCGACAACAGCGGGACCGCCACGCAAGGGAACCTCTATCTGCCGACGAAACCCGCGCCCTGGAACCCGGTTCCGAACCATTCCTATTTCACCCGCTCGACCGATGGCGGCGCAACGTGGCAGCACGAAACCGTCCTCGACAGCACTCCCTTTTCCGCATCGCTCATCCAGCAGCCCATGGGTTCCCCCGCGGTGGGAGCCAATGGAACGCTCTATATTGCGTATCCCTGTGCCGATTCGAAAGCGGGCTATGCGCTCGCAACTTCGACCGATGGCGGCGCGAGTTTCACCCGCTCATTCATTCTCCAACCCGGCGTCGACCTTCGCGAAAAAGATTCTATTAAAGGGGCGTTTCAGCTCGTTGCCGATCCGAAGAATGCCGATCACCTCGTCTTTTTCTGGCCGGACGCGCGCCTGGGCGATCTCGATATTTTCGCTTCGGCTTCGTTCGATCGGGGGCAAACGTGGTCCTCCCCTGTGCGCGTCAATGACGACCCGGCCGGCAATGGCGTCGTACAGGACATGCTGTGGCCGACCTTCGGAGCAAGCGGGAAACTTGCTGTTGTATGGCGGGACCGCCGAAATGGCGGGTCGGGCGGCGACGCTTCGGCAACCGATTCCTACTTTGCGACGTCCACCGATGGTGGGCTTACGTGGTCGAGGAACGTTCGCGTCACGAATGCCTCGGCACCGTTCAATAAGATCCTGGTCAATCCCGGTAACGATTTTCAGTCCGCCGCGATCGCAAGCGATACCCTCTATATGACGTGGGCCGATATGCGGACCGATAGCCTGCGGATTTACTTCGCGAAGGCGCCGCTCGCCGCGCCAAGCGATGTTTCCATAACGACCATCGATCGGGAACCCGCAATGACGGTCGTCCCGAATCCCGGCGCTCAATTTGCGGAGCTGCATTTTGTAGTTTCTTCATCGGGTGAGGCACGTGTCGCATGGTATGACGCACGCGGCGCGCTCGTGCGGGCGCCGTGGGAGGTCGAAGTAACGCCTGGAATGAACTCCTTTCCTATTTCACTTGCGGACCTGGCCGAAGGCAGCTATACGATCGTCGTAAGAACTTCGGAAGCAACAACGCAAGCGAATCTGGTTGTGCGGCGATGAAAGTGCGTTGTTCCTGGCGATCTTCTACTGCCCGGTTTAACTTTTAACCGATCTGGTGTTGTTCTTCCTGCTATGAAATTCGTCTTCGCGATCGTTTTTTCCTTCGTTCCCATTCTTTCGCACGCTCAATGGCAGGAGTTGCCGGGGCCGACGGGGGGACGAGTGTATGATTTCTGTGAGATTGCGGGTTCCAACGGAGCTCGTATGTACGCAGCAACTCCGGACGGAGTTTTTCGTTCGACCGACCATGCCCAGACATGGCACGTGGTCGGCCTTCTTCATCATGAAGTCTTGAAGGTCACGCAATATCAAGTTCCCGGACAGGAAGTGCTGTTTGCCATCGTTCGCGATGGTAATACCTGGACGGCCTATCGTTCGGGCGACAGCGCGCTGACGTGGGACTCCGTTTTTTCTTCGGGTCGCAGCATTCCCGAACTATTGCAAAATGGTTCCGATATCATTACCGCCATCGCGGGATTGCCCTTTGATCCGAAGGCCGGAATATATCGCTCGACGGACGTTGGCGAAAGCTGGAAGCGTATTGCGAGCCTGGCGCCCAACAATCTCCTGAGCGATTTCACCGTCGGAGCAAATCATGTCTTCGCCATCGAATACGACAGTGGCGTGTGGGAACTCCCGATCGGAGATACGCTGTGGCAGAAGACATCGTACCCAGCGTGGCATCGCGCGATATCGATCCGGTTCTTTGGATCAGAACTATTCGTTGGCGGCTGGGGACGGCTCGATATTTCGATCGATACCGGACGCACCTGGCTTAACGTGCCGAACTTCGGCCTCGATACCAACACCGATTTCCTTTCGAGCTTCGCGGTGGATGGCCTGAACATCATTGCGACCGGGCCCGAAGTGTTTCGCTCGACGGACGGCGCAAGTTCGTGGCACGCGATAGAAGGAACGAATGGATATCCGCGCGATGGCAGTTCGAACGACGTTGCCTTCAATGACCATCGCTTTTTCTCCGGCGATAACGCCGGAGTGGTCGCTTCTGCCGACGGCGTTCAATGGAACTATGCGACCGAAGGGCTTCCGGCTGAAATCCGCGACGTGTTCGCAAGCGATTCGCTTCTCTTTGCGCTTACGCCACGAGGCGTGTTCCATTCGAGCGATCATGGCAGCACCTGGAGCGTGCCCACGGGAGGAACCGACCTCGAAGATTCGCTGGCATCGAAATTCACATTCGCGAATGGGACCTTATTCGCTTCGGGTTCCCCTGCGAACGACGATCATGCCGGTCTGTGGCAATGGAACGGCAGCGCATGGGCGACGGTGACCGATCTTCCCGTTATTTCCATTGCGGGAGATACCGGAACGCTCCTTGCCGCGCTCGATCTCGATGGCGCGGTGACTTCGACCGACCACGGAGAAACATGGAACCCAGATCAGGGCCTTCCGCTGGACACTGCGCTTACGGAAACGTTCGCTGTGCTACCGGGAACGGTCCTCGCGTTTGTCGCGGGAAACTCGCCCCTCAGCAAAGGGATTCGCGTCTTTGCCTCGAACGATGAGGGATTGTCCTGGAATCTTTTAGATACTGTTCCTGCGATTGGCGAAGCGCTTTCTTCGGTAGCTGTCGGGGACACCGTCTATCTCTGCTCTGGTTTTGCAGGTGTGGATGGAGCGATTTCGATTTCGACCGATGGCGGACTTAGCTGGCAAACCCATGTGGAACATGCCATGGAAGTAGAATCGCTCGATCGCCAGATCGTCGTTACCACGACCGATAGTATTTATGAGGCCGGTCCGGTCCATTCGGTCCTTATGACCGATTCGATTTCCACACTGCTCCGCGCTTTTACGGCCGACCGCCAGTTCGCTTATGCCGGAAGTACGTCGCGCGGCGTCTGGGCCGCGCCCATTGCAAATTTCCCGCTTGGCGTTCATCAGAATGTGCAGACAAGTCCGGCACTGCACCTTTCCATTTACCCCAATCCTTCTCGTGGCTCGGGGTATGTCATATTCGCACTTCCACGCCACGAAGCGCTATCACTCTCGCTTTTCGATGAGCGTGGCGGCCTTATACGCGAAATCTACGAAGGCGTTCAGGGTCCCGGCAACGTTTCGATCCCATTTTCTTTGGACGGCATTGCCGATGGGATCTATACCCTGCGGCTTAAAACCGAAGAGGGAATTTCGAGCACTCAGCTCTCGATCGAGGAACCGTAAACGTTCGCATGGTCAGGGACATTAAAACTCCGCGTTAAATGAATATTAAATCGCGGAAGGCCTGAACCTATCGGGCGAAAGTATGTTATGCGTGTCCAAGAGGTCCGTCACAGGTGCAGCGATGCGCCGCGGATCTCTATAGTACATTCACAGCTTTCGGTCGTCTCTGAGATTCGGTTTTGCATCCAGCGAACTCTGCTGCCTACGGGCGTTTGAGGTCGGCTCTTGCGTTTCGGAGCACGCTGCATCCGGCCTCACGCCGGCCAGCGAGCTCGTCCTACGCTCTTGCTTTCACTGCCTGCTTTTCTTGAGGTTTCCCGGTCACAGCCTGTAAGCATTTTTTTTCGCAACGTCTGTTGCTTCGGCGGTATTCGTTGCGGTGCATTTTTTTATATTCTGATGACTAAGATCTATGTCGGGGGCCTTCCGTATCAAACGGACGACAACCAACTCCAACAAATCTTTTCGAGCTACGGCGAGATCGCGAGCGCGAAAGTAATTACCGACCGGGACACCGGGCGCAGCAAAGGCTTCGGCTTTGTCGAAATGAACGACGATGCCGCGGCCCAGAAGGCGATCGCGGAACTCCATGAAGCCGAGCTCGGCGGGCGCACGATCACCGTGAACATTGCGCGTCCGATGGAACGCTCCGGCGGCGGCGGCGGTGGACATCGCGGCGGTGGTGGCGGACGCGGCGGCTTTGGCGGCGGACGTGGAGACTACGGCGGCGGTGGCGGACGCAGCGGCGGCGGAGACCGCGGCGGCAAACGCTGGTAAACCTTAACAAAAGTTACCGCATTTTTTCGGCGGCGCATCGGATCTCGATGCGCCGCCATTTTTTATGCGGTCTTCTTTTTTACCTATACTTTTTTCGTTATTCTTTTTTAAAATCATCCCAGCGCCACTGGACGAAGAGGCGTTGTTCGCTCCGCTCGAGCGTCGGACTTTCGAGCGAAGGCGAAAGCCGGTCGCTGAGGTAAATCTGGTCTTCAAGTCCGATCCCGACGTTCTTTACAACATTGATGACCAGGCGTGGCTTGAGCAGGAGCATCGAGTTCGTCACGGCCTGCCCGTAATACGAATGGAAATAAATGTAGTAGCCGATCGCCGCAAGCTCGACGGCATGATCGCCGAACGAAATTCCGGTTTCCGTCATCCCTTCGGCACCATCGCCATAACTATAATCTCGCTGGTCGGCCGTCGGATTCGGGAAAAAGCCGGCATTGTTGGCGCCAAAGGGAATAAAGCTCGCGTGCACTGCGGTGAAAAGCCCGCTGTGGTCGTCGAATGGAACTTTTGCAATGAGCCCCGGCCCGAACGAAAGGTCGCCTAACTCGAACGTGAGATTGTCGAAATAATCGAAGTGCTGAAAGAGGCCGAACAGAAGATTCCCTTCCGTCAGGTTCGATCCCGCCAGCAGTCCATAGCCCGTGACCTCTCCCAGATATTTTCGCTGGTAGGCGTTTGTGAACTCGCCCCACAGTTTGAAATGGTCGAACGGCTTGCGCACGCGGTCCTCATACGGGTCGCCATATTCGAGCGCAAGATTTGCGCTGAACTTGACGGGTCCCGAGCCAAATTTCGTTCCATTATTCACCACGTGCGGACCCAACGAAAATGCCACGTCCATCGGCTCCTGTTCGAGCGTGGGAGTCGTGGAGACGTCCCACAACTTCCCGGTTATCAAACGCGAAAAGAAGCGCGAAGGACTAATCAGTCCGACGACGACCTCGCGCCAGGCGCGGTCGAAGCCCGTGGCCTCGTCATTCAGCACGTTGGACGTAATCCGATATCCGACTTCGCCCATAAACAACCCATTGACCGACGAATTGATGAGATCGGGATACGAGGGCTGGTCCGTCTCGAAAAAATACTTCCATTCCGCACTGCCGAAGACGGTAAACGGCAAACATTCCCAAAAACTATAGCCCAGCGAGCGGGCGTCCATGAAGTACCCGCCGCCCGAGTAGGGATGAAAAAAGAAATCATTTCCAAACCGGTCGGTGTCGCGCCAGGTAAAGCCACGTTTTAAGTTTTCGGACCAACTGTTGAAGCCGATGTGCGAAAAATCGTAATTGAAGATATACCGGTCGGCGAGCCACAGTCCGGTGTTCGAAAGCGTGATCTTGAGCAGCGGAAGCCAAAGGGGTTGCCGCGTATAATATTGGCGATCGTCATTGAAGAGCGATCCGATCGAGTTCAGCGTCGAATTGAACTCGCCGGCCGGTGGCACGCCCGGAAGCGAAACCGGCGGCTCCTTTTCGAGCGCGGGCTCTTTTCCGAGCGCGGGTTTTTCGAGCGACGGACCCGAGGAAATGCTATCGGAGAGCGCAACGCTCTTTTTGGCATCGCGTTGCGCCCGAACGGGAACCGTAAGGGCAACGGAACACAGGAGAACAAAGAAAATAACTTTCATAGGTGATCTGAAAGCTATTTCCGAATTGCAACATTATGCCAAAATTATGAGAACAGATGAGCTAAGCTTAAAACCGTTAAGCCTTGAAACAGTTGAGCTTCCAATACATCAATGCACGACGATCGCTTTTGCCGTTTCAATCCCACTCGCGCTTACGAGACGAGCGAAATAAACTCCGGCCGGATACGCGGCCGTCGAAACTCGATAGTTATATTCTCCGGTAGGGGCCCAGCCATCGACGATACGCGCGACTTCGCGTCCGGTCTCGTCGATAATTCCCAGATGAATCGCGTCCGATTCCGTGCGCGAAACGTGAATATCTAAAAAGCCGCCCTCGACATGGAGGGTAAGCTCGTCCGGAACGGACGGTTGCTGCGCGACGCCCGAAAGGGTCACGGTGACGCCCTGCGACACACCGCCGCTTTCGTTCCACCACGACCCGCTTGGCGTCGTCGTAAGCTCCGCCGCGCGGACCACATAGATATCACTGTCGTTCATGGGCGCAGGATCGGTAAACGAGGTTCCCGTGACGAGGGACGTATTGATCTCGATCAGCGTATCGCCGGTGTGCGCCGCGCGATAAATATTATATCCGGGAACGGATTTTGAGGGCGCATTCCACGTCAGTTTCACCGCATTGGCGAGGACACTGGCCGAAAGAGCGCTGGGCGGCTCCGAAAGATATTCCATGCGCAGCGTGGGATCGCCCATGAGCGCCACGTGAACGCCAGACATCGAAAGGCTCCAGATATAATCGCTCGCGAACAGCAGGTGCTTCCGATCGTTCGTGATATAGAGCGGCCCTTCCGGAACATTCTGTGTAAACTTCGCGCAATAGCCGAACGTTTGTCCCATGCCGAGCGGATGAAAGTACCAATAGGGTCGGCCGGCCCAGCAGTTCGTCAGTCCGTACGATGTTGCCAGCGGCGCGCGCAAAAAATTATCGGTCACATCCCAGTCGCCAAAAAAACTTCCGAAGAGCATGTTGAAAATCGCTTTCGATCCCTGCGTCGCGAAATTCGCGGTATTGCCGACGCCGCCGGCCCCCTGGAACCATCCGCCGCCGCACCCATACGCCCACAGGTAGGGCGTGCTATCGAGGACGCTGAACCACGAGCCCGGACTATTCACGACGCTATCGGGTGTAACGAGCGGCCCGAAATTCCGCCAGGCATTGCTACTCGGTACGTCGTACTCATATTGAATGACGCCAAAGTTGTCGTCGACCAATGCGCGGTGCGGCGCCTGGAACGTTCCGGTGCGGAAGGCATGGTCGCGATCCAAATATTGCCGTAGGAGCGCCGTGTCCGAAAGCGTGAAACTCGGCATGTTATAGAGATCGACCCGGCCGACCTCGAGCTCCTCCGGGGCATCGGGGGTGCTGATGGAGTCCTGATCGAACTTCCCATCGCCGGGAATATTCTGGTTTCGTGCGTCACCAGCGGTGGCATCGTTCACCTTCACGTCCGTCCATTTAGTATAAAAATTCCCGTAGTAAAGGTCCGCGGGCCATGCGCCCTGATGATTGCCGTTACCGGGCGTATGTCCGTCCGGGGCAATATCGCCGGAGTAGGGCACGGGGACATGTCCTAAAATAAAAAGCGTGCGGACGTGGACCGAGTCGGCCAGATAATCTTGCCTGACCAGCGCTTTGACAGCCGTGACCGCGTCCGTGCGGTTCACATCGTGCCGTATGACACTCCACCCTTCCGCCTCGACGTCCGAGATCCAGCGCGAGATCTCGGTGGCCAGCGGCGTTGCATACGTTTTATCGACGAGCAAAATCACTTTGCCTTGCATCACCGGTAGCTGCACATCGATTCCCGAAGCAACGAATCCGAACGCCGCATACACAGAGTCCGATTTTGCCGAATCGAGTATTTCATACTCGTAGGTCACACCCGTACTTTCGGAACTATCGGCAAAGGTCGAATCGGTCCCCGCGACGGGACCGATATCGGCCCAGTCGTTAAAGTCGCCAAGCGTCCGTTCGAAAATTTCATAGTGCTTCGCGCGCGGGTCGTGCCTCCAGTGGAGCGTAATGACCGGCGGATTTTCCTGCACGGTCGCCCACGCCTGGACGGTGTACGCGGCGGGATTCGGTTGCGCCAGCGCGGTACCTGCTACACCAGTTAAAAAAAGTAGGAACAGAAGCGAAACGGATTTCATAGGACTAGGATTAAAAAAATTATGGACTTGTCATTTCCACCGGCCGTACGCGATACATCGCTTCGATGAGTTCGCGATATCGTTCCTCGACGGCGGTTCGGCGGATCTTGAGCGTCGGGGTCATCATACCGTTTTCCACCGTAAATGCTTCGGGCAGGACCATAAAGCGGCGCACCCGTTCGAAACTCGCGATCCCCGCCTGCAGGCGTTCGAGTTCCGCTTCGATCGCCCGTCGAACCGTTTCGCTCGCCGCCAGATCGTCATTGGAGATCTCGCCGGGAGCACCCAGCCGGGCTTCGCGCACCGCCGTAAAATCGGGAACGATAAGCGCGGTGCAGAACGGGCGTTTGTCACCGACGAGCATAATCTGATCGATCAAACGCGATTCGGTAAGAAGAGATTCAATGGGGGCGGGCGCGATATTCTTGCCTCCGCTCGATACGAAAAGGTGCTTTTTACGGTCGGTGATCGTTACATATCCTTCCCGGTCGATCTCGCCGACGTCTCCGGTATGCAGCCATCCTTCCTCATCGATCATCTCGCGGGTCGCATCGGGATGCTTATAATACCCCTTCATGATGTTCGGCCCGCGCGCGAGAATTTCGCCATCCGGGGCGATCCGGACCTCGACGTTCACGAGCGGAAGGCCAACGCTTCCCCATCTCAGTTTTTTATACGGATTGGCACAGAGGACCGGCGCGGCTTCGGTGAGACCGTAGCCCTCGATGATCGGAAGCCCGAACGCGGCAAACGCGCGGCCGACCTCGGCCGGAAGCGCCGCCGCCCCGGAAACAAAAAACCGGATGCGTCCGCCCGTCCGCGCTCGAATGTTCCTGAGTACCAGAAGGTCCGCAATGGGCCGGAGCAGCCACGCAAGGATAGGAACTCTTTTCCCTTCCATCGAGCGGCCGTTTTGGGTACCGATCGCGAGCGCCCAATCGAAGAGCCTGCGTTTTACCGGCGGCATTTTTTCGCGCATGCGCATAATCCGCCCATAGATACGCTCATAAAAACGCGGGACGCCGGTCATGATCGTCGGACGAATTTCGAGTAAATTATCGGCGACCGTTTCGACCGATTCGGCAAACGCCACGGTCATCCCTCGATAAAAGAAGAAGTGCATCGCCACATGCTCGAACGCATGGCACAGCGGCAGGAACGAAAGTGCCACGTCTCGCTCGGTGAGCGGCGGGATCGCGGCGAGCGCGCCTTCCAGGTTCGCCATTACGTTCTTGTGCGTGAGCATGACGCCTTTCGGGTTCCCCGTCGTGCCGCTCGTATAAATGATCGTGACGATGTCGTCTTCGGACGCCGTTCGAGCTTCCTCCTCGAAATCCGCGACCGGTCCGGTGAGGCCCGCGAGTTCCTTCATCCGCAGCACGCGAACTTCGGCCGCCGCGATGCGCGCCTGCTCGCTCAGCACCAGGACCGTTTCCAGCGAAGGGCATTCGCGCGCGATCTTTTGCGCTTTGCTCCATTGCAGGTCGTTCGAAACGATAAGGAGTTTTGCCGCACAATCGTTGACAATATAGTGGATCTGTTGCGGCGTGAGCGTTGGGAACATGGGAACCCAGACGGCCCCTAACGCCAGGGCCGCGAATTCCGCAATCAGCCATTCCGGACGGGATTCCGAGACAATCGCGATGCGGTCGCCGCGCTGAATGCCGAGCCGCGCGAATCCGGCCGCGACTTCGCGGACGCGCTCGCCAAACGCTCCGAACGTGATATCGCAATACGGTTCCCCGTGCGACGGCTTATAGCGAAGATACGCGCGCGCGGCAAGCGGTCCGCGCGTATGCTCGAAGAAACGGTCGAGGAGCGTCCGGGGGCGTTCGTTCATCGTTCAATCGTGTGTCACGAGGGCCGGGCTTTCCTTCCACGCGGCGATCGTCCGCGCGAGGACGGTATGGACCTCCTCCGGCTGGACGGCGCGCTCGAACCGGCGATCGAAGAGCACCGTATCGACGCGCTTCGGTTTATGGAACGCATCGAGCGCCGCCTTGGAAATTCGTTCCGGCCGGCCGCGGAGGCCGGCATTCCATAACAGTTCCCCGATCTCGAATGGCGTGATCGTTCCACGGTCGTACACATTCCAGACGCCCGTCCATCCTTCGGGATTCACCATCGATGCTCCGGAATTCACCATCGATGCTTCGGCATTCAAAAGATATCGCACGGTCTTTGCAATGACCTCGATGCTGCTAACGGAGTTCGGGGTGTCGATGAGCGAAGCATAGGTCTGGAGCTTCGCGAGCATATTCCGCGGGTGCCGATGGGACGAATAGACCTGCCGTGGCCGCAGAATGGCAATGTGCGCCGGATCGAGATCGAGCAGCATCGCGTCCGCCGCGGCTTTGGTCCACGAATACAGGCACGCCGGCGTCGGCGGGACATCGGGGGTAAAAGCGTTCCCATCCTCGCGATACGGACCGTCCCAAACGCAGCCACTCGAAAAATGAATGAAACGGGCCTCCGGCGCCGCCTCGCGAATGCGCCCGTACAATCGCACCGGCGCCTCGAGATTCGAGCGGACCGCTTCCCTCGCATTCCGCTCGCACCATTCGAGGCCGGTCTTGCCGGCAGCATTGATAATGACGTCCGGCGCGATGCGTGCGATCTCGGTGCGCGAGAGATCGTCCAGATCGCCCGTCCAGCGATGAACCGGGAACTCGGAAAGATCTTCGGCAAGCGCGGAGCCGATCTGGCCCTGCCCCAAAAGGAGAAGTTTTTTCAAGACCTGCAAAACGTGTTCAAGACCATCTAAACTGTTTCAAGAATTGCCAAACTATCGAGACGTGCTAAACGTCGTTCCACCAATTTGGGTGCGCCAGCCACCAATCGATGGTCTTTCGCAGGCCTTCTTCAAGCTCTATGTTGGGACGCCATCCGAGTTCGCGTTCGGCGTCCGACCAATCGAGCGCATACCGGCGGTCATGACCGGGCCGGTCCGTAACATTCTGAAGCAGCGCGGTATAGTGGGAAAGTTGGGAGCCGGTCTTTTCGGCAAGAATGCGCAGCAGCCGATGCGCGAGTTCGAAATTCGAAATGCCAACGGCGTCTCCTTCGATGCCGGGCCCTCCAAAATGATAGATCGCTCCGGGACGCCCACGCTCGAGCACGTCGAGAATCCCGGCAACATGGTCATCGACGAAGATCCAGTCGCGCACCTGGTTCCCATCGCCGTAGATCGGGATCGATGTTCCCGCGAGCGCATTCGAAATCACCGTGGGAATGAATTTTTCCGGGTGCTGAAAGCGGCCGTAATTATTCGTGCAGCGGGTAATACGCACATCGACGCCATGCGTCCGATAATAGGAGAGCAGCAGAAGATCGGCCGCGGCTTTGGAGGCGGAATAGGCACTCGAAGGCCGCAGCGGCGATTGCGCAGTAAACCTTCCGGTCTCTTCGATCGAGCCATAGACCTCGTCGGTCGAGATCTGCACCATCGTGGGAACCCTGTGCCGGCGAGCCGCTTCGAGCAGGGTGACCGCACCCACGACGTTCGTTTCGACAAATGGCATCGCAAGCGAGATCGACCGATCGACATGGCTTTCGGCAGCGAAGTTGACGACCGCATCGAACGGCACGCCGTCGATGCCTTCGGCAAAAACGATATCGAGGGCCGACGCGCTACGGATATCGCCTTTGACCAAATGCGTGAACGAGGCGACGTTCTTCGGGTTCCCAGCGTAGGTCAGCAGGTCATAGATCAGGACGCGATGGCCCCGCTCCGCTGCGTCGTGCGCGAAATTCGCTCCGATGAAGCCGGCGCCCCCCGCGATCAGAAGGTTCATAGCGGCGGCGATTGCCGGACCAGTTCATTTGCCCGCGCTAGGGATGGGAACGTTCCCGCGTCCGACCAATATCCTTCCAGGACGGCGGCGTGCAGCCGCCCCTGCGCGAGATAGGCGTTGTTCACGTCCGTGATCTCGAGTTCGCCGCGCTCCGAAGGCGCGAGCGTCCGAATGATATCGAAGACATCGGGAGGATAACAATAGACGCCCGTCACGGCATAGTTCGAGGGCGGGGACTCGGGCTTTTCGATGATGCGGACGACGCGGCGGCCCTCCATCACGGCGACGCCGAACCGCTCGGCGTCCGGAACTTCTTTGAGGAGGATCTGCGCGGTATCGGCCCGCTCGAGGAACTGCGCGATGAGCGCGTTCACCGGACGCTCGAAGATATTATCGCCCAGCATGACGCACATCGGCTGGCCGTTCGTAAAGCGTTCGGCGAGCGCGAGGGCCTGCGCGATGCCCCCGGCCTCGTCCTGCACGCGATAGGTCAGCGCACACTCGAAATCCTTCCCGGAGCCGAGCAGGGAAATAAAATCGCCCATGTGCTCGGTGCCGGTCACGATCAGGATATCGCGGACGCCGGCCGCCACGAGCTTCCGGATCGGGTAAAAGATCATCGGCATTTCGCCGATGGGAAGCAAGTGCTTGTTCGTGACCGTCGTGCACGGGTGCAGCCGGGAGCCGGAGCCTCCCGCCAGAATAATTCCGACGCAATTCGACGAGGATGAGATCACGAGCGCTGAGAATGGCTCTAAAACACGGTTATTCGCAATGCGTTCGTACCCGGCATGGCTTCGCGAGCACTGAAACCAATGACGGTGCGCTGCGTCCAACGCTATACGATGTCACGCAAAAGCGCTTTTTTCCTTGCCGCCTGCGCGGCCGCGATCGTTGCCGTCTTAGCCTGCAACGGCCCTTCCAGGCAGGCGTCCGCCAAAACCGCGGTCGTGGAAACCGATACCGATTCCCACCTCGAACATGCCACGTTCTCGATGGGATGTTTCTGGCATTCGGAAGAGATTTTTTTAGAGCTCAAGGGCGTAAAAAATGCCCTGCCGGGCTACGCCGGTGGGACCGAACCGAATCCATCGTACGATTTAGTCAGCACGGGATCGACGCGCTATGCAGAGTCGGTCGATGTTGCGTTCGATCCCTCCGAGATCAGCTACCATACGCTTCTCGAAGTCTTTTTTCGGGAGCACGACCCGACTACCGCCGACCGCCAGGGTCCGGACGAAGGACCGCAATACCGCTCCGCCATCTTTTACCGCACGCCCGAGCAACGGAGCGAGGCGGAGCAATATATTTCCGAAATAGCCGGTCGATATTACGCTCCTATCGTGACCCAGGTCGCTCCGCTCACAAAATTCTGGCGTGCCGAGGACTATCATCTCCGCTATTTCCGAAATCATCCCGACCAGCCCTATATCGTGAGCGTGACGACCCCCGAAGTCGAGAAATTCCGCCACGATTTCCCGCAGTTGCTGAAAAATTAGTTTTCGAAGCTACTAATTTTTTTCCTGTCCATTTCTAATTTTTCCTATTTTCTAACTTATTCTGTCATTCCCGCGAAGGCGGGAATCCAATAGGTCTTTTCAAAACAAACGGTCTCTTCCATGCCACGCCTGGATTCCCGCATCCTCGGGAATGACAATAAGGGAGGATTCCTAGAGGTCGACCGATCATTTCCTTAAGAAAGGAATAAAAAGACATTAATTTATCTGTTGAAACAAAGATTGTTCAGAGGCGTAAATGGTTGTTGTAACAACTTTTAGCTTTCTTTGGAGAAATTATGAATACGACCATTTTTGAAGCAGAACAACAAGTCCTCGAAACCGCGCAGCAGCAGGAGCAAGCCAATGCACCGGCGCTAAAGACGTGGAATCTCGATAAAACGCATTCGACCGCCGAATTCAGCGTCCGGCACCTCATGATCTCGAATGTCAAAGGCCATTTCAGCGATCTTTCCGGGACGCTTTCCTACGATCCACGCAAGATCGAGCAGAGCTCCGTCCAGGTCGCGATCCCAACGGCTTCGATCGATACGCGCGAAGCCAACCGCGATGCGCACCTCAAAAGCCCCGACTTTTTCGACGCAGAAAAATTCCCGGAGCTCACGTTCCGTTCGACGGAGTGGAAACATAAGAACGACGACGAACTCCTCGTCACCGGGGACCTCACGATCCATGGCGTTACCCGGCCGGTGACGCTGGCCATCGAAGCAACGCCGGAAGTGAAAGATCCCTGGGGCGGAACCCGTATCGGATTTACCGGCAAGACGAAGATCAACCGCAAGGACTTCGGCCTCACCTGGAATGCCGCGCTCGAAACCGGCGGGGTCGTCGTCGGCGAAGACATTTCGATCACGATCGAAGCGGAATTCGTCCGGCAATAACGATGCAGACCTCGTGTAAAACGAGTAATGAGTGGGAAACTCGTTACTCGTTTTCGTTTTTAAAAAATCCGCTTGCATCGACCGAGTGTCAGGGTCTATAAATAGAGTTTTATAGGCCCGAAAGTTTTTGTTGTGGCGTTCCTACTTCGTTGTATCTTTGCTTCCGAGATTGATTGACATTCAGCCCTGCCCCATCGAGTAAAATAGATTATGACGAAAGCTACGTTTGCCACTTTTATCGTCGCGATCGTTCTCGCATTTGGAACTTATATTCCGAATGCGAGAACTCAGACCCGATGGACGGTTACGAATAATAGTTATTATTATGACTCCGCTTCCTTGTATCCCGAACAAATCTATTATTATACTGCTATCGCGGCAAGGGGGAACTTCTGCATGGTGGCCGCAAAACGGCTGACCGATACGTTGCCCCTTGGGTACGATATCCAAATTCTTCGCAGTTACGATGGCGGAGCGTCCTGGCAGACTCCCATTAAAATTCCGGCCTTTGCAGACTGGTTTTTGTATACTGTGTCGAAGCTCGAAGTGATCGACTCGCTCCATGCCGTTGCGATGCTCGATACATTTCCCTGGCACGAGAACGGGTTCCTCATCCGAACCAGCGATGGAGGCGACACATGGAACAAAATCGAGGGACTGCCTCTCGGCAAGTATGCAAGCGATTTCGACTTTTCCGATAGTAATACCGGTATTTTTAATTCTGGAGGGAATTTCTTTACGACCTCGGACGGGGGCCAGCATTGGAAACAAGACTCGATATTCAATTATCCCATGCAATGCAAATCCTACGGACATGGGATGTTCCGCATATGGAAATATGGAACCGGGCCCCTGTTTACCACGCACGATAATTGGGTGACGTACGACTCCGGAGGATCGCCGATCGATCTCAATGATTCGATTTCAAAACGTTTTATTATTTCGAACCTCGCGTTTGGGAACGGTGACACCATCATCGGATATGGTGACCGCGTCGTACCATGGGACAGCCACGATCGCGGAGCCCTGACACGCACAACAGACGGAGGAAGGACCTGGCATTACGATACTGTCGCTGAACATATTTGGCCCATCGACTATCTTTCGGGCGCGGAGCACGATACGATCTATGCCAGTACCGGGCTGAATAGATTATTGCTTCGCTCGACGAACGCCGGCGAATCGTGGTCGTTCGATACTGTTTTTTTAGATACCACGGACGCCCCATCCCTGGGCCCGAATATGAGTTATGAGGATTTCAATAACGTCTTCGATACGCGTGGAATTATTATAAGCGAGTCGGGTCTCCCGGCTGCCATCTTTGCCATCGGTCCCGGCGAAACACCCTCGCTTCTTGTTCGGGCAGAGACCGCGGCGTCTGGTGTTGCCCCAAATGCGATTGCACATTCATCGCTCTCTTGTTACCCGAATCCGGCATCAGGCCGGGTTACGGTTACGACCTCGCAGGCGTTTCAGACCGTCACACTGCTCGATATGCTCGGGCGAGAAGTACGTAGCGCGCTCTCGGACGCTCGCGGGCAGTGTACCTTCGACGTCGCAACGCTTGCGGCCGGAGTGTACTCGTTCAATCTGCACGCACACAATAACGCACTCTTCGTCGGAAAATTGATCGTTCATCATTGAGATCATCTTCCTCGCATCATCGCCCGTAACAATACCGCGCTATCTCCTCCTCGTTAAATCCATAGCTGCGTAACTCCTCCGCCGTAAAGCCGATGAGTTCCGGTTCGGTGTAGAGATGGAGTCCCGTTTTATCGCGGACGATCGTGCGGACGTGATGGACCAGCGTGAGGACTTCCTTCGCGGTCGCTTCCCCGGTTTCGTTCAGTACGATCACGGGCTGCGTTGGGTTCAGCTGGACGTTCCCTTCGCGGTACCCTTTCAGGCCGCACGCCTCGAATATAAACGCGGACGGAATTTTTATTTCGCCGCCTTCGCTGCGGGCGCGGATCGTTCTCAATCGCGCGGCCTGCTCCGGCAGGTTTCGTTCGAATGCCGATTCCAATTTTTCGTACTCGTCGGGCGGGAGGACCGAGTTCTTGAAGAACGACCCGGCATTTCCCTCGATCGACTCGGCGGGGAACGGAAATTTTTTGTCGCGGATCGCTTGGATCGCCTCGCGAATCTCGAGGATCGCCGGTTCGGGCCTTCTCTCGAACCATTTTTTTACATCGGGATAGGAGATATTCCGTTTGGGTACGCGCGACAGCGCGAGCGTGGTGAACAGAATGATATAGCGTCCTTTTTCGGACGTATTGAAAATACTTTTGCGGTAACTAAAACCGCATTCTTCGTTCCTCAGCGTTCGAAACAAACGGCGCTGCCGGTCGAAGA
>JAJPIQ010000070.1 GCA_021324685.1 Bacteroidota bacterium
AGTATCTTGCCATGAACATCGACGACCAGGAGCGCGATCTCGGTCGCTTCGAGTGCGGTGTCGAGTTTAATCGAGTGCGGCGTTTCGCCATTTTTCAAGAAAGAGGACTGTGCAGGAGCAAATTTCCGATTCTCCGCTAAAGAAGAACGGCCATTCGTATGGGACGCAGCCTCCGGGAATACTTCCTCGGAAGATGGCTTTCCCTCGGGACGTACATTGACCTCGTCAACGAGGTTCATGGTTCGAGGCTTTTTGTGGACCCAACGCGAGTCCGTTGAAAGAAGAATAAAGAACAGTCAAATTTAGCGAAGAACGAGCACTGAGCGCATATTGCTGGGTTATGCGCTATCGTTTCTTACAGCAACCAACGAACGATCCGTTTCCTGGCAAAGCCCCAAGCAGGCAAAACAACCGTTCGAGAACGATTCTCAGCAGTCCAAATGCTTCTTTTAAGAAGCTGGTTCCCTTTAATGGGTGCTGGAAAAACGATGGCGAGTCTCCAGGGAATCGCTTTTTAATCCATGTGTTACATTGCGAAACACTCCATAGTAAAGCGTTCAACTTCATTCAAGTCCAAGCAACGCAAAAAGCGTGGAATCGGCGGAGAAGAGCAGGACTGTTCGTGGAAACGGCACATTTTCTGAAGTGCATTAAGAAAAATGCTGAATCTTCTCTCGTTTTCCGCGATTATGGACTGTGGAACGACTCATTAAAGCTCAGGACATGGACAGAGTTCAAGTAGAGATATTAGGAATATCAACAAGCCCATCGACGAGTGGTGCCTACGCGCTTATTCTTCGAGAAACTGCTGGTTTGAGGCGCATTCCGATCATTATCGGCGGGTTCGAGGCGCAGGCGATCGCGCTCGAAATGGAAGGTATTAAACCGCCGCGGCCCTTAACCCATGACCTTATCAAGACCCTTGTCGAATCGCTCGGAGGAACGATCACGGAAGTCTCGATTCATGAACTTCGCGATGGTACGTTCTTCGCCAGTTTGCATCTTTCGGCTGAGCAGGAGATCGATGCGCGGCCCAGCGATGCGATCGCGCTTGCGATACGGTTCGGCGTTCCGATCTGGGTCGCCGAAAGCGTGATGAACGAGGCCGGTTTCGTTCCCGAGGAAGGGGAGGATGAACTCGAAGAGCCGGAAGAAGAAGAGGAGTTAAGTCTTGCAGAACGGCTCTCCGGAAAGTCCGAAGAAAAACCGGCGAAGCCTGCCAAGCCGCTGACCCCGCTCGATCAATTGAATCAGCAGCTCGCCGATGCCATCCGGAAAGAAGAATATGAACGGGCGGCGAAACTTCGGGACGATATCCAAAAGCTCCAGACCGAACAAAAATAATTTTTCGAACTCCCTGCGATCGTAGGAGTGTAACCGTTGGGGACGGAGTTTCGAACGCATGCCGTTACTTTCGAAGAAGCCCTCGCGCTTCATCATGGGGTCCCTCGAATCCGAAGTATCGGAGCGCGTTCAAGCCGGGAACAGTCAGGGTTGGATTTTTATCGTTCCAAATCGCATTGCACAACGCCGGTTGGAACGCGAACTCCTGGATGCGGTTCCCAGACGTGCCGTCCCAACGCTCGAGATCCTTACTCTCGCCGATCTCGCCGGAACCCTTGCCGCCGCAGCGTTCCCCGAGTTGCATCGAATTAGCGATGCCGAAAGCGCCGTCCTGATCGAACTCTCGTTAAGGGAACTGATGGAACGCGGCGCGCTGGCGTTTTTCGAACCTGCGTTCGAGCGCCAGATGAACGATGCCGCATTCCCGATATCCCGTGGAACCTTCGAGCTGATTGTCAACACCATTCGACAGTTGAAGGAAAGCGGCGTTGCACCCATGGCGCTCCGCGAGGATGTGGAGCAGCGTCTGGAGTCTCACGGGGAATCGACGGAAGTTCGTCGCGCCCGCGATATCTTATGCATTTATGAGGCATATCATCGCCGCCTCGAAGCCCGATTTATGGATACCTACGGACAGGTCCTGCTGGTGAATGAACGTTACGACCAGAAGAGCGAGGCGCTCGACGGCGATTTCCGAGTCGTGTTCCCGCACGTTTCGGAGATTTTTGTTGCTGGGTTTTTTTACCTCGAACCCCCATCGATCGCTCTTCTTTCGCGTCTTGCGGATGTACCGGGTATCCAACTAACGATCGAGCTCGAAGAACGGCGAGATAATCCAGAACTCTTCGAAGGCCTGATCGAGCTGGAAAAACGTTTAAAGAATGCCGACTTTCGCATTCAGCCTGCCCGGGCCGTTTCGAGTGATGAATGGAAAAATATCGCGGCGGACCGGCTTTTTCATGTTGCTCCAAAGGAATCGCCAAAGGCACAGGACGCACGCCTTCAATATTTTACCGCCCATAATGCGGTCGAAGAGATCGAGGAAATTGCACGGGCCATTAAACTCATTGCCGACAAAGACCCATCGGTCCGAGATGACCTCTCTCGTATTACGATCGCGACGCCTTCGGTCGAAACATATACTCCGATCGTGCAGGAAGTTTTTCGGCGCCACGAGATCGCAGTTGAAATTGCCGATCGATATCGGCTCGACCGTTCACCGCTGGTGTTGGCAATCCTTGCATTATTGGAACTCGCACGCGGACGCATACGGACGCGGGAACTGATTCGTGTGTTCGGCAGCCCCTATTTTTCATTCGAGTTCGATGGATTCGATGGACGGAACCTGGTCGAGATGCTCGCCAAGTATCGCCCGGGCGGTGATCGAATGGCGGTGCTTCGATCGCTCGAGGCGCAGGCTGCTCGGATCGATAAAAGGAAAGAGGAGTCTGAAGACGGGGTCGAATGGGAGCGTTATGAACGGGAAAAAAAGCGGCTTGGCGATGCGGCCCGGGATTTAAACCGATTGTCTGTCCTGTGTACGCCGTTCGAGCGCGAGATGACCCCGCAGGAGTTTTCCGTTCAACTCACCGAATTGCTCGCGCGCCTGAACGTCCGCACCCGGCTACTGGCCGCAAGCGAAGTGACACTACGCTCCAAAACGCTGGACCTCGATACTCGCGCATATCGTGCATTTACGAAGCTTTTAGAGGACGTGACAGGGCTATTTCATCTGCTGGAACAGTCGGAGGTTCGGCGGCCCCTGCTCTATTACCAGCAGCGCCTGAAGGCGGCACTTATGCTTACGCGTTTTGCTCGACCCGTAAATTCCCGGGCCGTGCTGGTTACCTCGATCTCGCAATCGATCTCGCAGTCCGCAGACTATCTGTTCCTTGCAGGGCTTAGCGAAGGATCGTTCCCATCGCGTTATGAACCGCAGATCTTTTTAACCGAGTCCTTTCAGAAAGCGGAGCGCAAGCAGTTGTTCGAAGATCGAGTCCTGTTTTACCAGGCGATCACGAATTTCAAGAAAGGTCTGTTCCTGAGCTATCCACGAAAATCCTCCGTCGGTACAGAAATCAACCGATCTGCCTTCCTGGATGCGCTCGATGAAGTCGCTGACATCGCGGAGCACGCGCAAAGCGAAGGTGTTTTTTCCTACCGGGACCTATATCTTCATAGCGCGGAACTCATGCAAGATGGTGCTTACTCCAGTGCGTCCAATTTCCATGTTCGCATTTTGCAGGAATACGTTCCACAGGCAACCCGGGCGCTCGAGATGCGTTTTTCCAAAGAGGACTCGGTCTATCGTGGAATGCTCGACCTTGCCGCATTAACGGAAGCGGAGCGAGCGGCAATCGAGTCTAATCGCACCCGCGTGTGGTCGATTACTCAACTCGAACTGTATGCGAAATGCCCGTTCCACTATTTTGCGAAGGAGGTCTTGCGCTTAGGGGCCATGGAAGAAGCCGAAGAAGGTTTGGACGCTCGCGATCGTGGGTCCGCGCTGCACGAAGTCCTTCGCGAATTCCTGGCATCCCGACGGGAACAAAAGTTACCCTCCCTCCAGGAGCCTGAGGCCGATTTACACGCCGCCTATTCCGAAGTCAGGGCGATTGCCGGTCGCTATTTCGAACGGCTTTCAAAAGAGCATCCCTTCTGGAAGCTCGATGCGGAACGCTTGCTCTCTGAAGAACGACCCGGCGGCAGCATTCTTAGAAAATTTATCGAAAAGGAAAGGGAGCTTTCAGAGTTTTACCCCCGGCCTGCTTTCTTCGAAGTTAGTTTCGGTGGCACGGGCAAAGCGCCCGTGACGAACCACGATCCTGTGCTATTTCAGGACGAGCCTGTGATCCTTGAAGGGGTGCGCCTTCGCGGTAAGATCGACCGGATCGACATTCCTTCGCAACGACCGGATGGATCGTATGCGAACGATGGGTTTGTCGTGATCGATTATAAATCGGGGAAAAGTGTTCCATCCTGGCATGATATCCATCGAGGACTTTCTTTGCAACTGCCCCTTTATCTTAAAGTCGCAGAGGAACTCCTTCGAGCGCAGCTTCCAGAACTAAAAGGTACGGCGGCCGCGGCGTTTTACCAAAAGGTACTCGACCCAGATTCCGAGCGCGCACTCGGTCTTGCCGTCAAGACCTATGCCGAAGAGGCGTTTGCATCGCTCAAATCCAAAAAGAACGGTGTGCTCGAGACGCCCGAGCAATTAACGGAATTGATCGAGGAGAGCCTCCGAAAGGCAAAGCACTACGTCGAGGGAATATCACAAGGATATTTCCCACTCACGGAATCCGATCTTACCGACCAGTGTCGCTACTGCTCGTACCGATCGGTGTGCCGAATCGAGGAAGCGAAAGACGCGGGCGTGTTAAGAGCGCCGATGGAACGCTATCAGTGAACTTTGTCGCCGCCGCCGATTCCGGGAACGGGCGGTCCGGACGTTCGGAAGCCAAAGGGATGTTCTCCCTGACGGTCCGTTTTTATTTCGCCGTATTGCGCTTCGAACCGATCGATATTTTCCCGCATGGCATTCAATAGCAGCTTAAAATGCTGCGGGGTCATAATAATGCGCGAATGAACGCGAGCGCGGGGAACCCCCGGGGTAACACGGGTAAAATCAATAATGAATTCGGCAGGCGAGTGGGTGATGATCGCGAGGTTCGAATAAATTCCTTCGGCTTCTTTTTCGCCGAGTTCGATTTGTAACTGTTGTTGAATCGGCTGCTGAGGTGCCGTATCGTTGTCTGTCATGAGAGTGGAATGAGATAAGGGAGCGGTTAGCAAAAACCGCTCCCGAGATGTTAATGGCCTTCGCGCGTTAACTGGTCCGACTTCTGGTATGCTGCTTCCGCGTCTTTTGGCCGGTTCGACCAGGAATACGCGCGCGCAAGAAGATCCCAATACTGGTGCGTATTTGCGGCATCGGTATTCTTGAGTGCTTCAATATCGCTTAGCAGCGAAACGACCTGGTCTTTTTTGTTTAGCGCAATGTAATTTTCAATGAGGTTGACGAGCGCGTTTGGATCGTTCTTATCGACCGCATGTAACTTTTCAAAATACGAGGTCGATTGTTCGATCTCGCTGGTATATTCGGTTTTTTTATTCGCTTTCTGGTCTTCGATCGCCCAGTTCTTATAAGCAGCCGCGATATCATACAGCGCGGATTCATCGTTGGGCGCAAGGGCAAGCGCCTTCTGGTACTGCGCAATCGCTCCCTGATAATCGTTGGCCTTCATGAGCAGCGTACCGTAGGAAATGTACATGGGCTTCGAAGGATGGTCCGCAAGAATACGTTCGTATTCCTGCTTTGCTTTTTCGGTACGTTCCATCCGGGTGTAGATATCGGGGATCGCCTGGGAAGCAAATTCATCGCTGGGATCGATTTGCTGAAGCGTCATGAGCAGCGGGATTGCTTTTTGGAAATCTGCATTCGCCGCGTTCTTATCGTTCCGCTGTTGCTCGCTGAGACCGCGCTGATAATAATTATTGGCGACCAACTCGTAGGCCTGCGTCGAAACGCGGAGCGGTTGCAACCCTTCCGCGTCGAGCGACGTAACGCGCCAGCCCGTCAGTTGCCAGTTGTACGGTGGCTTATCGGTCTTTTCGAAATAAATATATGCGTTCTTGCTCGGATAGACATAGATCATGGAACTGTCCGAACCGCCAATGGGGACCGTAAGGGTACGCGCCGGAGTGCCACCGATAGCGCGCGTCACGGCGTCCGGCGACATATGCAGCATCAGTCCCATCGTCACGCCCTGATCGTAGGATGAACTCACCTGGTCGATTTCAGCCAGGTAATTCTGGAGCCCTTTTGCAGTATCTCCGGATGCATAATAGACCGTTCCGAGCAATTCGTACGTCTCTGGCTGGGCGGGTTCCAGTTTTTGAGCCGCTTCGAGGTAGGTGATCGCCGCTTGTTGCGCTTCTTTCGAATCGGGGTTCGCATTGTATGCCCCCAGTGCGCCGTTATAGAGTTCGATCCACGTATTGTGCTTCAGCGTCTGTAGCTCCGTGCGGTGCGTTGTCGAATAGAGCATCGCAGTGTCGATAATGCTGGCGATCTTTTCGTATTCTTTGAGATCGTAAAGATTTTCAGCATAGAGATACCACGCTTCGTCATTCGTCGGGTCTTCCGTGACGGCTTTTTGGAGCATCTTATCGGCGGTAACGTAATCGCGCCGGTTTCGATAGAGCTTTGCACTCTGTACGTCCGCCGCGCCACAGCCCACAAGCTCGATGCTCATGGTCACAAGGATCGAAAGAAGTAGGGTCCGTTGAATCGTCTTCATAAAAGTATTCAAAGTCACGATGGAACAATGCTAAATTTAGTAGGAGCTTTACGCATTGGCTTCTTCTTTTAACATCTGAGTAAGAAGCCGGACGCCCACTCCGGTACCGCCTTTTGGAATATAATCGCCCGCAGTGTCCGAGATCGCGGTGCCGGCGATATCGAGGTGGACCCACGGATAATTCGTGAAACGCTTTAAGAACATGGCCGCCGTGATCGCTCCGGCCCAGCGCCCGCCGACGTTCTTGATATCGGCGACGTCCGATTTGATCAGCTCATCATACTCGTCGTAGATTGGCAGTTCGCATACGCGTTCGTACGTTACCTCTCCGGCCACCTTGAGGCGTTCCATCATGGAAGTATCCGTTCCCATCATACCGGTCGTCACATGCCCTAAGGCGATGACGCAGGCGCCCGTGAGCGTCGCAAGGTCGATCACCGATTTCGGTTTGTATTGATCGGCCCAGATCAGCGCATCGGCGAGTACCAGGCGGCCTTCCGCGTCGGTATTATCGACCTCGACCGAAAGACCGTTGGCATAGGTCAAAACATCTCCGGGACGCATCGCGGTGCCGGAAGGCATGTTCTCGGCGCTCGAAACAAGGCCAATAACATTCAGCGGAAGCTTTAACGATGCAACCGCTTTCATCGTGGCGATGACCGTTGCGGCCCCGGACATATCGCCTTTCATTTCGCCCATGCCTGGCGCCGGCTTGATGGAAATCCCACCGGTATCGAATGTAATTCCTTTGCCGACGAGGATGATGGGAGCCGCGTCTTTTTTCGGGCCGCCCCGATATTCCATAATGATAAAGCGGCCTTCCTTGGCGCTGCCCTGATTGACGCCCAGAATGCCGACCATTTTGTTGGCCTGGAGTTCTTTGGGACCGAACACGGTGACCTTAAACCCGTATTCTTTCCCTACGTCTTTCGCCCAGTTCCCAAGGATTTCAGGATACTTATTGTTCGACGGTTCATTTTCCATGTCACGCGCAAACAGGGTGGCGGCGGTGACCAACTCGGCTTCCTGGATCGCGGCTTTCACTTCGGCGGTCGAGGATCCATGGAGGCTGCCATTGTCTTCGATGATAATGACGTTATCGATGGGGACTTTCGGTTCTTCTTTCTTGAAAAATTTGTCGAACTTGTAAAGTCCAAGCATCGTACCTTCGACGACGGCGGCAGCGATCTCCGCGCCCGACGCACCCGGGACCTGCGGCATCTGGATCGCCAGCGACTTTGCCTTCATTGTCTGTGCCTTTTTTGCCGCGCGGGCCGAAGCACGTCGGACGGTTTCGAGCGAGAGCTTTTCTTTCTTTCCCATTCCGACAAAGAAAACGCGTTTCGCCGCAGCTTCGGACTTGCGAGGGTAGACGATAAGGAGTTCATCCTTCTTTCCGGCCATATCGCCGGCTTCGAGTAGCGTTTCTACGGCCGTCGATACAGAATTACGGCCAAGGGTCTTGAGGCTATTACGGATATCCCGTTTATCTTCGGCATGAAAGAAGGCGACGGCGCCAGTGCGGACTTTTTTCCAATTCGTCTTTTGAACGCTAAAATTCATGGTCTTAAGAAATCGAAAGGTTAAAAACAGGTGAAATTTCGGATTATCGTGTCACCCGACGCATAAAACCACAGCAACGGGCTTTTCACAAACCGTGTTTATCCTGCAAAGTTACGAAATATTAGGCCGTCCGTTGCAGAGTGACCTTAAAAACGACGATTCGGGGCTGTTTAAGGGGGAACTGGGAACCGTAGGAATGACATTATAGCAGGAGCTTTTTTGCCCAACAATTATGAATCGCATCTGCCGCGTTTGCTTTTTCGTTTTAGGTTCGGTTGCTCTTCGTCCTGTTGTGACGTTTGCTCAGGACCAGGGCAGCTTAGGCTCCGTGATCCAAATTCCCCCGGACGGTTCTGCTAAAACGTCGAGCAGTTCGGGAATGGAAAGCGTAAAATTCGTCCGCATTAATTTAGGCCCGAATATTAATTCCCAATATAGCGAATTGTTCCCGGTGCTGACTTCCGACGAAACCGTGATGTTCTTCGCGCGGAAAGGCGATCCTGCAAACGTCGGCTATCCCAAGAACCCGAACGATGAAGATATCTGGTATTCGACACGGCAGTCCGACGGCTCCTGGTCGAAAGCCGTCCATTTGGACGGCCCGCTCAATACGGCGAACTACGATGGCGTTCGAGCCATCAATAGTACCGCAACGCACCTCTATTTGCAGAACATTTATAATCCGGACGGGACGGGATCGAAAGGCTTTTCCATGTCCCAGAAGCAGCCCGATGGTTCCTGGGGGTTTCCACAGCCGCTCGAGATCGAAGATTATTACAACGACACCTCGGTCGCGATGATGACGATCTCGAGCGATGAAAAGATCATGATCCTTGCCCTGAAGCGCGACGACAGTAAGGGTCAGCACGATTTTTATCTTTCGCGAAATCTTGGCGGCATGAAATGGTCGAAGCCCGAACATATTGCGGATCTGAGCACGCCACTAGACGATATTTCGCCCTTCATCGCATACGACGATCGCACGCTCTATTTTTCCACTAATGGTCGTGGCGGGTTTGGAGGATACGACATTTTCGTTTCACGGCGCCTCGACAGCACCTGGATGCACTGGTCCGACCCGCGAAACCTTGGAGAGCCATATAACACCGCCTCCTTCGATGCCTATTTCACGCTTGGCGCGCGCGGCGACACGGCCTATTTTTCGAGTTCCCACGAATCGGCCGAAAAGGGCTTTGGAAAGAGCGACATCTGGAAACTTGGATTAAAAGAGGAAGTCCGGCCCGGATTTAATCTTCCCAAAGGCGATATGTTCAATACGAACCTTACCGCACAGGATCTGCAGGGTTCACTCTTTCGCCTCGATGATGTGCTTTTCGATGTGGGGCGTGCGAACATCAAAGCTCAATCTAAAGAAAGCCTGAAAAAAGTCGCAGCAGTCATGAAGCGACTCCCGGAACTTCGGATCGAAGTGCAGGGCCATACCGATGCGGACGGGGATTTACAACGGAACATGCAGCTTTCCCAGGAGCGGGCGGAAGCCGTATGCCACTTCCTTGCGGATCAGGGGGTCGACCCTTCCCGGCTTCGGGCAAAAGGGTACGGACCCACGCGACCCATTGCTCCGAACGATTCGCCGGCAGGCAAGGCGCTCAACCGACGCGTCATGATCGAAGTCGAAAATTCGAACGCTCCGAAATAACCCTCTTCAAAGTTCGGAACTCGTCTTCACTGCTCGGCACGGCCGTAGAATACGGCGTCTCGAATGCGGCCGATGAGATGATAATGGAACTTAAATCTGGCAGAATCCTGAAGGACAACGCCGATAAACTGTTCCTCGTCCGCCAGCACATCGAATTTCATTTGCTGAATATAAGCTCCAAGCGAATCGCTTTTTCTCGCACTTAACGCCGAAGGGTTCACTTTTCCATCGAGGTTTGTGATGTTGTCCGCGAGATAGCCGGCCGTTCCCGACTGAATAACTCCAATTCGTTCTGACGGATGTTCGCTCGCCCAAAACCCGATCTCCGCTAGATTACTCGGGACCTGCGGCAGGTACACGCGCCGCTCATATTGAATATTTCGAAGGGCGAATACACTGAGCAACGCAATAGCAAATCCACGCAATGTTTTTTTCTGAAACGCGGGGATCGACTGAGCGATACTCAAAGAGACGATCCATACCCAAAGTAGTTCCACGGGATGGAGGTAACGTTCTAAGAACCACGTCGCATGAAAAAAGAAGACATAGTAAACGACAAGAAAGAGGCTGAAGGCTCCGAGCGGCAGCAGTGCATCGAGCCGATACGTCTTTCGAAGCGAAGCGAGAAGGCGCGTTTTTTGGGCCGAGAACGCTAACACTCCCGCGCAAAACAGGGCAATAATGATTTCGAGTGACGTCGCGAACATTTTTGAGTAGGCCGGAACGATAAATAAAAAAATTTGCGTGAGGGCTTCGATCGTATCCTGTCCGGCATGAGGGCTTCGCGGCCAGAGAGTCTCAGCCTGGCCGCTTATGGGCATCAGGCTTCCAAATTGTGCCACATTGTAAATGCACCATGGAGTAGAAATAATAAGTGACATCCCACCAATGAAGACCATATTTCGAAATCCGTTACGATAACGAAGTTCCATCAGCGCAATAATAAGTACGAGGACCGCGCCATCGATCCTGCTTAAAACAACGAGCCCAGCCAATACTCCCAATGCAATCGTTCGAGCGCCATTCGGTTCTATTCCGTATCTGCGGCCTTCATTCCGTCTCTGAACGACATCGAGTAAAAGGACGATACTCAACGCATATAAAGCCGTTTCCAGGCCGTTGCTGTGCATTGCGAATAATTCGAAGGTAAACGTTTCAATGACCGCAAATACCACCGCAGGCGACAGCCACCACCGCGATAATTCAGAACGATGTCGTCCTAAGTGTTTCAGGAAGATGGCGCCACACCAAATAAAGCTCGTCTCGATGATCGCCGAGAGCACAAAGCAATACCGAATGGCCAGGAACCGATCTTCACCGGCGAGCCAGGAACAACCGGCCTGGAGCAGCATTTGGAGCGGTTGAAACCCGTTTGTCGGATGAACTCCGTCTATGGTAATTCCCTGACCAAGCGCCAAATGCCTCGCGACGGTGAGGGAATAAAAGGCATCGTCTACGAAAAC
>JAJPIQ010000065.1 GCA_021324685.1 Bacteroidota bacterium
ACCGTAAAATTCGACCACGACCCTCCACCATTGATGACGTTTTTATGTCCCCCACCAATAAATGACCGTGAGGCTTGCACCGTATCGAATTCGCCGCCGCCAATGGTGCTCGAATATGCATCGACTCCCATATAATTACTGTCGCCACCGGCAATCACCCCAAAGCTGGGATTGTCTTCGGTGTTGCCCAAGCCGCCGCCAATAAAATTATGATCGGCGCCGAGAGCACTAATTTGATTGCCTTCTCCCCCTGCAATCACGCACTCGGGACCTTGCAAGAGATTATTTAAGCCACCACCTATTGAACCGTAGACAGCGTTCGTATCGATGGTGTTTTTCCAGCCTCCTGCAATTACACTATAAGCCGCAGAATCTTTAATCCAATTCGTCAAACCGCTGCCGATAAATGAGTGGTCAGCTGCGGTATCTATCGTATTGTGCTGTCCGCCAGAAATCACCGCATGATCGGAGTTCGGCAAAATTAGATTTGTATCGCCGCCCGCAATCACACTTCGTTTGGCATTGATGATGTTGAGGAAGCCTCCTCCGATAGCCGCATGGTCTGCAGAATCGCGAATCGTATTAGAACCGCCTCCAACGATCGCCGATACCGAGCTTTGCGTATCAATCAAATTTTTCGTTCCAGAACCAATGAACGATACTGTATCGTAGGGGCCTCGAATTTTATTAAACTGTCCTCCCGCGATCGTGCTTCGGAAATTATAATCGCCAATGATCGAGTCCTTAAGGCCACCCCCGATCGTATTATGATCCGAATAATCACCGTCAATCGAATTGCGTTCGCCCCCAGCAATAACAGAAAAACTAGAACTTGTTCCTAACGGATAGTCGAATGGAGATAGTCCGATTTCGTTATGATCGCCGCCAAGAATCGAAACGCTATTGCCTAATAACATATTCGTATGACCTCCGCCGATAATGGCATACGTTCCACTCGCCCAGTTTGAATCGCCGCCACCGATCGATGTCCATTCTGTATTAGAGAGGACTGTATTTGAGTCACCCCCAAGAATTGCGCTAAATTGCCCGGCAATGATATTTAAGTACCCGCCAACAATCGACGAAAAATTTGGATCCGGACTATTAAAAGATGAAATTCGATTTTTTGCCCCACCGCCGATAAATTCCAATCCTTCATCTACCCAGTTTGAGTCACCACCGACAATGGAACTTCCTTCATCGCCTGCATATGGCGGGACAATAGGGATTATAGGTTCAAGGTCGCCATTCCCGGAACCGATAATATTATAAGAGCCACCGCCGATAAAGGAAGTGTAATTATAAATCGTATTGTTAAATCCACCAACGATCGAGGAGCCCAGTGGGCCTTGTGTGTCCGAGCCATCCGCGATTACGGTATTTTCAAATCCGCCCCCGATAAAGCTTTGAGATGCAGAATTGATAATTTTGTTGCGGCTTCCACCAACAATAGAGGACGTGTCCACCAATACGAGATTCGAGTCGCCACCGCCTATAAATGAAAGCTTGCCCTCAATATTATTAACTTTTCCATTGGCACCACCGCCTGCAATGGTCGACCCACTTCCCGTTATAATATTCCCACTCGTAGAACCGGATCCATACCCCATTATTATATTTGGAGAAGCAGTTTCGAATTGATAGTGTGCAACTCTTACATTATTTGGAGTAGAAGTCCCCCCCGAACCATCCTCAAGGTGAATTTCAAGTGCGGAGCTGGTGTCTGTTGTACCCACAAAATTTTTCGGAACGGAAATTTGGAAGTTCCCAATTTCCCCCCAGTTGACCGTACCGTTTTCAATTGGAGCCTGGCCGCTCGATGCAGCTCCTGAAAGCAGAAGTCGGTTCGAATCAGCTTGATACGCCACAGAGACGCCGTTATAACCGACGATGTTGAGCATTGCGCCTTTCGTCGTGATTGTATCTCCGGCCACCGTGACACCGGCAAGGTAACTCATGCCGAGCTTGTCGGGCGTTACTGAACCGGAAGCAAGCTTGGCCTCTGTAACGGAATTATCAGCAAGTTTTTCTGTCGTAACGGCTCCCCGTCGAATCTTTGCGGCCGAAATCGCGCTGTCTGAGATATTAATTGCCATGGGTACCGCACTCAAGCGACTTCGGACAATTGAGTGCGGATCGCCGTTGATCGTTAGTCCGACGTATAGTTGACGGTCCAAAATCGCAGCAGGAGGCAGTGGCACGTGCGAACCGAGTTCTATATTGAAAACGCTATGGGACACTATTTCTTCGAACGAGTCAGTCCAAAGGAGGGTGCCCGTGGCAGCGTCTGGGCCTGTCCAAAGCGAAACTTCAAACGTATAGACGCCATCGGGAATCGGCCTACCGGCGGTATCACTAAGCATTCCCTGATAGGAGATGATGGCGGGCGATTGAGCATGAGCGGACAACGCAAGGAACAAAAGGACTGCAAGAACTGCAATTTTCTTCATAGCGGTGAATAGGGTTTAGTGAAAAAAAGCCAAGGACAAAGAAGCTAATTCATAACAATCACCATTCTCAGTTTTTGTTACATCTATAATCTTCCTTTGTCCTAAGCATCGGACAAATATACAACGGAATCACACTCATAGTGTGAAGCAAGATGGTTAGGAATATGCCATTTTGCAAAGTGGACATTCGTAAGATCGTGGGCAATAATATTCGAGGATTTCGGCACAAGAAAGACTACACGCAAGAAAAACTATCCGAATTGGCTGGAATTCATATTAACTATGTAAGCTCTGTGGAACGCGGTGAAAGAAATGTCGGAATTTTAAATATCGCAAAAATAGCCAAAGCCCTAAAAATCCCTCCGCATGTCTTGCTGATGCCTGAGAGTTATGATCGGGAATGAGAAATCATCGTGGGCAATTGACGGATATGCGCCAGGCTGAAGGCATAACCAAAGATGCTAAGTCTCTTACATTGCAATAGAAGGTATAGCGGAAGCATACACAAAATCGCCCATCTTTTGTGAAGCTTTAGTTTGGGCGGGTGCGTTTACAGGGCCTTGATTCGGGCTTGGGCTGGCGCTTTTTTACGCGGCTCCGGCCTCCTACTCACACTATGGCTCGCTTAGCAAAACTTCAAAAGACTGTAAAGGACATTGGGCTGGATGCGCTCCTCATTACGCACCTGCCGCATATTCAATACCTTATCAATTATACTGGCTCGAACGGGCTGCTTATCGTGCCGGCGCAGGGAAAACCCCATTTTTTCACCGATTTCCGGTATAAAGCGCAGGTCAAGACCGAAGTTGTGGGAGCCAAGATCTCGATCGTCGATCGGGACCGCACGATCGCCGATACGCTCGTCGAAAAACAGATGTTTTCGGACTACGACCATCTGGGCTTCGAAAAAAGCCATATCAGCTATGCGCTCTACGATTTTCTTCGTACGAAATTCCGGCATGTCAAGCTCGACCCGCAGACGGAAGTCGTCGAAAAGCTGATCATGATCAAGTCCGAGGACGAGATCGGCGCGATCCGCAAAGCGGCGGAGATCGGCGACAAGGTCTTTGAAAAAGTTCTCGACGTGATCAAGCCCGGCATGGCCGAGCGCGATGTCGCGGCGGAGATCGCGTACCAGACGCGGCTCTGCGGCGCGGAGCGAGAAGCGTTTACGATCATCGTCGCGAGCGGGGAACGGTCCGCGCTCCCGCACGGCGCGGCGAGCGATAAAAAGCTGCGTAAAGGCGAGCTCGTCACGCTCGATTTCGGCTGCGTCTATAAAGGGTTCAATTCGGACATGACGCGGACGGTCGCGCTTGGAAAGATTCCCAATGAACTGCAGAAGATCTACGAGATCGTCCGCGCGGCACAGCAGCGCGCGATCGATAAGGTCGTCGCCGGCATGACGGCCCGTGATTTAGACAGCGTCGCGCGCGATTACATCACGCTGCACGGATACGGCTCGAAATTCGGCCACTCGACGGGCCACGGCCTTGGCATCGAAGTCCACGAATTGCCGAAGGTCTCGCAGCGGGGCGAGCGCTATAAACTGGAGCCGAATATGGTCGTCACTGTGGAACCCGGAATTTATTTGGACGGCATGGGCGGCGTTCGCATCGAGGACGATATCGTTATTCGTCGCGAAGGCTGCGAAGTCCTTACCACCTCTCCGAAAGAACTGCGCGTGCTGTAAGATCGCTGCGCGCAACGCAAAAAGTCCCTCCGGCCTGTTTATCGGGAAAACTCAGGAACTCCGCTTTGTTATAACGATTTGCGCTTTTGCCGAAGACATCTATTCATGAAGGCGGGCCAATACCTTGAAGCTTACCGACTACCTAAAGCCTGAATACATCGAAATCGGCCTGAAAGCCGATTCCAAGGAAGAACTTCTCGACCGGGTCCTCGAATTAGCCGAGAAAAATCCCCACGTGCTCGACGGACGGAAAATGCGCGCCGCCGTCCTGGACCGAGAAAAGATCATGTCCACCGGCGTCGGCAAGAATTTCGCCATTCCCCACGGCAAAACCGATGCTGTGGACGATATCGTCCTCGCCTTTGCCGTTACCGCGGAGGGGGTCGATTACGCCTCGATGGACAACGAACCGGTGCGGCTCGTGCTCCTGCTCGTCAGCAAGGAAAGCCTGGTCTCCCAGCGGCTCAAGCTCTTAAGCCGCGCCTCCAAAGTGATGAATTCCGAAGCAGCCCGGACCGCACTGATCGCGGCCACCACCCCGCAGGACGTCCTCGCCATCTTCAATAAGGAAGAAGAACGCATTGGAGACTAACGCCGCGAAACTACGGGAACGCCTGCAGGCGCCTCGGGGAACGAAAGATATTCTTCCCGAAGAAGCGGCAAAATGGCGCGCCGTCGAGGGCGTCGTGCACGAAGTGGCGCGGCTCTATGGCTACGGCGAAATTCGCACGCCGAGTTTCGAGGCGGTCCGGCTCTTCAAACGCGCCGTGGGCGAAGAAACGGACATCGTTTCCAAAGAAATGTACCTGCTCCAGAGGCGGAGCGAAGAAGAGGAAGAGTTTGCCCTGCGCCCGGAGCTTACGGCACCCGTCGTTCGCGCGGCGATCCAGCACGGGATGCTGACCGGGCAATCGGACTGTGTGCGGCTCTATTACGCAAGCGCCCCGAATTTCCGGTACGAGAAACCGCAGTTAGGCCGCCTGCGGCAGCACCATCAGTTCGGAACGGAACTCCTCGGCCCGGCGAGTCCGCTGGCCGATGCAGAGACGATCTCCTTCGCAATCTCGATCTTTCGAAATCTGGGACTTCAGAATTTTCGGGTGCGGCTGAATTCGCTCGGTTCCAAAGAATCGCGCGAAGCATGGAAACAGCAACTCGTCCCCTACCTGCGGGAAAATAAAACGAAGCTTTCGAACGACAGCCAGCGCCGCACGGAGACGAACCCGCTCCGCGTGCTCGACTCCAAAGCGCCGGAGGACCACGAGATCGTCCGGAATGCGCCGCGCATCCTCGATCATTTGAATGCCGCCGATCGCGCGCATTTCGAAGAGCTGAAATCGCTTCTCGCGAGCATTACGATCGCGTACCATGAGGACCCCCTGCTCGTGCGCGGCATCGATTATTACACGGGAACCGTTTTTGAAGTGACGTCGTCCGATCTCGGTTCCCAGGACGCGCTCTGCGGCGGCGGGCGGTACGATAGCCTGGTCGAACAATTAGGCGGCCCGAACTGCCCCGCGGTCGGCTTTGGCGCCGGCATCGAACGGCTGCTGCTGGCGCTCGAAAGCCGAAATGACGCGCCGCTGCTTTCGACCGTTCGGAGGCCCGCGGTGTACGTCCTCGCGCTCGGCGCGGAGGCTGCGCAGAAAGCGTTCGAGCTCCTCTCGAACTTGCATGCGGCAGGGATCTCGGCAACGGGCGATCTCAACGCACGCTCGATGAAAGCCCAAATGCGCGAGGCCAATCGGCTGGGAACGCCGTTCGTCTATGTGATCGGCGAGTCCGAGCTGGCGCAAGGCGCCGGCATGCTCAAGAACATGCAGACGAGCGAGCAGGAAGCGGTTGCCTTCGGTGCGATTATCGAACACGTAAATCATTCATCCTTCACCCATCATCATTCTTAATTCCCATGGAGCCATTACCGCCAGTAAAAGAGGTCGAATACCGGTGTTACATCAGCAAGATCTTCGAGGAGCTTTCGGGGACCGAGTACATGACGTTCGCGTTCGAGACGGCGAAGGAGTTCTCGAGCTTCCGCTACGAGATCGCCGTGCGCTACCGTATCTCTCCCGGCAAGCTCGAGTTCAAAGTGCTCGGCATGACGGCTACGCGTACCATGATGCCGGCCTTCGGCACGGCCCGATCGGTGCTGAAAGTTCCGCTGCTGCCGCTCGGCGTCTATGAGGTCCGAATGATCAAGAGCGATGGGATGGAAAACATTTTTTCGATCGAAGTGACGAAAAAAGGGTTCCAGCTCCTGCTGCCCATCCCGCGGAAGCGCTTTATCGATCTGGTGATCGAATCGCACGCGGCGATGCCCAACGGCAAGCACCTCTCGACGGTCTCGAAAGCGCCGCCGATGCCGCTCGTCCCGCGCACGATCCAAAAACGCCAGCTCCCCCCGCCTACGCCGGAAGAACAGGCGATCCTGGACTCGCTCCGCACCGAAACGCCCGAAGAACGCGACCTGCGCGAAGAAGCAGAACTCTTTGGGACGTCTTCCAAATCGTCGGCCAAACGGGCGATCGAAGAAGTGAAGGAAGTTCCCGTACCGCCGAAGCCGAAGTCCGAAGCGAAGGCAAAAGAACCGGCGGCCGCGAAGGCAAAAGAACCGGCGGCCAAAGCAAAAGAACCGGCCGCGAAGACAAAGGAACCGGCGGCCAAAGCGAAGAAGCCGGAAGCGAAACCGGCCAAAAAAGTTACAAAACCGGCAAAGAAGGTCGAGCATAAAGCGAAGCCCGCCTCCAAAAAACCGGCCGCAAAAAAGCCGGCCCCAAAACCGAAACCGAAAGCGAAGCCGGCGCCCAAAAAGAGCGGAAAGAAAAAATAAAGCGAACGGATAGATAACACCGAACGGGAAACAGGAAAAGGAAATACTATGGAAGCCGCATCGCCGTACGATTTTCATCTTGACGTTAAATACGCACCGCTCGAAACGATCGATGTGAATGCGATCGTCGCCGCCAACCAGCCGTGGTTCAACCAGACGCTATCGACGGTCAACGGCAGCGTCCTGCGCGTGGGTATCGTACAGGGCGAATTCCACTGGCATAAGCACGACGAGGACGATGAGCTCTTTTTCGTGCTTTCGGGCAAGCTCTTCGTCGATACCGAACGCGGAAATTTCGTGCTCGGTCCGAACGAGGGCGTGACCGTCCCCAAAGGCGTGCGGCACCGGACGCGCGCCGAAGAAAAGACCGTGATGCTGATGATCGAGAACGCCGGGATCGATCCGTCCGGCGATTAGCTATCGAACGACCGGGAACCTCGCCGCCGCCTCGGTTCCTCCGGCTCGAAGGAGTACCGTGTAAAGGCCCGACGCGAGCGTTCTTGTATCGATCTTCAGTTTCCCGATTCCTTCCCGCTCGATCGCGGCCGGAACGGTCCGTCCCAATGCGTCCACGATTTCCACCGCCGGAACGGAATTCCCGAGTGATAGATAGGAACGGAATGCGATCTCTATATCGTTCCGATCGGGATAGACCTGTTCGATCTGAATGGCAAGATGCCCACGCAGGGCCTCCATGAGCAGCGAATCGCCGCATGCGGGTGCAAGAGAAAAAGACGTACTGTCCCCTCCGGCGCTTAATACGCATGCCGCAAACGTAGGATCGGAACCATTAAGGACCGGGTCGCTTACCGTAATTCGAGTGCTCAGCGAATCGGCGACCGCCGTCCGGAAGACAAACTGTGCGATCGGGACCTGAGGGTCGAGCGAAATATTCGTTCCAGAATATTCCAGGCTGTCCCAGGTCATGCTTCCCTGAGAATGTGCGGACTCCCAAAAGGCCAGGGGCGAGGTCGCACTTAGCTCCGACAACAAATCGCTATTATATGACACCGTAGCCTGGACCGAATGTAGATCGACGTTCGAGACAGCGGTATCGGGATAGAGTCCGAGCGAGACGGTACCGTTCTGCGAGGCTGCCGTATGTGTGACGATCGCATGGAGATGAAACTCGGGCGCCGCATGCGTTTCTGCGGCGATCGGGACCGTCAGCACGCTATCGTTTGCCGCATCGGAGAGGACCGTGAGATAGGCCGTGTCCCGTCCGAGCGACGGATCGTACGCAAGGATCACAGTGTCGGCCTGCCCGGGAAGGAGCAGGCTCCGTGTGGGATTCTTCAGGAACGAAAAATGAGTTCCGGAGAGGGCGATGCTCTTGATCGCGATCGTATCGTCGCCGCCATTGATAAGAACGATCGCTGTATCGGCCGTGCGACAGAGCGAACCGGTGCCGAGATCGCGGAGCGTGCTATCGACAGAAAGAAATCTCGTTACGGGTGATAGCATCGCCACGAACGTGGCGGATAAGCTATCGAGAAACGGCGCCTGAAAAGCGTCCCGCGTCGTCGGGAAATCGGTGGAGGTCGTCATTCCGGCAAGGTACACGGAATGCCGGGTTCCGAGCGCGATCGCATTCGGACGTTCATCGCCCGCACCGCCTAAGTAGGTCGCATACACGAGCGAAGCACCGTTCGGATCGAGTTCCGCAACGAAGGCCTCGGTCCGGCCATGATTCGTCTTTTGAATCGCTCCCGGAAGCGTCGGAAAATCGGACGAGGCCGTTGTGCCCGTAACGAAAGCCTCCCCGGCGGTATCGACCGCGATAGCGGTCCCGCCGTACTGCCCCTGAAAACCGGAAAATGAATCGAACTCCGAATTGCCGATGAAGGTCGAATAGAGCACTGCGCGTCCGTCCGCGCTGAGCTTCGTGACAAACGCGTTCGGGCGTTCGAGGAGCGAGGGTTGGAACGCTCCGCTCGAAGTTCGGAAATCCGGGGATGTCGTTACTCCGGTCACGAACATGTCTCCTGCCGAGTCGATCGCAATCCCGGTTCCCACGTCGTTTCGAGACCCGCCGAGATAGGTCGCATACTCCAGTGCGGAGCCGCTCGGATTCAGTTCTGCGACAAATGCATTGAACTCGGTGTCGCTATGGATCGCCGGCTGAATAGCGCCCGGGGTCACCGGAAAATCGGCGGCATTCGTGGAACCGACCAGGAATACATTCCCGGCCCGATCGAGCGCCATTCCCGCGGCTTCATTCATGACGATGGGATAGGGATTGGGAAGTACGAGTTTCGATCCACCGAGATACGTCGAATAGATCAGGCCTGTTCCCCGCGCATTGAACTTCGTGACAAACGTCGAGGCGCAGCCAATACTCTCGAAGTTGTACGTGAACGCCCCGTTCTTCGTTTGAAATGCGCCTTTGGTAACTGGAAAGTCGGAGGACGATGTGGTCCCGAAGACGATCGCCTCGCCGGCAGAATCGACGGCGATGGCAGACCCCGATTCTCCGTAGCCGTCGAAATCGCCGTCCGAGCCGCCGAGATAGGTGGAATACAGAAGGTGGGAACCATCCGAATCGAGCTTTGCCGCGAACGCGTTGACGTATCCGGGAGTCGTTCCCTTGCTTGCGCGCTGAAATGCGTTCGAAGTCACCGGAAAATCGGTGGAGGTCGTGTTGCCCGTCACATAGGCGTCGCCGGCCGAATCGATCGCGATTGCGATTCCTTCATCCCCCCAGAAATAACTCGAGGAACCTCCCAGGTAAGTTGAATAGACGAGCGCGCTCCCGGAGGGGTTCAATTTTAAGATGAACGTGTTCGCGCCTCCCGCCTTGTTCTGATAGGCTCCCGGCGTCACCGGAAAACTCGTGGAGCCGGCCCATCCCGTCACATACGCGTCCCCGGCCCGATCGACCGCAAGCCCGAAGGCCTCGCTGCCGAACCCAAACCGCGAGGAATACAGAAGCGGATCGATCGTGACGGGCCGCGTCGGATCGTAGGGGCCGAGTTGGAAGGAGACCCGATTTCCATCGAGTCGAAAGGCACACGCGACCGGTTCTCGTGTCCCGTTTCGTTCCTGATACGCGGCAAGTTCCCGCTCTTCGATCGTGCCGAGCGATGTTCGGATCGAGAGAGTCCCATCGCCCTGTAGCACGATCGAATCGGCACCGTTCATTTCCATTTGGACCTGGCTTACGTCCGCGCCCGGCTCGAGGACGAGATCGTATCGAGGCACTCCGCGATCGATCGTAAATATCGCGTCGATACCGTTATACAGGTGTTCTATCGTGGCACGCTCAAATGAACGAACGCCATGCACCCATCGTGTGCTATCGTTCCCAATGAAGTAGTTCGTCCGACCCGGATCGGGATCCGATGCAATGGCGTGCGGTCCCACCGTATGAAGAAAGGAACAGGAGATCACCGCACCGTCGCGTAACGGCGCGGGGTGCCCTTTCCCTGAAGGCGTGTGAAACGATCGCGCCGGCACAAGGGCGCCGGGCGCGTGGGCTTCCCCGCCTGCGATCCTGAACATATCGTACACCATTCCGGAATCGGTGATCCAGAAATTGACCGTTCCGCACTGCAGTAAATATTTCGCGCGCGCATCCCACTGCCCTCGGTTTTCTACGAACGCCGCGGACGGTTGCGCACACAGGGGAGCGGCGAAGCAGGCAAGCAAGACCGACGCTTGCAGGAACGGTCTCATCGCACGACCTGGAATGTTTTCGTTCCGATCCGCCCGTCTGCACTGCACCGCAGCACGTAGGTGCCGATCGGGAGCGCGCTGACATCGAGGGGGCCACCACCCGCCGCTTCGCTGGTCCGGAGGACCACATTCCCAAGCACATTCAGGATCTCGATCTTCGCTTCGCTGTGGGAAGCGATACTAAGGTGCAGTTCGTCTTGCGCCGGATCCGGATACAACACAACGTTCAGGACGTCCGGCGTGGTAGAAACGGGCTGGCGCACCGCCGCGGCCGCAAGATTCAATCTCCCCCGATAGAACCCGTAGTCTGCCACGCTGATCGGGGTATTGATCGAAGGATCGATCTCCACGATCGTATCGCCATTAATGACAGTATCTTTCGGAGGCACCACAAAATAGATCAGGGACCGAGCAAACGAAACGAGCACCGTGGAAGAATCGGGAAAGAAAATACCCTGCGTGCTCATACCGCTGCGGTTCGGGATTGTATCGTTATTGTAGATAAAAATATCCTGCCGATTGTAAATTTCCTCACGGTTGGTCGGGATCGGAAGCCAGGACCAATGCACCCCACCGTCCGTTGTCGAGAGCACGGCTTCGGTATCGATGGTCAGGAAGCCGATGCGCTCGTTTAAGAATTTGATCCCATTGAACGAGTACAGTGCCGGAACGACCTGTTCCATGTTCCACGAGTTCCCACCGTCGGAGGTTCGATAAATTTTTCCGCCACTCGAAGTAAGGAAGCCGAGCGAAGAATTATAGAAATAGATTCCGGGCTGTGCCGCGAAGGACGGAACATTGGAAACCTTCTGCCACGAAACGCCGCCATCCGTCGTCGAATAAAGATCGAACCGCGTCTTTTCGCCGTTCGAAAACGATTTTCCCGTTTGGACGATGAGGGTGTCCTCGACGCGCGCAAGCAGGTATGCATCGAGCGCACTCAGGGGATCGATGGAAACGACGGTCGTCCTATAGACTTTATATCCGGCGTTGGAAGTTTCGGTCGAAAAGCGGAGGGTCGAATCCGGTTCCCAATTTTTTCCGCCATCGGTGGTCCGGACGAGCCCACTGACCGTCGCGAAGCCGGTATCGCTCCCGCCGAAGCACGGCATCGAGATGCTCGTGGGAGACATCGCCATGGCGTTCCAGGTCTCTCCGCTATCGGTCGTTTCAAGACTCGTGTAATCGAGCCAGCCGCCATGATAGATATAGCCGGTGTCCGCGGAGGCAAAGTGCATCCCGGTATATTCGGGATATTGGCCGTTCGTCACCTGCCAGAAGTACCCACTGTCCGTCGAGATCAATGGATAGGAACCCGCGAGGCATTGCAGGACCGCGCCGTTCGACGCATGAAGGCTTACGCCGGAATTAAAAGAACACTCGTGCAGGACCGTCCAATTGGGAGCGATCGCGTTTTCCGGCAACTCGGCTCGCAGGACGATGCCGCCATCGCCAAAAGGATTCCCATTCTGATCGATACCCCCACCCACGGCAAGCCAGTCGCCATCTCCCGTCCGAATAACATGGCTGATGCTGCTGGCCTGGCGCATCTGCGTGATGCTCACACTCTGTCCGAGATCGGTGGAAGTAAACAGATAGGCGTTCGGAGTCCCGAACATCGCGAAACTCGTGGGACCGAAAAAACTGACGGTCATATAATTGTCGTCGCGTTCGTCATGAAAAACCGGGGTAAATGCCCAGGTCGAGCCGCCATCGGTCGTGACATAATATCCTTCCAGCGCAGCAATGGCTCCGGTATCGCGATTATAAAAGTCGATATCCTGCGGAGCAATGCTGCCTGTTTGGAGCGTAACGGGAGCCCAGTGCGCACCGGCATCGCCGGTCACGACGCACATATTGGGACCGATCGCGAACGTGCGGCCAAAGCATGTGACGAACTTATGCGGATTACTATATCCGGTATCGATAAAGACCGTATCCCAATGCGCGCCACGGTCCGTCGATCGAAACAGCAATCCGAAAAGAAATTGTCCGTTCGATTCCCGGAATCCCTGAGTTCCCGTGATGAGCGTATCGGTACCCCATTCCCCCACCGCGGTAAGCCAGGGTGAAGGCTGCGGACAGCCGTTCCATGTCGCTCCGCCGTCGGACGTGAGCAACAGGTTCCCACTCGCGACAAGGGCGCCATGAAGCGAATCGGCGAACGCGATCGAGTTGATATCGACGGTGTCGCTCACCTCCTGTCGCTGCCACGTCACTCCGTCGTCCTCGGTGCTGTAAAGATAGCCGTGATCGGTCGCGGCGACCATGCGGGTCGGCGTTTGCTTCACGAGACCGGTAAAATGAATGGGACCGATCTTCTCCCAATGGGAAACGAGGGACGACTGAGCCCTCGTCTGTGACAACGGAAGGGTTGAGAACACAACGGCGGCGAAAAAAACAAACGAACGAAGACGCATGGAACCTCCGAAAAGATGATACTTAAAAAACACTCGGCCCACCTGCAAGTTGCCAAACTTGCCCCCGTTTCACTACTCAAAAACTACTTAGGCGAGCTGAAAACGGAACTTTAGAAAACCGTAGAAAGCGCAGGATTGACCTTCGGACCGCGGGATCCGATTGCTGGAAATAAAGGAACGAATAGAGCCGCAAGCCGTCCGGACAAACGGCAGCTTTGAAGGCTGCCAATTTTCCTTGACTCATAATCCCCCCTTACTCATCGTGCGGGCGTATCAGAAAAACTCATTATTACGTTTTCGTTACCGAACGGTAAAGTTGCCCCGCTATTCATGAACTCCGTCGAACCATTGTTAAAGCGCGTTGTTCGGATAGAAAGCTTTGCATGAATAAAAAATAAGAATTATCGAAATTATTGAGATTCGACATTCGCTGCTCATTACTTTTTTGTCCACTTTTCAAAACCGTCATGATACGCTACTCTGCACTCGCGGCTATGTTGGTATTGCTGGTTTTTGTCGGAACGGCGTGGGGTTCGACCCTCACCATTAACAAGTCTAACGATGCACCCGCCGCCGGAGTCCAAAGCGGCGTGCCGTTCACCTACACGATAGGATATAACTGGTCGGGTGGGGTTCCCGCCGGTGGAACGCTGATCATCCAGGACATCGTACCTGCTCCTCTTATCGTGGTTTCCGCGGCACCCTCCTGCGGCGCCACGGCTGTCATAGGGGGAAATACCGTGACGGCTACGCATTCAGGGATCGTGACCACTGCCGGGTCGTGCGTGCTCCAGATTACCGTAGAATATCCGGTAGGGACCACCTGTCCCGGCACTTCGGTCTGCGATACTGCCCGTATTGCGGAACAAGGAAGCAATCCAGTATGGGTCTACTCGAACCCTTCCTGCTCCAAAGCACTGGCGACGAATAATTGGCAATTCTCCAATCAACTTTACGCGGGCTGCGCTCCCTGCGCTGGGAATGATATTATTTTCCGAGTGTATGCCCTCAATCCCTCCGGGCCTTACGGCGGCTTAAATTTGGGCAATGTTACGCTGAACTTCTCGTTTCCCGCGCTTTCGGGCGCTGCGATTACAAGCGTCAGCGGCCCGTGTGGCGCGGTCCTGACAGGCCCGCCCCCGGCCGGTTGCTGGGGTGCGAGCGCCTACGGCAGCAACGCCGTTACGATCACGCTCAATCCGAGCGCGTCGCTTTCAGTCTGGAGTTATTGGTATGTCTTCTATATCCATGTGAATTTTCCCTGCGCCGATTCGAACCAGACGATCCTTTCGACCGCAGTATGGAACTATACCACACCGTGCTCGCCGAAGCCATTTAGTGTAACCGATACCGCATCGGTGAAAATTTGTAAGCCGGTTTCCTCGGGTAGCCTCTACAAATATTTTTACGAGCCGACCTACGATCCGTACAATCCCTATTTTTATCCAGGTACCATTACTCCGGGCTGCTGCGGCACGTATGCCATTCAATACCAAAATACGGGTACGGTCTCGCAGACTGGCGTTGTCGTGACCGATACCATTCCCGGTTACATGGACGTTTCGCAGATTTACACCACGGTTCCCTCCGGAATGACATCGGTCAAAGAAGAAGTGTGGCCCTATCCGTCCGGCCCGTGGACCATCATCCAATTGGCTCGGTCTTCTTCGGGCTCGGATCCAATTCCACTCAGCGTAACGCCGGTCGCCAAAATCCGCTGGACCTACACGGGGTCGCTGCCGATCGCTACGTCCTTCACGAATACGATCGACGTCTGCGTGCGGACGACAAATTTCAAAACGGGCGCGACGGTTGTCCCCGGCCAGGTAATGCGCGATACGGCAGTGGTACAGGTCTCCGGCTTGCCCAATTATGTTTATATCCTGGCCGACACCGTCAGTGCGGCTTCCCCAAAGCTGATCGCCGAGAAGTCGTTTATCGGAAAATGTGCCGGCGGTGCTTCGCCGAGCGGTCCATGGTATCCTGGAGATGTGGTACGCTTTAGAATAGCCGTCGCAAATGTAGGGAGCGCCGCTACGACTTCCCTCACGACCATCACCGATGCCCTGCCACCCGGATTCACGTATGAAGGTGGCGAGACCTACTATTTCGGGCCGATATTACCTCCCGGGAACTGGTTATCTCCATGGACGCCGGATTGTAGCACCGATTTTTCGTCGTACACTCCAGCGATTCAATCGCAGCTTGGAGGGCCTCTCACTTCTCCTTCGATCGGTGCGACGAACTGCGTCTGGAAGTTCCCAACGCTGCCGGCGCAGTGCGACGGAACGCCGCTCTATTTTATGATAGAGTTCAATGTGCTGATCGACACCGTTCCCCCCACGTTGCCCGGCACGTATGCCAATAACTTTACGATAGCGGCCCCGAATGCGGCTTCGGCGACCTCGAATAACGCGTATGTCGTCGTCAGCAGTAAACCCGGAGTCACCGCCGTGAAGCAGGTTCGAAGTGGAACAAGCGGAGCATGGGGTTCAACGGCTACGATTCCACCGGGAGGCACGGGACAATATCTTTTGACCGTCACGAATTCCGGGAACGTTCCCATCTCCAATTTGTGCATTCTCGATATTCTGCCCCATATCGGCGATATCGGGATATTGCCGCCGTACGCCGTGCGTAACAGCGCATTCAATCTTTCCTTGAATACGCCGATTACCTCGATCCTTCCGGCCGGTTTCACTCCGTCGTATTATAACGGCAGTCCGGCGAACCTGGGAGGGACCGTTAATCCAAGCCGAACGGCGGTGTGCGGTGGCTTCTGTGGCGTGACGAATCCGGCCGGCGCGACCAGCGGAACATGGGGAGCCGTCTTACCTTCGTATGGAACGTACGCATTCTCCGTCTCCGCTGGTACCAATACCCTTGCGCCGGGCGCTTCGCTGAAAGTGATCGTTCCCTTTACCGTGCCCGCAAATGCAAAGGTGGGGTCGATGGCCTGCAATTCCTTTGCATATCAGTGCAATCCGACGGGAACGACGACATGCCTCGCCGCGGAACCGGTGGACGTTTGTATTACGGTCGGGACCGACACGTCTTCCGGTGCATGCTGCCCTTGCGATACCATTGGCATCACCCCCAGTGCGTATCAAAACCTTCAGGAGCAATGGAAGACATTCACGATTTATCATCTCCATGTATGCAGCCCCATTACGACGATCGATATTAAATATTTCGATTGCGGGACGGGCCTGCCCATCGCAAATCTTTCATACGTCAATGGCGGCAACGTGCATGTGTACCGGAATACACCGTATACGAACACGCTGCTCCCCTATTGTGCGTTTAACATCAGCGACAACTACCAACACATGCCACTGACCGGATGCCTCGTTGGGAACGTACTGCCCACGTATGGGACGCCACCATCGCAGGACCGGGTTTCGTTCGATCTTGGATTGAACTACGGAGTGACACCGCCTTCGTGGTGCATTCACGTGATCATTCATTATGCGGATGGGGATAGCTGCGTGGACACGATTCCTCCCTGGAAGCCGACCCCGCCCTCCGACGGGACCGGGATCGGATCGGGAACGCTCGACTCGCTCCGCAAGATCTATGTCGTTCCGATCAAGATCGATCCGGAACAATTCCCGGAGACGGTCCTCGGTTTTGCGACCGCAACGCTCGCCGATACCGCCGATGAAATTGTCGGCGGAAGCGGAGGGATCTGGGAGAGCCAGGTGGACTCGACATCACCCTCGATTCCTCCAACGGTGCGGCCGCAACTGTTCGTCCAGAATAAGCATACGGCGCTATTCGAACTGCAACCGACTCCTGCAGGGTCGTTCGGCACCATGCAATTCTATCTCTTCGTCAGCCATCCGGGCGATTCGTCCAGGAAGCCGGTCGTTAAACTCGGCCTCTTCGATAACGAAGCGAACCTGCTTTCTACCGATAGCATACAGGCTTCGATCACCACGAGCGGTGTCACTCCGTCGCCGGGGATTGTGGCAAACAACGGTATCGCGATCCTGGCGATCCGCCCGGACCCGGCACAAACGGCGATCGACGTGCAATACACGCTGGGAACCAATGAAGTAGCGAAGCTGGAAATGTTCAACACGCTCGGTCAGCAGGTTGGAGTGCTTGCCGATGGTTTCGAGAACCAGGGCGATCACACGACACACTTCAACATAAGCTCGCTTGCCGGCGGTACCTATTATCTGCGCCTTTCAACTCTGGCCGGCCAAACATCGGCCAGCTTCCAGATCGTACACTAAGGACCGGGCACAAAGGTGGTGGGGCGAAATACTGTTTCGCCCCACCAATAAAAGGTCGAAATACCATTTCGGTCAACCGCGCGCGAAAAGTTTCGAACCTGCGCCAGCGCCTTCACGTTCGTCATGGGAATGGCCCATGTTCAGGAGCGGGTAGTAGCGCGAACGGCGACCGCGAACGGTCCGCAGCAGCGCGTTCGCCGTGGGCGTCCCGGCTCGTCCGCCCGGCTGCCGCGGTCCGCCAATATCAAGCTCGGCTTGCTGGCCGTCTCGGTGCTCATCGTGCTTGGGACGCTTTTCTATGCCCATCAGCTCGTCTCACAGCTTCGCCAGCGGGAATTCCTGGTCGTTAAACTTTTTTCCGACGCGGTCAAGTATTATAATAATTCACAACAAACGCCCGACGATTCGCTCTACCGCATGATCACGCATTATGCGATGTCGAGCGACGTACCCGTCATACTCACCGACCGGCACGATCACCCGAGCGTGCGGCATTTTCGCGAAACGAACTGGAACGTTCCGTACGATTCCACGCTCGACTCCGCCCAACAGTTTCGGTTCCTGCGCGAACAAATACGCGAAATGGATGCCGTGTATCCGCGCATAGCGATTTATTTTCATGATGGAACGACCAATCGTGACGAGATTATTCAATATCTTCATTATGGGAACAGTCTCGTCCTGGGCAAGATCGAATCGCTTCCGTACATCCAACTCCTGCTTGGAGCGGTCGTCGTCGTGATCGGGTACCTGAGCTTTAGTTATTTGAAACGGAGCGAGCAATCGAACATCTGGGTCGGCATGGCGAAGGAGACGGCCCACCAGTTGGGAACTCCGCTGTCGAGCCTGCTCGGGTGGGCCGAAATGCTGCGGCTTTCTGCCGCCGAGCCACCCGAAGTCGAAAAAATTGCCGGGGAGATCGACCGCGACATCGAGCGGCTGAACCGGATCGCCGTTCGATTCTCGAAGATCGGTTCCATTCCCGACTTAAAAGACGTCAACGTCGTCGAAATCGTGGCCGACGTAATGAATTACTTCGAAGGCCGCATGCCGACTTTACGAAAGAACATTCGGGTAGAACTCATCAGCGACGAAGACGAAATTTTGGTCCGCATCAATCGAGAACTCTTTGAATGGGTGATCGAAAACCTGATCAAGAACGCCTACGAAGCCATCGAAGGGACGGAGGGCGCGATCACGGTGCATATCGCTCGAGGTCACGCGGCCGCCCCGGCGTTACGGAAAGGGTTACAGAAAGGCCCGACCGCTGGAGCGGTTACGATCGACGTGACCGATACGGGCAAAGGCATTACGCTACGGAAAAAGAACGATGTTTTTCGGCCGGGCTATTCGACAAAAAAGCGCGGCTGGGGCCTGGGACTCTCGCTCGCGCGGCGCATCATACAGGAATATCACCACGGCCGGCTTTTCGTGAGAGATTCCCAGCCGGGCAAGGGAACGACGTTTCGAATTCGGTTGCGAACGTAATTCGCTGTTGCTCGCAGGACGCTCGTTCCCCTCCTCTATCTGAGGAGCGGAGGATTACAACTCCTCGTACATCCTTCTCATTTTTTTCAGGTCTTCCCAGGCGCCGTGTTTCCAGTCGGGATTGCGGAGCAGCGCGGCCGGATGATAGGTCACGATCACGGAAATGCCGCAAAAATCGAAGACCTGGCCCCGCATGCGTCCGAGCGACTCGTTCATTTTGAGCAAATTCGTTCCGGCAATGCGGCCGAGGCACAGAATGATCTTCGGCTTAACGATCGAGATCTGTTTCCAGAGGTACGGCTCGCAGGCTTCGACTTCGTCCGGCTTGGGATCGCGGTTGTTCGGCGGCCGCGATTTGAGAATATTCGCGATATAGACCTCCTCGCGCTTGAATTCGACCGCGGCGAGCATTTTGTTCAGTAACTGCCCGGCACGTCCTACAAATGGTTCCCCCTGCTTATCCTCGTCGGCCCCCGGCGCTTCGCCGATCACCATGACTTTCGCGTTCGGGTTCCCAACGCCGAAGACGAACTTCGTGCGGGTCTCTCCCAGGCGGCATTTCTGGCATTGGTTGATTTTCGATTCGAGTTCCTCCAGCGTTTTCGCGGTGTACCACGGCTCGTTGCGATGGACCTGTAATTTTTCTTCGAGGAGACCGATCGCAATGGAAGGTTGCGGTCCGGCAGCCGCAGCCGGGGCTTCGGAGACCGGCGCTTTGGCTGGGACGTAAGAGATGACATCGCCGAACCGGGCGGCTTGTTCTTTGACAAAGCGTTCGAGTTCGGCGGCGAGATCGTGTTCGGAAGGTGTTTTGCTCATGCCGTGGTGCGTTCGCGTTCGGAGTGGAATAATTCAGGATAGAGGCGTTCGAGATCGTTCTTTACGTTCTCGCGTTCGGCATTCAGGCCATCGCGGAGGAACGTGACAATATTCGTTCCGGCAGAACCGATCTGCTCGCCCGCGGCATTCTTTGGAACATGCCGCCGGGCCAGCTGCCAATGAACGTTCGAGGCCGCGAGATAATGCTTCATAACCTCGCGTAGCGTGCGTGCAAGTTCCAATTGTTCGGCCCCGGAAAAGCGTTTCCGGATCGCGAGGAGGAGCGTATCGTTCGTACGCTCGATCGCATCGGTCGTTTGCACCAGTTCCTCATAGTCCTCCGGCAAAAAATATTTCGGGTGTAAGTATCGGCCGGAGTCGAACTCGTAGCGAACCATGTCGGCACTCGTTCGTACGGCGGGAGGGTACCGCCGCTCCCCGCTCGTCCCTTCGAAGGAACGTTCGAAGACGCCTTTCAAATCGACACCGAGGAGCAGATCGATCATATAGGGCCACGGTTGATCGCCGGCGTTGACGCCGCGTAAGGTTTTCCCGGCGATCTCCACAGCACCAAAGTACTGCGTAATGAACCGGAATTCTTCGCCGCCCGGCGTTTGGAGCAGCATCGAGTTCCCGTGCGAAATTTTCCGGAACGAGGTAACGGCGAGGTCCAGCAGCGAATGGAGGGATGCGTAATGTGCATTCCCCGTTTCGAGCATCCGGTACGCCTTCCAGAGCGCCTTCGCGGCATGCGTATATTGGAGCGTTCCCTCCTTGTTAATGCGGATAAACGCGGTCTCGTATTCGAGCGGACGGAACTGCGCGAAGCGGCCACGCAGGTCCGGAAGTTCGGGATTGTAAAATAAATAAAACACTGAAAGGAACCGGTGCTCGACGCCAATGCGCGAGGCGAATTCCAGGACCATCGATTCTATCTCATTCACTTCCGCACTGACGTCGTGCGAGCGCGCCGGATGAGAGAGCGCGTGATGCCAGAGCGCGCTGTGCACCATCGTGAGGTACGTGTAAAGCTCTCGCTCGTGCGCTCTCGGCTCTTTTTCAATGTGGCGGCACAGGGCGAGGGATTCGTGCAACAGGGTGGAAAGATCGTCCGTGTTTCCATCGTCGATCGATTTATTGAGATCGGGAAAGCGTCCGCGCATCCAGTCGCGGTAGTCAGCGGGCGAGTCGTGATGCATGGGAGCAGGCAATCGGGTTAATAATCGCGGAGGCTCAGCTCTTTTAATTGTTCCCGAATGATCGTGAGGCCGATCGAAAGTTCATCGCGCGTGATCGTGAGCGGCGGTCGAAAACGAATCGAGCGATCGCCGGCCCCGATCAGGATCAGACCTTCCTCGTAACATTTCTGTTTCAGCAGGTCGCGCATTTGCGCTTCGGCGAGATCGAACGCGCACAGGAGTCCGCGGCCGCGCGCCTCGAAGACCAGCGAAGGAAATTCTTCCTGGATCTTTTCGATCTCGGCAAGTAAAAATTCCCCCTGCACACGCGCATTGTTCACGAGCTGGTCTTCCTCCACGATCTCGAAGTAGCGTTTGGAACGGACCATGTCGACCAGGTTCCCACCCCACGTCGAATTGATCCGGCTCGGTTTCTGAAATACATTTTCGAGCACTTCATCGACGCGTTTCGAAGCGAGGATGCCACAGACCTGCGTTTTCTTGCCAAAGCTCATAATGTCCGGCTCGACAAAATGCTGGTGCGCCCACATTTTGCCGGTGAGTCCCACGCCGGTTTGTACTTCGTCGAAGATGAGCATTGCATCGTTCTCGTCGGCGAGCAGGCGGAGCGTCCTTAAAAATTCCGCACTGAAATGGTGGTCGCCGCCTTCGGCCTGGATCGGCTCGATAATGATGGCGGCAATATCGTCGGGATTATTGATGAAGGCTTCTTTTATTTGCTGAATGGCGCGGGCTTCGTCCTGCCGCGCGCGTTCCAGATTATCGGGAGTGAGCGGAAAATGGAGGTAGGGAGAGTCGACGCGCGGCCAGTCTCGAAATTTCGGGAAGTACAGCGTTTTGTTCGGGTCGGTATTCGTCAGCGACATGGTATATCCCGAACGGCCATGGAACGCATACCGGAAGTGGAGTACGAGGCGGCCGCGCTCGGTCGTATATCCATGCGTAAAGTTCTTTCGGACCTTCCAGTCGAACGCGGTCTTAAGCGCATTTTCGACGGCCAATGCGCCGCCCTCGATGAGGAAAAGGTGCGGAAGATAGTCGGGCATGGCGATGCGCGCGAACGTCTCGACAAATTCGGCCATTTCGACGGTGTACGCATCGGAACTCGACGGCTTGTTGACCGCTGCGCGCATGAGCGCTTCCTGAAATTCGGGCTCGAACATCTTTGGATGGTTGAGCCCGATGGGAGACGAACCAAAAAATGTGAAAAAATCGAGATAACGCTTTCCGCTGCGAGCATCTTCGATCCAGGAGCCTTTTGATTTTTTGAGATCGACCACAAGGTCCAGCCCATCGGCCAGCATGTGCCCGACGAGGGTTTCATGCACACGGGCAGGAGCAATATGAACCGGCTCGAAACGACGATGCGCCTGCCCATTGGTGGCAAAATCGGCGATGTTCTTTCTTTCGCGCGCTTCGTTCATGACTGCTGATTGAACAAAGCTTATACCCTGAATCGTTTAGAACGACCTTCATGATCGCCCACTCGAAAATCAATCTCGGCCTCGAAGTTCTGCACAAGCGCACCGATGGATACCACGAGATCAACACTGTCTTTTACCGTGTCCGTGAACCGCACGACGAACTTCAGATAACGCGCGGTGGCTTTTTTCGCTTTACGCTCTCTGGTGCCGAACTTCCGGCGGACGAATCGAACCTCGTACTCCGTGCGGCACACGCGTTCGAACGCTGGACCGAACGGCCGCTGCCCCCGGTGCACATGCACCTTCATAAACAGATCCCGATGGGCGCGGGACTGGGCGGAGGGTCGAGCGATGCCGCCGCAATGTTCGCGTTCTTAAGCGAGGAACACCGTTTGAATGAAGCGGAGCGAAGGGAACTCATTCGCTTTTCGGCGAACACCGGGGCGGACGTTCCCTTCTTCCTTTCGGGCTCGCGCGCGGCAGTAGCCCATGGTATCGGTGAAATCTTGGAACCGATCGCGCTCGAAATTCCCGCTTCTATACTCATTGTGATCGATCCCGGGATCCAGAGCTCGACCCGCGAAGCCTATGCGGCGCTCTCGCCGGAAGTCGGACGGCGCGGAACGAATTACGCCGAATTTTTCCGCAAACCGCCGGCCCTGCGCCAATGGCGGGAACACTTATGTAACGATTTCGAGCCGGACGTCTTTCGCCGCTATCCGAAACTTGCGCAAATAAAGCAACAGCTGTATCGTGAAGGCGCGGCCTTCGCCCTGCTCAGTGGATCGGGATCGGCGTTGTTTGGACTCTTCGAAGACACTCAAAAAGGCGAGCACGCCAAACACACCTTCGAAGCGGAAGGCTTGCTCGCATGGTTAAGCTAAACCGACGCGCTCGAAAATATAATCGACGTGCTTCACCGCGGCCCGGGGGTCGAACGCACGGTCCAGGTCCTCCTTTTTGAGACGGCCCTGAATATCAGGATCTTTTTCGATCAGCGACCGGAACGTAACTTCCGGTTGTGCACCGCTCGCAGCAAGTTCCCACACCTGCATTGCATTCCGCTGCACGATGCGGTAGGCCTCTTCCCGTGTCAGTCCGCTTTTGGCTAAGAGCAAAAGGATCGGCTGGCTGAAAACGAGGCCGCGTGTAAGGTTCAGATTTCGTTGCATGGCCTCGGGATAGACGAACATTGTGCTCACGGTCTTCGTCATCAGGTCGAGCATGTAATCGAGTGCGATGGTCGCGTCGGGTCCGATCACGCGCTCCGTCGAAGAATGCGAAATATCGCGTTCGTGCCAGAGCGCGACGTTCTCCATCGCGGTGACCGCATAGCCGCGCAGGAGTCGCGCCAGGCCCGCCACGCGTTCCATCGTGATCGGATTGCGCTTGTGCGGCATGGCGCTGGAACCTTTTTGGCCCTTCGAAAAGAATTCTTCCGCCTCGCGGACTTCGGTCCGCTGCAAATGCCGGATTTCGGTCGCCAGTTTTTCGAGACTGGACCCCACGAGCGCGATCGCGGTGAAAAATTCAGCATGCCGGTCCCGCTGGACGATTTGCGTTGAGATGGGGTCTGCTGCAAGTCCTAATTTTCCGCAAACATATTCTTCGACGCTGGGGTCCAGATGTTCGAAGGTCCCCACCGCCCCGGAAATTTTCCCGGTGGAAATGGTCTTCACGGCCCGCTCCATTCGTTCCAGGCACCGTTTCAGTTCGGCATGAAAGACGGCCAGTTTCAGGCCGAAGGTCGTCGGTTCGGCATGAATGCCGTGCGTTCGGCCAATGATCGGCGTGTATTTAAATTCTTTCGCGCGCTGGCCGAGCGCATCGATCAGTTTTGAGATCGATTCCAGCAGCCGTTTCCCGGCCTGCATACACTGAACCGAAAAAGCCGTATCGACAACGTCGCTCGAGGTCATTCCCAAATGAATAAAACGCGATTCGGGACCCACCGACTCGGCGACATTCGTCAGAAAAGCGATCACATCATGCTTCGTTTCCCGCTCGATTTCGTCGATTTTTGCTGCCTGAAATGTAGCTTTCTGCCTTATATTTTTACTTGTTCCAACGGGAACGTTGCCTAAATCCTCCTGCTTCTCAATAGCGAGGAGTTCTATTTCGAGCCAGATCCGGTACCTGTTTTCGTCGGTCCAGATCGTTCCCATTTCGGGGCGGGTGTAGCGAGGAATCATGTATCGAAAAGTTTGTGAGGCGCTTGTAACACGGGAGCGCCGCGCTTAGTGACAGATCGCTCACGGAATCGTACTTTTCCAGCGATAGTTGAATGTTCTGTAGGAGGCACATTCAGCTTTTGCATGACTCGTCCAGGTTTTCGGTCGTGCCGAAAAGTTCACACATCGGCGCATCGTTAGAATGCGCCAAAGGAGACTGTTCTTTATGTTAGCGACAATAGTACTTGCAGCTTCGCTGGCGACTTCGCCGGCCGGGGCTAAACTTCCCGCCCACGCCACCCCTGCGATTTCCGCACCATCGACCGCACCGGTTGCTGCTGCTCCGATCACCTCACCGTCGATCGTGCCGGTTGCTTCGCAGTCGGTTGTTTCCGCGCCGGTTGCTTCGCAGTCGGTTGTTTCCGCGCCGGTTGCTTCGCAGTCGGTTGCTTCCGTGCCGGTTGCTTCGCAGTCGGTTGCACCAATGGTATCTTCTGAGATTGCGGTCACGCTGCATTCGATGACTCCGGAGGAGCAGAAAATCTATCCCGGTCGCCAGAATTGGGACAAGACCGAATGGTACGAAGCGCAAATGAAGAGCGCCAAGATCGTCATTCTTCCCGAACATGTGGACGAATGGCACAACGGCGGCCTGGAGATCGCTTAACAACTTTCTGAATGCCGCGCATGAACGCGTTCATGCGAAAAGCCTCGCTCCTTCGAGCGGGGCTTTTTTATTGCCGTAAATTTGTGCGATGACAAACGCACCTCTCGCCTGGATCGTCGGCGGCTCGCGCGGCATTGGCTTCGCGTGTGCCGAGGCGCTGCACCGCGAAGGCTATCGCATCGCGATCTCCGGGCGAGACAGCGAGATGCTAACCGCTTCCGCCGCGAAGATCGACCGTTCGATCCTTGCCGTCGTCTGCGATGTCACGAGCGAAGGATCCGTGCAGGCAGCCTATCGCACCATTGTCGACCGCTTCGGGGCCGCGCCGGACGTGCTCCTTAACAGCGCCGGGATTTCGCCGTGGGATACGTTTTCGGAAACGAGCATCGACACATTCGATGCCGTCCTGGCAACGAACATGCGAGGGCTTTTTCTCACTGCGCGCGAAGTGCTCCGCGACATGTTCGCACGCGGTTCAGGGACGATCGTACACATGCTTTCGGTCGCCGCGCTTAAAGGCTATAAAAACGGCGCGGCCTATGTGGCCAGCAAATTTGCCGCCCTCGGGTTTACGAATGCGCTCCGCGAAGAAGCGCGCACGCATGGCGTGAGCGTCATCTCCATTTTTCCTGGCGCAACGGAGACGGAACTCTGGGACGAAACAGAGCGAACACAGTATCACGATCGCATGATGCAGCCGGAAGATATTGCGCACGCCATCGTTTCGGCGCTTCGGGAACCGAAACGCGCCGTCATGGAAGAAATAGTGTTGCGGCCGATCCAGGGAGACCTTTGAACACAGATGAATATGAATGACGAATCACTAAAAACAGCAACGCGGCCACCGAGCGATCGTCCTGAGCCATTGAGCCGCCGCCATTCCGATATTCATGCCCCTCGGGGAACGGAACTTTCCTGCCAGGGCTGGCCGCAGGAGGCCGCCATGCGGATGCTGATGAATAATTTGGACCCGGACGTTGCCGAGCGGCCGAAGGACCTGATCGTCTATGGCGGGTCCGGCAAGGCCGCGCGAAATTGGGACTGCTACGACGCGATCATTCGGGAACTCAAATCCTTGAAGCAGGACGAAACGCTGCTCGTGCAGTCCGGCAAACCCGTCGGCGTACTCCAAACCTATTCCGATGCACCGCGCGTGGTCATCAGCAATTCGCAGATCGTTCCGCACTGGGCGACCTGGGACGAGTTCCGCCGCCTGGAAGCACTCGGCCTCACGATGTTCGGCCAGATGACGGCCGGTAGCTGGATCTATATCGGCAGTCAGGGCATCGTCCAGGGAACTTACGAAACGTTCATGGCCTGCGCCCAAAAGCATTTTGGCGAGCATTCCTCCTACGCTTCGAGCGGACCAGCCACGCCCGCGCGGCGCCAAGCGGGGGGCCTTTCCGGAAAAATCGTTCTCACGGCCGGTCTGGGCGGAATGGGCGGGGCACAACCGCTGGCCGCGACCATGGCCGGCGCCGCATTCCTCGGTGTTGAGATCGACGAAGCACGAGCGCAGAAACGGATCGATACCGGCTATTGCGACCGCATCACCCATTCACTCGACGAGGCGCTCAAGATCGTCACAACGGCAAAAGAAAAAGGCAGCGCGATCTCGGTCGCGCTTATCGGAAACGCCGCCGAGGTCCATCCGGAACTTGTTCGCCGAGGGTTTACGCCCGATGTCGTCACCGACCAAACGAGCGCGCACGATGTGTTGAACGGGTACTACCCCGCCGGCTATTCCAAAGCGGAAGCCGATGAGCTTCGGAAGAACGATCCGGAACGCTATATGGCAGACGCCCGAGCTTCGATCGTCACGCATGTCGAAGCGATGCTCACGATGCAGCAGCGCGGCGCGATCGCCTTCGATTATGGGAACAATATTCGCGGGGAGGCCCAGGCGAACGGCCTTGCCCGTGCGTTCGACATCCCGGGATTCGTTCCGGAATATATTCGACCGCTGTTTTGCGAAGGCAAAGGACCGTTCCGATGGGTGGCCCTTTCGGGCGATCCGGAAGACATCTATACGACCGACCGCGAACTCCTGAACTTGTTTCCGGACGATGCGACGCTGCACCGCTGGATCCCGCTCGCGCAAACGCACATTCATTTCCAGGGACTGCCCGCCCGAATTTGCTGGCTGGGCATGGGCGCGCGCGCCAAAGCCGGACTGTTATTCAACCGGCTTGTCCGCGAAGGTAAAATAAAAGCTCCCATCGTGATCGGCCGCGACCATCTCGATACCGGCAGCGTTGCCAGCCCGAACCGTGAGACCGAAGGAATGAAAGACGGCAGCGATGCCATTGCCGACTGGCCGATTCTCAACTTTGCGATGAATGCCATTGGCGGAGCGACGTGGGTCTCGCTCCATCACGGCGGTGGCGTCGGCATTGGGAACTCGATTCATGCCGGGATGGTCATCGTCTGCGATGGCACGCCCGATGCCGATCGCCGTCTCGAGCGTGTCCTGAATTACGATCCGGCAATGGGCTTGCTCCGGCATGCCGATGCTGGTTATGAAACGGCAATCGAGGAAGCAAGCCGGCATCGAGTGCATATTCCAATGGAGCCGGCAAATAGGTAAAGGGCAATTGGAGCCGGCAAATAGGTAAAGGGCAATTGGAGCCGGCAAATAGGTAAAGGGCAATTGGAGCCGGCAAATAGGTAAAGGGCAATTGGAGCCGGCAAAAGGGCAATCCCGTATCGGGAAAGAAAATTAACATGGCGAACATTTCGAATTATCGCGGGTTGGAAGTTTGGCAGAGGACGACCCTGTAATGATCGAACGATTACTCGAACCACCTTTCTAATGGACGAATCTACCGGCCTTATCGAGCGTCGAGCGCGAACGATCGTCACGTTCGTCCTGCTGGCGATGGCGGTATGGGTATTCTTTTTTAGTTACCTGCCGCTCGATGCCGGGCTTTGGGCGCTTCAGGCGGAGCTCCTCCGAAGTCATATGTTCGGCGGCCCATCGCATGATCTCTGGCGAGCCATCCCGTATCCCGCCGCAAACACCGGCGCGCCATTCCTCTCGGCGCTCCTTGCCACATTCCTACCCGGCGAAACGGTCGTGCGCCTCGCGCTTTGCATCGGTGCGATCTTCCTTCGCGGAGCCGGAATGCTCGCGCTCTTTCGGACCTTGCGCGTTCGAGATCCCGCCGTTTATTTTTTAATTCCCATCCTTGCAATGACCGGCCTCTGGTACGCCGGAGCCATGCCCTATCTGATGGGCGAGACGGTCGCGCTCTGGGTCCTTGTTTTTTTTCTTTCGCAGGACCATCCCCGTTCGGCGGCGTTCTGGATTCTGGCGATCGGTATCGCGCTGGTCTCGCTCTTGAATGGACTTCTCTTTCTGCTGCTCGCGATCGTCGTGATCATGATCATGCTCGAACAGCGCAAGTCCGTGCACTTGTCGCAGGGCTGGCTTTCGGAACCGCGCGCCGTCATGAGCTTGCTCGGGATCGGCGCGCTCCTACTTGTGCTCGGACTGATCGGGCGCGAACCGGTCCTGCGGCTTTCGGCAACAGGAATGCTTCCCAGTGCGGGATTTTCACGACTGCTATTTCTTCTGACTCCGGCGCCGCGTGTGCTCGAAGCGACCTTTCGCTATGGCGATATTTTACACGCGCTCGTAACGCTCCTCTTTATCGTCGTCGTGCTCGGATTCTTTTTGAGGGCGGCGTTGCTCGCGATCGAGGAGGTCACCTGGCAATCGCGCGCGGTCCGTGGTGCGGGATACACCCTGCTGCTCCTCGCGCTCCTGAGCCCTCTTTTTGCGAACATCGGGATCGAGACCTCTTCAGGAATTATTTTTGCGATCGTGCTGATCCTCGCCGGATCCTATTCGCGTGGACCGGCGGTGCGCAGAACTCCGATCGACCGCCTGATCTATACGCTCACGGTTATTGCCGCGATCGCAAGCGTTGCGATGAACGCCTTTTCGGTCGCCAGCGGAAGCGCCGCCGCATCGGACGTGCTCCGTTCATCCCGAATGCTGATCACGCAGGAAAAAGAAACGGCGCGCGAAGACCAGCACATCGATCGGATTCGCATCCGTTTTACACTCGATTCTTCGCTGGCGGCGCAATGTGCATATGTCGGCACGCTTTCGTATTCTGCGACCGCGCCGATCTATCTTTTTTCTGAACACGATCTGCTTTCGGATCCTGCCGCATTCCAGCCGCCGGGCGGAATGATAAAAACGATATCCCGCCCCAACGGACGAACCCTAAGCCCTTCCGTTCCCGTGCAACTTGGCTCGGAGGACCGCTATATCGACTCGACCGTCCGCATTCTGGCGGCGTTGCCCATGGCAACTCACACATCGAATTCATTCGCGCCATTCGACGTGTCGCTCCGGGAAGATGCCGGAATCAATGTCAACAAAGGCGAAGCGAAATATCATCTCGGGATCGGCACTCTCCGAGCGGGTCACCCGGTCGAAATGGCATTTGAACGATTTTAATCTGCACACACTCTTTTATGTGCGCACCACTCTTTTATGACACTCTTCGAAAAGATCGCGAACCACGAAATTCCGGCGACGATTGTCCATGAAGATGCCGATCTTGTCGCATTTCAGGATATCAATCCCCAGGCACCGCAACACATCATTATCATTCCGAGGCGTGCCATTGCCTCGATCGACGATGTCGAGCCCGGAGACGCCGAACTCCTCGGAAAAATGATCGTTCTGGCAAAACAATTGGCACGGGAAACGGGTGTCGCAAACAATGGTTACCGCCTGGTGTTCAATTGCGGCCCGGACGCGGGACAGTCCGTCGATCATATTCATTTGCACCTCTTAGGCGGTCGAGAACTCGATTGGCCGCCGGGATGAGAGGAAGGTGGACGACCTTGATCCTGCGCTTCGTTCGAATGGAACCACGCCTTATCTAAATGTATTCTCGGACATCTTTTATTCAATTGTAATATGAAAACGAAAACGTTCCTATGCCTGCTTTCGCTTTTCGCGGTTTCGTGTTCGAATTCGACGACGAATAACGGCGGTCCGCAAAATACAACGGTCATGCAATGGAAAGTTGGGTCGCGTACAACGATCGTAACAACGCCACGCGATACGTCATCGAATGACTTCGACATGGAATTGTCCTCCCACGATACCATTATTCGAACGATCGTGTCGACCCATCAAACTTTCATGGGACGATCGAACGTAACGATCTACCAGGACAGCTTTCCCGCCACTCCTGGTATCGTTTCGAATGGTTACATGTCCCAGGATAACGATGGGACGGTCTGGATCTTCAGTTACGGTGAGAATGCATGGATCGATTACTTCAATAAAAAGTTTATCGATGCGATCGGATGGGTGAAGTGTTACGATCCTGCCAGCGTCGAATGGAACTCGGAATTCGATATCGGTCCCTACGAAAGTTCCGATCATACGTTCGTTAACTATTCGGAGACCCTTCAGCCGGACGATACCGTCTCCGTCAATGGAAAAACATACACTGCCAAGCATGTCCTCTATACGATGACGACTTCGACCGCCGGTTATGCGAGTTTCTTCACGGTTTTTGCCGACTCCTATCTCGTGTTTCAACTCGGCATGCCGGCAATCGAGATCGACCATAGCTTTCACGACTGGGTGCAGCAGGCACACTTCGGTTTGACCACTCGAGTAAGTCAAACGCAGTGAAGAATGTGGCAGAAGACTTGCGTTTGCGTTAGACCATCCGCACGCGGCGCAACCCCGAACGCGGAGCAATAACGAACCGCATGACGAACGAAATAAAAATCGGAAGCTTTACCGTCCATCGCATCGGCCTGGGAACGAACCGCATTACCGGTACGGAACATGCGCGGGCGGTGCTCCTGCGTGCGGCGGAGCTCGGCGTCAATTTCATCGACACGGCCGATATTTATCAGCGCGGGCACAGCGAGCAGACGATCGGGGAAACATTCCAGAACCCCTATCCCGACGGTCCCCTGATCGCGACCAAGGGCGGAATGTCGTGGCAGGACTCGAGCGCTATCAACGACCCCGATTATCTTCGGCACGCACTGGAAGCAAGCTTGAAACGGCTCGGTCGTGCTACGACCGACCTCTACCAATTGCACCGGACCGATCCGAACCTTCCCGTCGAGCAGACGGCCACCGTGCTCAAGGAACTTAAGGATCGAGGGAACGCCCGTCATATTGGCCTTTCCGAAGTGACCGTGGAGCAGATCGAGCGATATCGTTCCGTCGTGGAAATCGTCTCGGTCCAGAATCAATACAATATCTTCGAGCGCAAGCACGAAGCCGTGCTCGACTATTGCGAGCGCAACAACATAGTCTTTATTCCGTGGTACCCACTCGCAAAAGGAAGGCTGGAAGATGCCGCCATGACCCGTATTGCGAAGGCCCATGCGGCGACGCCCGTCCAGATCGCGATCGCCTGGTTACTGCAGCGCTCCCCGGTCATCCTGCCGATTCCGGGAACACTTTCCATCGAGCACCTGGAACGGAACGTCGCAGCGGCGACGATCGCATTGAGCGAAGAAGAGTTCCATGCGTTGGATGCGCTGTCGCGATAAGCCCCGAAAAACTGAAACGCCCGCTCGCGGTCGCGAACAGGCGTTGATGGAACTTTTATCGGCTCGGTCATTGCCCGGCGCTGGCCGTCTCCAGGAGCAGCGGCTTGAACAGATCTTCCACGGCCGACTTTTGGCGCATCCCCACGAAGCTCGAACGGATCAGGCCCTTGCGATCGATCACGAACGTGACCGGGATCGACGGCATGTCCCCATACGCAGAAGTAACTTTCGGGTCCGGCAACAAGATCGGATAGGTCACGGCGTGCTTCGCAAGCCACGGCTGGATTTTCGCCATTCCTTCCTCATCGAGCGCGATGCCGAGGAACTGCAGCCCCTGCGCGCCATATTCCTTCTGCAATTCGCCGAACTCGGGAATTTCCTTATTGCACGGCGGGCACCACGTTGCCCAGAAATTGAGCATGACCACTTTGCCACGATAATCGGACAAATGATAGACCTTGCCGGTCACGTCCTTCAGTGCGAAATCGGGCGCGGCCTTCGGGGCGCCCTGGGCAAAGGCGGCTTCCGCAAGCCCGCCAGAATGATTCAGTTGATAGAAAGCGACCGCTGCGACAATGCCGAGCGCCGCGAGAACCGGAGTGAGTAATTTTGAACTGCGAGTTTTCATGGCTTTTCGGTTAAAAGTGTAAAATTAGCAACCCAATTGGTAGCACTTGTGTTCGCCAAAGCTGTTTTTTGGCGGTTTCCGTCGCGGAATTTGCAATTCATTTCATCCTTTTCGTCCATGATGCGCCACGCTTCCATCCTGTCGTTCCGAATTCCATTCTTCATCGCCGCAGGGATCGTCCTTGCCGGGCTCTCCTCCTGCGCCACGCCGCAAGTGCCGTTTCACGGGTTCCCCGATGCTGGGACCCTCGAATCGCACGATCGCACCGTTATGACCCAATCGGCCAGCGGCGGTCCGCTCGACCCGATGAACCTCGCGCAGGAGGACCAGCGCTACACGCACGATAATATCGCCTACGACCGCGTCGAAGAAGGCTATTATCAGTGGGGCGCCCGGCTCTACGCCATGGGATACCGGGACGAATACTACGTCCGCGATCTCGCCCCGAAGGCGTTCGGCCATGAGATGATGGATACCTACGATCACGACATCGCCAAAGGCTTCGAGGACGCCGCCCAGAACGATTCCCAGAATAAATAGAGACTTAACAATCACTGCATGTTGACGGACGTCGAATCTCCCCGTACCGGTTCTGCCACTCGTTTCGAAACCCCCGAATCCGCGTTCGCGGCCCTGCTTGCGCTCGAAAAAAAGAGTTCCGGCATCGGCGCTTATGTAACCGCGGACCGCTCCCAGGGCACGGTCTCGCTCGCGCTCACGCCAGAAGGCGAAGCGATCGACCAGACCTATAAACACGCTTCCCGGCTCGCCGATGAAAAAGGGATCGACGACCGTGACGTCCTCGAACGCCTGGGCGAAGTCGAATCGAAATGGCCCTCGCATCCCGGCGTCGTCGAAAACGCCATCAACGAAGCCATCGAAACATCGCAGCCGGAGCGGGCCGTCGAGATCGCGGAGCAGGCCCTTGCCGACTGGGCGGCCACGCTCCATGCGGCCGGCGTCCGGAACGCCGGCGATCTGTCGGCGGGGCGCGGTGCGGGAACGCTTTTTATTCAACTGCTCGCCAATTACGAGTTCGCGCTCGAACGCGCCGGCCGCCTGCACGATGCGCTTTCGGTCGCCCGGCTTTCCCGCCAGCTCGACCCGGCCGATCCCGAACATATACTTAGTTCCATCGTCAGCCTCGCGGTCCGCACCGGGGACGCGATGGCGGCGCTCCGCGCGCTGGAACCGCTCGCCGAGTCGCTCGCACCCTATGTGCTCTATGGGCGCGCGCTCGCCTATTTTGCGCTCGGGCAGCAGGAGAACGCGCAGGCCGCCGTCCACACCGCGCTCCGGCACTGGCCCGACGTCGCGCAGGCGCTGACCCGCGAATGGAAATCGGGAACCCCGATGCCCCGCCCGGGCGAAGCCGTGAGCGAACTCCAGGTCCTCTTCGGATATTACGAAGTCTTCGGCTCCGCCTGGAAATCGGTCCCCGGAGCGATCGAATGGCTGAAGCAAGCCGCCGCATCGGCGCTCCGGCCCGGAGCAAAACGCGAGCGATATACCGGCCTCACCCGCACCGGCGCCTCGGCCGCCGCTCCGGAAACCGAAGAAGCGGTCCAGAAAGAACAGGCCGAACTCATTCGCAAAGCGCAGGTCATCGGCGAGGACGAATTCGTCCGATTCCTCGAAGTCCAGCCGAATGTCTATGTTTACGACCTCACCGAGCGTGGGAAGGAATTGGAAGAGGAGCATTCGGCGCTCTACCGGCGCGACATGAAACTCGCCGCCCGCATCCAGGCGATCGAAGAGATGCTCGTTACGTGGCCCGGTCATGCCAACGCGACCATTGCGCTCGCGCGGTTCCATGCCCAGAAGGAACATTTCGATTCGGCCATCGAACTGCTGGAACCCGCGATCTTCGATCTCCAGAAGTTCTGGCCCGAAGACATGGGGACCGTTGGCCGCCTTCCGCACGAGTGGCCCGGTAACAAGCCGCTCCTCAGCGCCTATGCCTATCTCGTCACCGATCTTGCCGCCGCCGGCGACCATGCGAGCGCCAAAGCCTGGGCCGCCGATTATTTGGGATTCAATCCCGGCGATAACCTCGGTGTCCGTCAAAAAGCGATCGAACTTGCGATCTCCGACGGCGAATACGCCGACGCCCTTCGGCTTATCAACGAAGCCGTGGACCCGATCTCCGCTTACAATCTCTTTGGCCGTGCTTTGCTCGGCTACGTCCTTCAGGCGAACGATGCCGAGGCCGCGCTGAAAAACGCCGTCGAAAGCCGGCCGCTCGTCTGGAGAGAACTCGTCTCCGACAAACACCGCATGCCGCACCATTACAATCCGGGCTGGGTCCGTTATTATTCTCCCGAAGAAGCATATAATTACAACGAAGTCTGGTCCGGCCTCTGGCTCCGAAAACATGGCGCCCTGCTCTGGCTCAAAAAAGAAGGTAGGAAATATATCGCTTAAATGATCGGTGGATTTTGGATGGGGAAAATTTTCATGAACTCAGCCTTATTTTTCATGAATTCCAAAACCCTCCCGCCATGTAGAACAGACTTCAGTCTGTCCCCGGACTTTAGTCCGTGTATCGCAGTAGTCCAGATATATTCAATAGTCTTCAACCCTGGGATGCTCGCTTAATAGACATCCTGCTTTTCATGAATTTATGCAGTATCCCCCTGAAGTTCGGACCGGGCGGGACACAATGGGAACTATAAGTATGAAAAATCCGAAAAAATTGAACGAATATTTTTGCGAAAAGGTTCCTGCAAAGTGCCATAAATGCCCCGCCGTTGCCGGCTTTGTCCTGATACCCTCTCTCTGGCCTGAAGGCTGCGGCTACAGGTTTTTAGGTGTTTTACAGGGCATATTGTCAAAATTCCAGTTTTTGATGCCTCTGTAAATTTATGTTGTACCTTTGTGGCGAATGGTTTACCATTCACTTAGTCAGAAAAACTGAAAGTGCCTTTTGTTGCCCGCGCCGCCAGCTCTTCATGTTCCTTGCTTGCGGTCTTAGCACGATGGTCAGTCCACAGTGCAGCTCCCGACGCCCGCGCCCAAGACCCGTTCAATCGTTCACGGTCGAATTCTAAAAAAATTCGCTCAACTTCAGTACCCTAACATTTGGTTTATGAAACAGACTCGTTCCGCAAAACATAATTCCTGGCATGCCACACGCACGCTCACAGCCATGCTTGCCGTTATCGTGCTATGCTCGCTCCACTTCAGGGGCCTTCGCGC
>JAJPIQ010000079.1 GCA_021324685.1 Bacteroidota bacterium
ACCGTAAAATTCGACCACGACCCTCCACCATTGATGACGTTTTTATGTCCCCCACCAATAAATGACCGTGAGGCTTGCACCGTATCGAATTCGCCGCCGCCAATGGTACTCGAATATGCATCGACTCCCATATAATTACTGTCGCCACCGGCAATCACCCCAAAGCTGGGATTGTCTTCGGTGTTTCCGAGACCGCCGCCAATAAAATTGTGATCCGCGCCCGACGCTGTTATCGAGTTGTTCTCGCCACCGGCAATCGCGGAAAGCGGACCCTGAATAAGGTTTCCGCGACCACCAGCTACAACAGAAAACGAATCCGATACGATATTCGGAGAAACTTTGGATCCACCGGAAAGAATGGCCGCGCCGCTCAGGCCGGGCGTTAGTGAATCGAAACTCGAACCGCCAAGAATGTCCGGTGAAGTCGGGCCTTCCGAATATCGCATCACGCGCTGATTTCCGCCCGTCGTATCGAGGGTATTGTTATGAATATGAATTTCGAAGGCTTCGTTGTCCTGAGTGCCAAGATAATTTGGGCCAGGAGTTGTCCCTGCATTGCCCGTAATGAGCCAGCCCACAGGACCACCGCCACCGGAAGCGGTCTGCCATTTAAGAGTGACATTTGGTGCTGTTACAGCCGCCGCCTCGAGAAATTCACCCGCGATTGGAAGGGAATCCGGAAGAGTATAAATAATATTTCCCTGCGGCTGGAGCGCGGCCTGAAGCGAACTATAGTGCACGCCAGAATAGGTATGGCTTGTTTGAGGACTATAAAATTGAACGGCACGAGCGACGCTATCGACGTTCCCAACCATTACGTTAACATTTCCAAAATATGCAACGCCCACGACATTAGCGCCCGTCGCGCTTAAATCCGTTAAAGACGCGATTTTGGGAACGCTATTACCGCGCACGGAATGAGTTGCTGTATCGGCGTCGCCATTGAACCCAAACGAGAAAGAACCGAGCTTCAGTGAACTTCCACCGGGTATATCAGAACCGACACCAGTCGCAGTGTTATTTGCACCTCCGCCGACTGCCGAATGAAAAGAATATGGATCTTCGGCGGTTGTTCCGACCTGATTCGACTCGCCTCCGGAAATGACGGCGTCATCTCCAAAAGCATTGTTGAAATAGCCGCCGCCAACAGTCGCAACGATATTATCTGCAACATTGGTCGATCCGCCAGCAACGACAGAAGAATTATCGGTTGCAATATTACCGGCACTTTCTGTGGCGGACCACTTCGGAATCGTGTCGGTGCCGCCATTAACAAGTCCGAGCACATTTTTTACTTCGGTGCTGCTAGACATGTCCACAGGACTGCTGGACAATAATCCGGTTGAGGAGCTATGGATAATTCTCGCTCCGAATGTGCCTACGGTTACCGATCCACCCGTTATAGTCAATCCTGCACTGCCGGGAAACATTGTAATACCACTTGAATGTGGCAAAAGTATTCGTTCGTGATCGCCCGAATAAATATCAACACCATAGCTAGTGCTTATTGAACCGAGAATTGAGGGATCTGTAACCAAAGTAGTGGCATCGTTACCACCTATTGCCCAAGGGTCTCCAGTATTAAGAACATGACTGCCGCTACCAATATTTTTCCCGGCATAACCCGAATCGGAATGGATTATTACACTCATCGAGTTCGTATCGAAATCGACCTTCAGGCCTTCGGTACCTGTGAAGTTGATCGAACTTTGGCCCGTGTTAATTTTGGCTCCGTTTACCCGAATATAAGGGACATATTCCGTTCCGATTTTATTCCAGGTAATTGAATGGTCGGCAAGTTTCGATGTTGTAATCGAGCTATCCGCCACGTTCATCGCGTATGGAACGGCCGAAAGAGGGGTCCGGACGAGTTCCGGCGCCCCATTGACGGAAACGCCGGCCCATAGCGGCTGGTCCAGGTCGCGTGGGGCCGGCAGCGGCGTTTGAGAGCCGAGCGCAATGTTGAATACGCCGGATGTCACTTCGGATTCGAACGAGTCCCTCCAGAGGAGCGTGCCCGAGCCGGTATAGAGGGAAATCTGGATCGAATAGCTGCCATCTCGAGCCGGGTTACCGCTCGAATCGGTCAGCAATCCCTGATAGGAGATGATAGCGGGCGATTGAGCATGAGCGGACAATGCAACGAATAAAAGGACTGCAAGAACTGCAATTTTCTTCATAGCGGTAAAAGGTTTAGTGAAACGCTTAGGACGAAGTAATGAGCTTTAACAAATCATCATTTTGGCGATTTGTTACACCAGGGCGTATTTTTGCCCAGTGACAGGGACAAATATAAGAATAAAAAATCGATAGTTCGCCAAATTTGGCGAAGCCCTATGCCGGAGGTTATGGTAATTTGACCCTGTGGATTATAGGAGGATTGTTGCTAAAAATATTCGAGAAATGAGGGTCAAACGCGGCTTCACGCAAGAAAAACTTGCATCAAAATGCGAAATGCATGATAATTATATTTCCAAAGTTGAACTCGGTCGAGTTAGCATCGGTATAGATAATTTAGTAAAAATAGCCAAAGCCCTAAAAATCCCTCCGCATGTCTTGCTGATGCCTGAGAGCAATGATGGGGAATGAAAGAGCATCGTTAAACATCGAGTTGCAGCTCACCAAAGGCCAATCGCAGATCAGAACACAAAACAAATTTTTGATATTTATATATAGTCATGGGAACAAAACCGCCAAAATATGGGATTGAAATTTTCGGATTTTTTAAAATATATGCAGAAATTCATGAAGAAAGATAGTGAATTCATGAAAATAAATCCCACCGCAAAAACATTTGTCCTGGAGTTTGCGTTTTTAGCCGGTTTTTGAGTGGTGGTCCTGCATCCAACTATAAAGCGATCTATTTCAATATGAAACCTGTAATCTCGAAGGCACGATCTTTGGCCAAAAGGACTAACTGAGTCAATTTTAATACAGTCTATTTTTAAAACCGTAAAAAATTTCCGGTTTTCAGGTGCGGCGACTAAAATTGTCTTATATTTGCACTGAGCCTTTCGAAGCTCATCCGGCAGAAGAGAGGGAAGCGCTTCGAAAGTCTCTTAGTAATAACGTTAATTTACAACTAATCGGGGATTTGAGGCGGCTAACCCCGCTAAGATACCCCAAAACACCGCATGATCCAAAAGACCATACGGCGTTTCGGACAAATTCTGCCGGCAATCGCATTTGCCTTGCTTTTTATAGCAGCGACCGGGAATACGTCCGTAGCCCGTACACATCATAGATCCGGGCGCCATGGGAAAACACGCGTAACACGTGTGCATGGGAAAATCCGGCATAATGCTCACGGAAAGCACTATGCCAGGCTCTCCCGACACCACCACGCAGTCCCACAGCGCGCGTTAACGAGCACAGAAAAACAGGCGATCGTCGAGAAGATCCGCGAGCTTGCCGTAAGCTCCGTGGGCGATGGCAGTTCGACGCAGCCAACCGAAATTCCATCAAAGCCGGCCGCCCGGAAATCTGAATCCAGCGATGACAGCGTGATTGCCGCCGAAGCAAGCTCGCTCGATATTCAGTCGCAGATCGCTGAAGCGGCAAAGGAAGAGCGTGCCGAGGACGACGTCGATGTATCGATCGACCAGTTCTTCAAGAAGCGCCCGGCCGCGACCGGTTCCGCTAATGCGACCGGATCTGCTAACGCGACAAGTTCCTCGATGGCCGATGCGCTCGATCCGGGAGCCGCCGCGGTGCGGGAACAGGACTTTACGCTTTTCGATGAGGCTTCGCCCGATCACGCCGCCCAGCGGTCGGACGTGATGGCGCAGATCATCAACTGGATCGGTACTCGCTATGAGTTTGGCGGGATCGACCGAAACGGCATCGACTGCTCAGCATTTACACGCGAGGTATTCGGGAAGGCCTTCGGACTCGAACTGCCACGCACGGCCTACGAGCAATTCCAGCTTGGAGATCCGGTCAATAAGGACCAGTTGGAATTTGGCGACCTGGTTTTCTTCAAGACCGCCGGTTATGCGCCGATTACGCACGTAGGAATTTATATCGGCGAAGGGCTTTTTGCGAACGCGGCATGTTCGCGCGGAGTGACGGTCGCCTCGCTCGAAAGCACGTATTGGACGAAGCATTACGTGGGAGCCCGGCGGTTGTTTTCGAGTAGCATGGCCGCCGCAGGTAGCGGACAACAGCCTTCGGCGAGCACGATGGCGGAGAGAACTCCGTCGGAAGAGGATGCTTCTGCCACCGGCAATTAAGAGTTTCTCTTCCAGACTGTTCTTTATCGAAGCCCCGGTGGATGTGAATGCTCGATCACGCGGTGATCGGCCATTCTCAGGCCGCCGGGAGCTTTGTTTTTAGGGCGCGCCGGTGACGATTGTGGGAGGAGGAACGTTTCCGTTTCCTCCATGGCCGAACCGATTGCAGAACCTCGATCGCACGTTTCCCGGAAGACCGTTATTCGCCCGATCGCCGATAACCGGCGTGCGAGATACGAGTATGCTGTTCTGGAAGACCTGGAAGTGGGCCTCGTCTTGTCGGGAACGGAAGTGAAGTCGCTGCGGCAGGGTAAGGTGCAGTTATCGGACGGGTATGCACATCTTTCGCGTGGAGAACTGTGGCTCGAGAACGTTCACATCAGCCCCTATACGCATGGGAACCGGTTCAACCTGGAAGATAAGAGGCCCCGAAAACTGCTTGCCCATCGGCGCGAAATCGATCGGCTGACGGTAAAACTTCGGGATGCCGGGGTTACGCTGGTGCCGCTGCGAATGTATTTCAAGGGCAATAAAGTGAAGCTCCAACTTGGTATCGTTCGGGGCAAAAAAGCATACGATAAACGCCAGACCATCAAAGAACGTGAAGCTCGGCGAGATATTCGGGAGAAGTATTAAGGGTTCGTTCCGGGTCCTGCTGCTCATGGGGCTCGGTGCGCTCACGGCACGAGCGCAGGAGCGTTCGTGGGAGCTGTCCGTTCAGTTCGCGTCCTTCAATACGTATTATCAGGAAAACTTTTTCGATCCCAATACCAGCTATCCCGAAAGCGTTGAAGGAAATTCGTGGGACGCGCTGCAAGTCCATCCCAGCCTGACTTATCGAGCCAGAAAAGACCTGGACCTGCCGTTCTTTGTCTCGGTCGAGGCGATGGTCCCGACCGTCACGGTCGCACGCCAGGAGGTCGGATATCAGTATACGCCCGGAGCGACGTACGTAACGCAGAAAGAGCAGGTGGCCCACCGCGATCTATGGGAACGTGCAACGTTTGGCTGGGAAATGCTGCCCTTCCTGGAGCCCTATCTTGCTGTTGAACGGAGCCGGTTCGCGAGCGAACGAACGGGACAGGTGGAAGGACAGGAAGACGGGACGTTTTTGCCTGACCCGAACGCCGATTACACGGAACCCGTTTTTTCGACGCATCTTGCCTTTGGCGTCATGGGAGCGATTCCGCTCAATGCAAATGCCGACGTCCGGCTCCGCTACGAAGCCGAGTATGAAAATCCGCAGGCCGTCTTTATCAGTAATTCCTATTTTGGTTCCGGCCGCTGGGGCGATGGAACGACGGGATATACGTATGGCGGCCGGCTCCAGCTCGATCTTCCGTTCCGCTTGTTCGAATTTTTGGAAGCAGGCGATGGCTATGTTACGATCGGCGGCTTTGCATCGAAGCGCTATTGGAATGGGGACGGGGCCGATGGCGATCTTTTTGTGAACGGACTTCCGGATATTACGCAGTGGCCGAAGAATTTTGCGGTCGAAGCGGGCGGCTTTATCGGGTTCGGGGTGTTCTTTTAGCCCTATGAATTTTCCGTCCTTAAATGAGCAGATGGACGCCATCCGCCGCGGCGTCGTCGATGTGGTGAGCGAACAGGAGCTTGCAAAAAAAATCGAACGCTCGAGCGCCGAGAAAAAGCCGCTGGTCGTAAAACTGGGTGCCGACCCTTCGACGCCGGATCTGCATATCGGTCATGGAGTTGTGTTGCGGAAGCTCCGGGCATTTCAGGAGCTTGGACATCAGGCGACGCTCATCGTCGGGGATTTTACTGCCATGATCGGCGATCCCTCCGGCCGCCAAAAAACGCGACCGATGCTTACTCATGAGGAGGTGGACCGGAATGCAGAGACCTATATCGATCAGGTGAGCCGCATCCTCGACCGCCGTACGTTAAAAGTTCTTCGAAACTCGACCTGGCTCAACCCGATGACGTTTACGGACGTCATAAAACTTGCGGCCAGTTATACGGTAAGCCAGATGCTCGAAAGGAACGATTTTCATGAGCGATTTAACGCGGAACTGCCCATTTCCCTGCACGAATTCCTTTATCCGCTCGCGCAGGGAATGGATTCGGTGGCGATCCACGCCGATATCGAGTTGGGTGGGACCGACCAGAAATTCAATCTGTTGGTCGGGCGCGAGCTTCAGCGTCATTTTAATATCGAGCCGCAGTGTATTTTAACGATGCCGCTGCTCGAAGGGACCGACGGTGAACGAAAGATGTCGAAATCGTATGGGAACTCGATCAATGTTTCGGACAGCCCGGATGAGATGTTCGGAAAAACGATGTCGATTCCGGATTCGATGATCTATCGTTATTTCGAGCTGGCGACGAACGTTCCAGATCTTC
>JAJPIQ010000022.1 GCA_021324685.1 Bacteroidota bacterium
CCGTGCGCCAGTCGGTATTGCTACCGCCTTGACTTGCATGTGTTAGGCACGCCGCCAGCGTTCGTCCTGAGCCAGGATCAAACTCTCCGTAGTACATTTTTTCACTTAATTCGCTTTTGGCGAATTGATCCCGCCGGTTTCCCGACGAAATCGCTGTACTATTTCAGGTTTGATTCTGAAATCTCAGAACAACTCTGACGTTAAAAAATAACGCTTTGTTGTTCCAGATTGCAAGTGTGTGAATCTCATGACCCTTGATCACTCTCCTCTCCCGCGAGCGGGAGAGGCCGGGTGAGGGCCGAATTCACGGTTGCTTGCTGCTGATGAGATCACATACGTGACCGTCACAGGGATGAGAATGTCTCCTCATCCGCAAGTAACCCCCACGCATCACTGCGCGGGCTCATCATGCTGTTTTACGATCTATCTATAATAGATCGCCCTTCTATTTCAATGAACACTTGTTTTCCTTGACGCACCAAATCGGCGCGACCGTGGTCGCTAAAGCCGAGCGGGTCGTGCAAGGGGCGGGTATAACCCGACTTGCATCGCGGAAGTTCTCACTTCCAGCCAAAATTACGAGATTTTTAAGAATTTCTTCGAGGAGGGGCTGTCTGCCGATTAAGCACATTTCCCGTCGCAATGGAGCGTTGCACTCCATATTTCGAATTGCGGGGCGTCTAACGTGATCCCCCACCACCGCGTTCCGAAATTCCTCGATTTTTGAGAAATTTTTCCAGTGCTACAATTTTTTAACAGATAGAAAGGGACTAAAATGTTAGCACAAAAAGATGTCACGGCGACGATCGCGGTCAAAGACCTTGGCCCTGCCGGGAAGTTTTACGGCGATACCCTGGGCTTGAAGAAAGTCGATTCGCAGGATGGCGGGGCCATCACCTACCAGAGTGGGAACTCGAAAATATTCGTCTATACTTCTGACTTCGCGGGTACGAACCAGGCGACAGCGATGACGTGGGTCGTCGGCAACAACGATCTGGAAACGATCGTACGCTCGTTGAAGTCGAAGGGCGTGGCGTTCGAGCATTACGATATGCCGGGAATTGCACGCGATGGCGATATTCATATCGCCGGAGAAATGAAAGCGGCCTGGTTCAAAGATCCGGACGGAAACATTCTGAGTCTTGTAACGGGCTGAACGACTCGTCTCAAATCTATCGAACGGCCGGGACGGAATAGAACCGGCCGTTTTCGTGTTGATTGCAATTCATTTTAGCGGAGCTACCTCCCTTCGCGAATTGTTCACCGCCCGCGTATTCGGTATCAGAAAAAGGGCCCGAGTTCGCTAATCGAATTATGCCAGCTATCAACGATTTTGCAATCAAACTCGCCAATGTCAATGGGACCGGCTCTGCGAGCGCCAATGGGCTTCTCATGCAATCCATGTTTCGCATGGGAATCCCGGTTGCCGGCAAGAACCTCTTCCCTTCCAATATTCAAGGCCTTCCGACCTGGTATGAAATCCGTGTAAGTGGCAAGGGCTACGGCGCGCGCGCACTCGATTACGACCTCATGGTCGCGATGAACGCACAAACGTACGCCAAGGACGTCAAAGAAGTTCGTTCCGGCGGCTATGTGCTCTACGATTCAACATGGCCACTACCGAGCGAGTTGTACCGTGAAGACGTCACTTTCCTCGGGGTGCCATTATCCACCATGCTAACGGAGACGGTTCCCGAACCACGGACACGGATCCTTCTCAAGAACATCATGTACTCGGGTTCCCTTGCGGCGCTGCTGGAACTGGACATGGAGATCGTCGAGGAACTCATCAAAGAAGCCTATGGAAAAAAGCAGGCTCTGCTCGATTCCAACCGCAAGGCCCTGCACCAGGGCTATGAATATGCCAAAGCCAACCTCTCGTGCCCACTTCCCTTCCATTGTGCGCGGATGGACGGGAACCGCAATAAAATCTTGATCGATGGCAACACGGCCACGGCCCTCGGGGCGATCTACGCTGGCGCCACGGTCGCCGCGTGGTATCCGATCACACCCGCTACGTCCGTCATGGACGCCTTTAAAGGGTTTGCCGATCGGTATCGAGTCGATCCGGTCACGAAAAAAAATAATTTCGCATTTTTACAGGCCGAAGATGAACTTGCGGCCATTGGAATGGTGATCGGGGCCTCGTGGGCGGGTGCACGATCGTTTACCTCTACGGCCGGCCCGGGAATTTCTCTCATGAGCGAACTCATCGGCCTCGCGTACTATGCCGAGATTCCCGCCGTGATTTTTGACATACAGCGGACCGGGCCTTCGACCGGCATGCCGACGCGGACGCAGCAGTCCGACATCATGCTGTGCGCGTTCGCTTCGCACGGAGATACGAAACATATCTTGCTCTTTCCTAACGATCCGAAAGAATGCTTCGATTTTGCGGTGCAATCCTTCGATCTCGCGGAGCAATTTCAGACTCCCGTCTTTATGATGAGCGATCTCGATATTGGGATGAATGATTGGGTCGTCGATCGGCTGGAATGGAACGATGACTATCGACCGAACCGCGGAAAAGTTTTAACGAGCAAAGAGCTCGATGACATCAAGACCTATTATCGCTACTCGCCGGAAGATGAGAATTTTGTTGCCGCTCGAACGCTGCCCGGCATCAATGCAAAAGGGTCGTTTTTTACACGTGGCTCCGGTCACAATCGTTTAGGTGGCTACACAGAAACTCCCGCCGAATATCAGGAGGTCATGGACCGGCTGCTGAAAAAACATAAGGCCGCAGCGAAGTTCGTTCCGGAACCGATTATCGAGCGCAAGCAAAACTCGACATTCGGACTGATTTCGGTCGGAGGCTGCGACCGGGCGTGCCGGGAGGCGGTCGATCTGCTCGAGGCGGACGGGATCATTGCGGACTATATGCGAATCCGGGCATTCCCATTCGGCCGAGAGGTGGAGCAGTTTATCATGGAACATGATTTTTGTTATGTCGTCGAGCAAAACCGCGATGCCCAACTCAAATCGCTCCTGGTGCTCGAAACCCGCGTACCCAAAGAAAAGCTGCTTTCGATCCTCGTCTATGGCGGGTTCCCACTTTCCGCCGCGTCCGTCGTCGAAGGCATTCAGCATAAAAAAGCGAAAAAGCAAATTGCGGCGAAGGACCTCGTCCTCATGGAAGAATAAATCATACCTTTAATATCGATTTTTAAGATCCTCTTATGCCATCCATTGCAAAACCGATCGTTACCCATCCGAGCCTCGAAAAAAATGCGCTCGGTTTGAACCTCCGTGCGTATGAAGGCGCCATGAGTACGCTCTGCGCCGGTTGTGGGCACGACAGCGTAACCGCCGCTATTATTCGCGCCGCCTGGAAGCTATCCATTGAACCGCATACGATGGCCAAGTTCTCTGGCATTGGATGTTCATCGAAAACGCCGACCTATTTTGTCAGTGGGGCACACGGCTTCAATTCGGCCCATGGCCGAATGCCGTCGATCGCAACCGGAGCGGGCGCGGCAAACCGTCGACTCGTCTCGATCGGCGTTTCGGGCGATGGCGATTCCCTCTCGATCGGAATCGGGCAAATGGCACATGCCATTCGCAGGAATTTAAATATTGTCTATATTATCGAAAACAACGGCGTCTATGGACTGACCAAAGGACAGTTCTCCGCATCCGCCGATGTGGGATCGAAAAGCAAGCGCGGGGAGGCCAATCGTGTATCTCCGATCGATCCCGTCATGTTTGCCCTTTCGCTCGGGGTTACCTTCGTGGCTCGCAGCTTTTCCGGAGAGAAGGAGCAACTGGTCCCCATCATTGAAGCGGCCTTCAAACATCAGGGCCTTGCACTCGTTGATGTGATTTCGCCGTGCGTCACGTTCAACGATCATGAAGGGTCCACAAAAAGTTACGCATACACTCGAAAGCACGATTTTCATGTCACCGATTCAGACGTAATCTTTCCCGCCGACGAACTCATCGCGAGCATCAGTGTCAATGGCCACACCGCCGTTACGATGCACGATGGTTCCGTCGTCCATTTTACCCGAACTCCGGAAGACTACGATCCTCGTGACCGCGCAAAGGTCTTTGCCTATCTTCAGCGGCATCAGCAGGAAGGCAAAGTACCAACTGGCATTCTCTTCATCGACGAGTCCCAGTCCGACATGCACGGCGTAATGGCAACAACGGATACCCCGCTCACCGAAGTCCCCTTCGACGATCTTTGCCCAGGAAATGCAAAGCTCGAAGCGCTGATGGAAGAATTCCGTTGATAGATTAACCACAACTTGTTTTGGACACGGCAATTTCGTGGTTGCTTTGTGTCTTATTGGGCGGCGACGTAATCCGTTGCTATGGAAACAAATGCCTTGCATTATTGCGTGGCATCTTCATTTTGCGGCTGCGACCTTCAGAACATTAGATCCCAACCAGGACGCAGTGCATTTCGGCGTCCTCATTTAAGTAGTATGCGGCGCACATGCGGTGATACCCATCGGCAATGAAAAGTTTTTGATTTTTTCGGACGATTAGAATCGGCACGAGTGCCTCTCCTTCGAACATTTTAACGAATTGTTTTTTGACATCTTCGTTCGTTTCCGGTTTCAGTTCATTGTCCGAAGCACGCAGAATATCGCGGACTTTGAATTTTTCAATCCTCGCACGCTGCTTTTCGAACTTCTCCATCGCACGAGTGACGTCCTTCGGCTCGAAAATAAGGCGCAAATATTGCTCGGCATCGGCCAAATCCTTTTTACTGACTTTCTTTTCCCATTCAATCGTTGCCATTTCGTTCTTTTCCTGAATAGCGTATTTTTAAATCTCGAAAATCGGCGAGCTTATTTTTGTACCGTTCTTCATAATTGTTGTCTTATGAAAGTTTCCTTGGTTCTCGCTCTCGTCCTTATTGCAAATATAGCGCTTACAGCGCAGATGGCGGCGGCGCAGGAACACCAGACCTGGATTGCCGGGGCAGGGTTCGGCGGTGCCCTGGGGGTCAACGAAGCAATAACAAAGCCACTCGGTTTGGCCGTGCGGGCAGAGGCGGTAGCCTTCAACAGTATCGTTCCTGGTGTCAGCCCTGAATTTGGCCTCAGCTTTTTTACCGTTCGCAGCCATGAGCCTAATCCGGCCAACGATTATCGGACCCAACTCCTTGCTCCGGACCTCCGGTTTCGCTTTAGTCCTCGGACCACTCCGCTCTGGTTTCCTTATTTTTTTGCAGGAGGCGGTATGGCCATTTTCAACGTGCTCCAGTGGCCCGCCGCAACTTCCCCTGCTGCGCACTTATCCGACGCGGTGCCATTCTTTACTTTCGGCCTTGGAATTTCGCACCAAATCACCGAGCAAATCGGCTTCGACCTGAATGCCGGAGCTGCTCTTGCGCTGACCGATGACATCAATCCCCTTCACGACGGACGCAATGACGGATGGTGGAGTGGCATCGCAAGTCTTTACTGGATTTTTTAATACTGGATTTTTTAACAGGGCGCGCTTCTTTCGTATTTTTGTACGTCACTTTTAACCTTTTCATCCAGATTACGATGCAAACCTTTTTCGACCGTCTCGACGCTTCTATCGCCGAATATTCCCTCCTCAAACATCCTTTCTATCAGGCCTGGAGTGCTGGGACGCTCTCCACAGAAACGCTTCGGACCTATGCCGGACAATATTACCAATTCGAAAAAGAATTTCCACGCTTTTTGAGCGCCGTCCACTCGAATACGGAAAACATCGAGCACCGCCGCCAAATCCTTCTTAATCTGATGGAAGAAGAGCACGGTCGGCCAAACCATCCGGAGCTCTGGCTCCAGTTTGCCGAGAGTGTCGGAGCGAATTCCGATGAAGCAAAGCAGACCGTCCCATTCGCCGAGACGGACAATCTGATTCAAACGCTTCGCGAACTCACCCGCACGGGCGATACACTCGAGGGCATTGGGGCACTTTACGGATATGAATCGCAGATCCCGGAAATTTCGAGCACCAAGATAGCGGGACTCCGGGAATTCTATGGGGTGACTTCCCAGGAAGCACTTGCCTTCTTTACCGTGCACGAACAGGCCGACGAACTCCACCGACGCGCCGAGCGCGACTTGATGCAGGAACTCATTCAGTCCCGTGAAGACGAAGACCGAACGATTGCAGCCGCCCAGCAAGTCGCGATCGCATTCTATAAAATGCTCGACGGCATCGTCCGCGAATGCGGAATCGAATGTCCCGGTATGGCCTAAGTCATTCGCTTAGGGCCTTCGTTTATTGAAATTACCTTACCGCGTTTCGCTTACGGCGGCGAGTTCGATCGGATTGCCCCAGTGGTGATCTCCGAGCGCCGCGGTATCCAGCGAGCCCGAAAACGAGATTCGAAGTCCATCCGTCCGAAATCGAGCATCGAGATTTGCCGGCTCGTACTGACCGCCGTTATCGGAAAGAATTCCGTAGAATCCTCCGCCGGTTTCCCGGTAAACGACCGTGCCATTTGCCGAAACCGGCTTAGCTGCTGCTATTTGTATTGACTTTCCAGGTCCCGTAGTGTCGCACGCCATGACGCCGTAGCTGAGCGCCATAGCCAGAATCGCCATGAGACCCAAAGACTGATATGCTTTCATGGCTATCGAGAGTTAAATTGTGTAACGAACGCCGCTTGCGCAACCGCCCGTGGGCTCATTTTCATGATTTGCCCTTCCGTTTAAATAACACTCCAATCGGTCCAGAGTTACACCTCTTCCCTGAACTTTCTGCTAACTTATTGTTTCGTGCCGCTCAACTCAACGTTGGCAGTCCATTCGGAGGACGCAATATCGCCTTTTTCGATCGATTTCGACGGAGTCACTGGAACTATACACGTGTAGGAGTTTACTCGTGGCATTAACTTCCGTTCATGAATGCATGCGCAACCAGAGCGACCATTGACATTTTTGTAGGACATTTTTTTTATTTTACCAGCGTAAAAAACTCGGTCTTTTCGAATGAGTGAAGAAGGACGGTCCCGGCGCGTACGAGATTGACGAGGATTTTGGAAGCTCGGCGGCGGCTGATGTTGACGAGATCTGCGAATTCCTCGACTGTAATTCGACCATGGCGCTCCAGGTACGCAAACAGCATTTTTTCGTTGTAGCCGATCGAAAGCTTTAAGGGTGCACTCTCCGGCCGCTGGCTACGCATGACGTTCATCGTTTCCCTGCTCGCAAGCACCGATTTATCTTCATAGCGGACGAAGCCCGTGTGGGACTGTTCCTTCTTCCGTTTCCCGGAACTTTCATATTCCACGAGGGTGTGGGGCTTTTCCGCGCTTTCGGGAACCCGTACAAGCACGATGTCCCGTCCCCTTCCGGCATGAACGTTTTCGGTCACGATTTCAACGGGCGGCTCGATCATCCACCGTGCGGCATGTTCGATCTCTTCTAATTCCGATTTTTCACTCCGGACTCCGACGACCGTCCCATCGTCATCGACGCCAAACAAAATATAGCCACCGCGCGTATTGGCAAAGGCGATGATCTCACGCGCGATCTTCTCGGGCGAAGAAAACTGCCGTTTGAATTCGACGTCCGCGCCTTCCCCGGATTCGATCAGGTCATAGAGTTCATGCCGGCGAATAGGATAGGAAACGATTCGCATCAATTAGTGGGGACCGATGGAGAAGGTGGCTCTTGTTCAGAAGGACGCGCGAGGCGGCAGGAATAAAGCGCCTCGCGCGTGAGAAAATAGATCGTTCCACCCCGCACCTGAAAATCCTCGGCCTGCGATAGATCGGAATCGGTCCGC
>JAJPIQ010000081.1 GCA_021324685.1 Bacteroidota bacterium
TACTTGAAGTCGAAGGCAGATGCGTTGGAGGCAAAAAAGACAATGGAAAAGCACGCGACAATGCAGAAAGAACAGTTTTTTTTCATCGGGGTAAAAGCAAGTTAAAGGAATAGTCCGACTGGATAGCCAGTCACAACCAACTTTAAAACTGCATCAAACTCCGCAATGGTTTCTGTGGGACAATGGCTTTTCTTCTCGAATTAGCTGGGATATGTGCGTTTCAATTCTTTGTGTAATTCCTGCACGCTCCTAACCTCTCGCTTGCCTTTTCGCATGGAGCTTATCGCGCTGACGACGCTCGCGGCAGCGGAGAGGGTGGTGATAAAGGGAACTTTGTGCTCGACCGCCGCCCAGCCGATTTGGTATTCGGCGATACGAGAAATTTCACCGCTGGGGGTGTTGATGACGAGCTGGACCTCGTGGTTCTTGATCGCGTCAACGATATTGGGCCGCCCTTCACTGACCTTGCGGATCGATTCGGTCGGGATCCCGTGCTCCCGAAGGAAGCGGGCGGTTCCGCTGGTCGCGATAATGCGAAATCCGAGATCGAAAAATCCGCGGATCACTTCGGTCGAGCGCGAGCGCTTGTCCTGGTCGCGCAGCGAAACAAAGAGCGTCCCTTCAAGGGGCAATTTCATGTTTGCACCGGTGTGCGATTTCAGGATCGCTTCGCCGAAATCGGTTCCTACCCCCATGACCTCACCGGTCGAGCGCATTTCCGGCCCTAAATACATCCGAACGCGTGGGAACTTGTCGAATGGGAAGACGGACTCCTTGATCGCAACGAACGGCGTTTTGCGCTCGAAATCTTTCGTTCCGAGTTCTTTCAGCGTTTTGCCGACCATGACTTTGGCGGCGATCTTTGCAAGGGGGCGGCCCGTGGCTTTCGAAACAAACGGTACCGTGCGGCTCGCGCGAGGATTCACCTCCAGAACGTAAACGGTATCGTCCTTGAGCGCATATTGCACATTAATAAGCCCAACGACTTCCAGCGCCTGGGCAAGTTTACGCGTATAGTTCGCAATGACCTCGTAGTTCTTGTCCGAAATGTAATAGGGAGGAATAACGCTCGAAGAATCTCCGGAATGGATGCCAGCTTCTTCGATGTGCTGCATGATGCCGCCAATAATGACGGTCCCCGATTTATCGCGGACGGCATCGACATCGAACTCGTAGGCGTCTTCCAAAAATCGGTCAATAAGAATCGGATGGCTGGGGCTCACACCGCGGGCGTTCGCCATGTATTCGGCAATGGCCTCGGGCCGGTAGCAAATTTCCATGGCGCGGCCGCCAAGTACATAGCTTGGGCGAACGAGGACCGGATAACCAACGCGTTCGGCCACACGCACCGCTTCTTCCGTTTCGAACGCCGTCCCGTACGGCGGGCATTTGATCTGAAGGCGGTCGATGAGTTCCCCAAAGCGCTTTCGGTCTTCCGCGACGTCGATCATGTCCGGCGCGGTCCCCAGAATTGGAACGCCTGCGGCCTCGAGTTGCTTCGCAAGTTTGAGCGGGGTCTGTCCGCCGAACGTGACGATGACTCCATCGGGCTTTTCGAAATCGAGGACGTTCATGACGTCTTCGAAGGTCAGCGGCTCGAAATAGAGCTTGTTGCAAGTATCGTAATCGGTCGAGACCGTCTCGGGATTGCAGTTGATCATGATCGTCTCGAAACCTTCTTCTTCGAGCGCGAGCGCGGCATGGACACAGCAATAATCGAACTCGATACCCTGACCGATCCGGTTCGGCCCGCCGCCTAAGATCACAATCTTTTTCGTATCGGACCGATGCGATTCGTTCTCCTCTTCATACGTCGAATAATGATACGGCGTCTCAGCGGAAAACTCCGCGGCACAGGTGTCGACGGTCTTAAAGACGGGGAGCTGGCCAAGTTCTTTGCGCTTCGCGCGAACCTCTTCTTCACTCACGTGAAAAATTTCTGCAATCTGTCGGTCAGAGAAGCCGTCGCGCTTGGCGCGGTAAAGAAGATCGGAATCGATGGTGAGTTGGGGCATCGAGAGTAATAAACATCGAAATCGGCAAAAGCTCTCCGATTCATTTTTTTCTTTTTTTCGAGAACCTGGCGCGCAAAATGATGTTGAAAAGAGTGAATGATCGCGCGGGACACTCATATGCGATAGACCGGAGTCTTCATTTCCGTCTCTAATCCATAGAGCAAGCCTTAAGTGGTCCTGGCACATGTCGCGAATGCGGTGCGCCTCGATCCTTTTGGTTTGTTTGACCGAAATAAGATTCGCACCTTATAGGTATAAAAGCCGAGTGTTACGCGCGCGATGTATAAAGCCACGGCAGCTCTGCTGATCCGTGGCTTTTTTATTGGAGCTCTGATCTGTTTTTTTGACCATGTCTCGTCCCTGGCCGCAATATAGTTACCGCCCAGTTTTTCCGATGAAGAAAATTTTTGTATGCGAGGAGAGTCCGTTGGAATATCGATTGTGCAAAAAATATTCGTACGTTCAAATACGTATTACTCGTTATCAGAACATTATTTTAAAGGTACACTATGACATCGAAAAATAAACGCGGATTTGCCGCGATGGAGCCCGACGAACAGCGTCGGATGGCAAGCAAAGGCGGCCGAGACGTTCATAATAAGGGGCGGAGTGGTTCGGAGCGATCCGACCGGAACGACGATCGGCGGCGGAGTTCGCGCAGCAGCCGGAGCCGCTAATCTGTCGAAAAAGGAATGCTTGCGAGCGATGCCGGCATGTTGCGGCTATTGTTCGCAAGCATTTTATTTTAAGTACAAGAATTCATTTTTCTATAGCAAGATGTCATTTTAGATACTGGATGAGTTCTGAGAGTCGCTCGATCCGCGGCCCTTCCCAATCTTCTTCTGCGTTCTGCCGGTAATCGTTCAGGAGCCACGAAGGCCGGATCATCACGACATCGAATCCCAGTTTCCTTGCGGCGGCAAGTTCGCCGTTGTCGCCATCGGCAACGAAGAGGCATTCCGCTGCCTTCACGTTCATTCGTTCCAATGCGCGTTCGTAAAACTCAGGCATCGGTTTGCGGAGCCGCTCGCTCGATGAAAACAGGGGGTGATCGATAACGGCCGCAAATTCAAGGTTCGGCCATAGCATAGGGACTTCGTCCGTACAATTCGAAAGAAGCCCGGTCCGGATTCCTCTGGACCGGATCGAGATTATCGTTTCCAGTGCGTCGGGTCGAGGGATGAGCCAGTTCCTCGTATAGTGAATTCGAATTTCTACAGCGCGATCGAGACCGGCAGCACGATACGGGGTCGAGCAGCAGGCCGCTGCGGCTGCAATGGATTCTTTTACCGTTGCATGCATGCCGCGCGCCCGATCGTGGAACGTTGTTTTCCAGCCTTCACGGTATTCCTGCGGCGATATGTTTAGCACGGATGCAATTTCGTGATGCAAGGCGTGCACTTCCGCTTCGGTCGGATTGTCGGTTAAGGTTCCAAACAGATCGAAAAGTACGGCTTTCATTTTCTATTTAATTTCCAATAGCGATTGAACCATCGAGATCAAAGCTTCCCGTTGAGGAGCAGTGTTCACGGGCAGGCGACGAAAGTCATCCCATTCTCGGACATCGGCAAATAGTCCCTCCGGGTCTTCATGGAAGTGAAGAAACGATTTAGATCCCCGGTAAAAACAGCCGCGAGATTTTTCTTTCAATCCGCCGATCCCACGAATGCTTTCGAGAAGGGGCTCCAGCCGATCGAGTGTGGCCGCCGTGGCATGCTTCATAATTCTTTAACAGCCAAATAGCTCAAAACAGCCAAATTCAAGCGAAATTTCTTTATTGCTTGCATTTCGAGAAAAAAATATGTAAATTATAGATCTACAAATATGAAAATCGGTATACTGCTTGGATTTCTTCTGCTGGGCGCGTGGCCGTGTCAGGCGCAGCATATTGAAATTCGAAACCAGCCATCTCACGTCGATGGCAATGAAATAACGCTTTCGCATATGGCGGAGCGGCGGATTGAACGGTTCCTTGGTCACATGTTCCCTATGCGACAAATGCGGCGCTATGCAAGAGAAGTGGACGACCGGCCGGCTCCCAGCCGTCCCACCGAGCGAAGTATTGCTTACACGGTCATTTCCCAAGAGGGCATGCGATTTATAGTTGCGGGCTATACGGCCCGATGGAACGAGCCCGTTAACGTCCTTGCCATCTATCGGATGGAACCTGCCGGGCCAAACCAGGTCTGGCGCTCTCGGCCGTGGCAAGCCAGTTATTCCGGGATAGAGTTTCGCGTTGCCATGGAAGGCGCGAGGAACATCGTTCTCTTCAAAGAAGGTGGCGCCGAAGACGGGTTTGTGCTGGCAGGAATTTTTTCTTTTCTTAACGAGCCGAGCGGCCTGCTTATTCGCGATCTTACTCCGTCACTGCCGTGGCTTCGAGCCGAAGCCCGGTTTCCATTTCATCCCCTGTATGCCCAGCGCGTTCAGCTCGAGTCCGGTGAAGACCATTCGCTTATTCTTACTGCAAGCGACGAAGCGTATAACGTTAGCATGACCTCGTACGTACAGCCCCGAAGGGCGTGGAGGTACAATAGGACCCACGAACGGTTCGAATGCGTACGTTCCGAACATCCCGGGACAGGAATATTAAGCGATCGATCGAAACGCTGAAATGCCAGAAATCCGATATTCCGGAAAGTACGGGGCGTTTTGCCGTTTTTTCCGACCCCCAGGGAGCGATCATCGGAATTTATCAGGTCCGCAGGAACTGAGTTTGGATGAACTTCCTTTCAAAGTACTGCCCCAAGGCATTTTAATTCATTGCCGCACTTCGGCAAAATAGCTACTTCGAACGTGAGCGCTCTTGCCCCAGGCCGCTCGCTCATGGTATGGACTGGAAAAATATGTACGACGACGATGGATTCGTCGCGGATGAACCTGCCGGTACAATAGACGAACCCGTCTCATCGAGTTGGAATGATTTGCCATCCTCGTTGGAACCGGCGCACCTCGAACAACGCCCCGTTGCCAAACGGCCACGCTCGCGCGCAAAAAAAACGGAGGCAGATCCCGAACGGGAAGCGTTCGACCGCATCCTGCTCGATCTCTTCGAACAAATCGCAATGGAACGCTCGGAGTTGGCCTTTAACGAGCTGTACGAACGGTTTGCGCCAAACATTCGCGCGATCGTCCGGCGATTTGTTAAGACCGAGGAGGATACGCTCGATCTTGTACAGGAAGTGTTTTTAAAGGTCTGGCTCGAGGGAAGCGAGCTTTGCAAGGTCAATAAAAATCCGTCTGCATGGTTGTACACGATGGCCAAAAATCGTGTCTTTAGCGAAATGCGAACTCCGCGATTCCAGAGTCGTCGCCTGACGGAATCGTTCGAAATCGAAAAGCACCAGGACCTATTCCTCGACGGTCGTACGCCGGATCGGGAACTCGACTTGCGCGAATCGCAGATGGAGATCCGCGGAGCGCTTCGCGAGCTTTCTCCGCTACAGCGGAAGGCCATCGAACTGGTCTATTTCGGAGGGCTAACGCAAAAAGATGCGGCCGAAAAACTTCAGGTCCCGGCCACGTCGATCGGTAACATTGTGCATGGGGCGATCCTGCAGTTACGGAAACTGCTCGATCCGCACATCGGGGAACCGGTCAAGCCGCGGCCCTCGAAGAAGAAAAAAATGCGCGAACAACAGCGTAAGACCATGCTGCTGCCACATGTCGATCTGTTACTCGCGGATATTCGAAACGATAAAGAGTTTTGGACTTTTAAAGAGCACGTCGATGAGAGCAATCCGTATGCGGCGTTGTTCAGAGAACCGGAGGGCAACGATCTCGTCACGCCTAATTCGTAATTAACCCACCGGCCGGCAGGCCGCAACTGTAGTATGGACCGACGCCTTTTTTTAAAAGGAGTTCTCGCCACGGGCGCGCTTACGCTGGGCGATCTCGATCTCAGCCTGGCACGTCGAGCTCGTGCCTTCGATAACCCACTTTCCACTCCATCGAAATCCGAGCAGGACCTTGCCGAGGCGCTCATCGCGCAAGCCAGGTCGCTCGGCGCTACGTATTGCGACGTCCGCCTCGTACGGATGCTGGCGCAGTCTGTGAGCGCGCGGGATAATATCGTAACGGGTCTTTCCGATTCGGAATCCTACGGGCTGGGGATCCGCGTGATTAAAAATGGTACGTGGGGATTTTCTGCGACGCGAGAAGTCTCGCTCGATGCCGGAAAAACGGCAGCGCAGGAAGCGGTGACCATGGCAGAAAGTAATTCGAAACTGCAGCGCGTTCCGCTCGATCTCGCCCCGGTCGCAGCCGTGCAGTCCGAATGGAAGACTCCCATTCAAAAAAATCCATTCGAAGTTTCTTTCAAGGACCGTGCTCAGTTCTTGCTCGACATGCACGCGCTTGCAGCCAGCGTCCCCATGGGCAATAATCGCCTAACGCTGCACTCGAATTTACGCTGCGTACGCGAAGAGAAATATTTTGCCTCGAGCGAAGGCTCGAAGATATGGCAGGAAATCACGAGGATGGACCCTTCCACGTGGGCCATTGTGGCCGATCCAGCGAAGGGTGAATTTGCTTCCCGAGCGCTGTTTGTATTACCCCAGGGCCGAGGGTTCGAGTATGTGGAGCAATATCCTTACAAAGACGAGATAAAACAGGCCGCCGCCGATGCGCACGAAAAGATTAGCGCAGTCTCCGTCGAGCCGGGGAAGTACGATCTCATCCTTCATCCGACGCATTTGTGGCTCACCATCCATGAAACCGTTGGACATCCGACCGAACTCGATCGCATTTTAGGCTACGAGGCAAATTTTGCTGGAACAAGTTTTCTGACGCCGGACAAGTGGAAAGATTATCCCTATGGCTCCGATTATATGAATATCGTTGCGGATCGAACGCAGGATGGCGCGCTCGCAACCGTCGGGTTCGATGACGATGGCGTTGCGGCCCAATCGTACCCGCTCATACAAAAAGGAGAGCTCGTTGCCCTGCAAACGACGCGAGAGCAGGCGAAAGCTAATGGCGAAACGGCCTCTCGCGGCGAAAGTTATGCCGAAGGGTGGTGGAACATTCCGTTCCAGCGGATGCCGAACGTTAGTTTGCAGCCGAACCCAAAGAAAAAGTCCCTTGACGATATCGTAAAGGATACAGGCAAAGGCATTCTCATAAAAGGGAACTCGAGTTACTCGATCGACCAGCAACGGTATAATTTTCAGTTTAGCGGGCAGGTTGCCTTTGCGGTCGAAGATGGAAAGATCACCCACATGCTGCGTGACGTCGCCTATTATGGTAAGACGGAAAAATTCTGGAACGAACTCGATGCCCTGGGAGACCAAACAGAATATATGCTCGGCGGTGCCATGTACGATGGCAAAGGGGAGCCCATGCAATCGAATCCGGTCTCGCACGGATGTCCCGTCGCTCGATTTGCAAACCAGCGCGTGATCAATACACGCCAGCAGTCTGCCAATAGCCGGAAAGGAATGATGTCATGATCCTCGATTTGGACGAACTCGAAGGTTTATCGAAAAAAATTCTCGGATTTTCGAAGTCCGAGTGGGCCGAAGTTTCGGTCGAGAGCAATCATGAAGCGAACCTCCGCTTTGCAGCCAATACGGTATCGACCAGCGGCGCAAGCGAAAATACCTCTGCGACCATTACGGCCGTTAACGGCAAGCGGGCGGGGACGGTATCCACGAACGACCTTTCGGACGACGGACTTCGGCGTGCGATGGCGCGGGCCGAAGAGATCGCGTCGCTTGCTCCGGAGAACGAGGAGCTGATGGCGCCGCTCACCGCGAAACAAAATTATCTTCGCTCTTCGGCGTTCGATGCGCGTTCGACCGATTATGATTGGACTGCGGAAGAGCGGTCGAAGATCGCACAGGCTGCGATCCGGGAAGCTACCGCGCACAGTTTCGAGACGGCCGGGTTTTTAGAGTCGGGCGTCTATAACAATGCCTACCGGAATTCGAAGGGACTGTTTGTTGCCGACCAACATACGCGCAACACGTTTTCCCTTACCATGCGTACGGCGGATGGGAAATCGAGCGGCTGGAACAAGCGTGCTTCCCATTCGATGGGACAACTCGATTCGCAAATGGCGATCCTTCGAGCCAGTGAAAAATGCACCGCCTGGCAGGACGCGAAGGATATCGATCCCGGGGTCTATAAAGTTATTTTGGAACCTTCTGCGGCAGCGGACCTGCTGCAGCAGTTTGTCTGGTCGCTGGACGCGCGCCCGGCTGAGGAAGGCCGCAGTGCATTTTCACGTCCTAATGGCACTACGGCACTCGGCCAGACGATTGTGAATGAAAAAGTTCACCTCTACAGCGATCCGTCTCACCCACTGGTGCCATCCGGAATTTATGGCGAAAGCGGGCTGGCGGTACATCCAACCGATTGGATCAAGGACGGAAAACTCATGAACCTTACCCGTGACCGGTTCTGGGCGAATAAAACAGGAAAGGATCCCATGCCCGGTCCGACAAACCTGATCATGGACGGCGGTGGAATGCTCCCCGAAGATTTTCTTACAACGGTCAAAGAAGGCCTGCTCGTAACCAGCTTCTGGTACATACGCGATCTGGACGACCCGACGCTGCTCAAAACCGGTCTCACACGCGATGGACTCTTCTGGGTCGAAGACGGCAAAATCCTTTATGGAATTACAAATTTCCGATGGAACGAATCGCCGCTTACAATGCTGCAAAATGTGATGGACTTTTCCAAGCCCGTCGTCACTGCTCCGCGCGATGGATGGGACGGAATGCCGATGTGCGTGCCGATGCTATACGTCAGCGGCTTTAATTTTGCATCACAGTCCGACGCGGTATAGGCTCAAGCTTCCGTTTGCGTCATAATTAGGATGGTACGATCTTAGACCTTTACCAATAGTCTGACGAACCGTACGGATTCGTCAATATTCGATCGTTGGCCTCCGGACCGTATCGACTTTTGTAATCGCCGCGGGATTAGAGAGTGAATCCTGTTTTGTGGTATCGGCAGGGGCCGGAGCACCGGGGTAACTCGTATTGAAATATTCGATCCTGGGCTGGACTGCTTCATAGGCATATTTCATAAATTTTCCCCAGATGGGTGCGGCGGCGCGGCCACCCTGCCCGTTGGAACTATTAAACGTGATCCGTTTATCGTCGAAGCCGACCCACACGCCGGCGGTGTATTCCGGCGTATAGCCGATGAACCAGGCATCGGCGTAATTCTGGGTTGTTCCCGTTTTACCGGCCGCGGGGTAATGAAAATAATTCAGGATGCGGGTCGCGGTTCCATGCTGCACGACGTCCTCGAGAGCCGACGTAATTTCATGGCAGATTTTCGGCTCCAACACATTATCGTATTCCGGTTTGCGTTCATAGAGAATTTTTCCGTTTCGGTCTTCGACCCGTATGATCGCATAGGGGGTTGCCCGAACGCCATCGTTGGCAAAGACGGAATACGCGCTGGTGAGTTCGAGCGGCGAGACTTCGGCGGTTCCCAGTGCAATGGAAGGGTAGGGCGGGATCGTGGAACGAATTCCAAGCCGCTTCGCCATTTTAACGACGTCCGGTACGGAAGTCAGTTCCTGAATGGCATGCACGGCAGCGAGGTTAACGGATTGTTCGAGCGCGTAACGGATACTGATGGAGCCGCCCTCAAATTCGCCGGCAAAATTATGTGGATGCCATGAACCGATGGAGAGCGGTTCATTCGAGACACTCGATTCTGGCGTATATCCATGTTCAAAGACGGAGGCATAGACAATGGGTTTGAATGAGGACCCCGGCTGCCGCTGAATTTGCGTGGCATGGTTAAGCCCGTACCGCACTTCTTTATAGTTTGAACTGCCGACCATGGCGACGATCTGACCCGTGGACTGATCGATACAGACCAGGCCGCATTGTAAAAGAAGTTCCTCCTCCTTTACGCTATCGACAAAGTCCTTATCTGCATAAAAGCCACGAGCGATCTTCGCGCGGTCTTCGTCCGAAGAAGCGGCACGATAGTCCGGCGTGTTTCGGACGGCTTTCATCAGGGCGGAGTCGAGCACGGCTTTATGCCGCGACCAGTTCCAGCCTTTGTTCACGACATTCTTTTGATAGTCGGCAATATGTTCGAGCACGGCACGGTTAGCCGCGCGCTGCATGGCGGCATTGAGCGTCGTGTAGACGACGAGACCGTCGCGATAAATATCGTACCCCTGAAGTTCCGGCATATGCTGCAGTTGCTGGCGCACCATCTCTGCGAAATGGGGTGCGATCCCCTGATAGCCGACATACGGCTTTACTTTGAGAGGGTCTTTTTTAATTTTTGCAGCTTCGGCCTGCGTAAGAAATCCGGCATTCACGGAATTATCGACGACCGTATTCCGGCGATTGACCGCAGCATCGTAATCGTCTTCCGGATCGTAATTTTCGGGACCTTTTAAAATGCCCACCAGGTATGCGCATTGTGCCGGTGTGAGCCGGTTGACGTCCTTCCCAAAGTAAGCCTGGCTTGCCGCCTGAATGCCATAGGCACCGCGACCGAAATACGTGACGTTGAGATACATCTCCAGGATCTCGTTTTTCGTATGTGTCCGTTCGATCTCGACAGCCGTCACCGCTTCGCGAAGTTTTCGGATCGCGGTCTTTTCCTGGTTTAAGTATAGGTTCCGCGCGAGTTGCTGGGTGATCGTGCTCGCGCCTTGCCGCGTATGGAGCGTCATAAGATCGGTGGCGGCGGCGCGCACTAACCCCCAGAGATCGATACCCCAATGATGATAGAAGTTCCTATCCTCGGTCGCAATCAGGGCTTTAATCAGGAAGGGCGGAACGTTGCGAAGATGAATATTCGTCCGGTTCTTGACGAAGAACTGGTCGATGGGCTCGCCATCGGTCGATATAATGCGGGTCGCGATCTCGGGGTGCGGCGTTTCGAGCTGCTCCATGCTCGGCAGGCCGCGCTCGATGTCCCACACAAGAAAGGCGAGAAACGCGATCGCGACAGCAACGGCGATGAGAATATATCGACGACGTTTGCTCAAACGGGCGGCGCAATCTTTTCCGTAATATACTCTTTCACCTGTCCGATCGGAAGCCGAACCTGCTGCATCGAATCGCGTTCGCGAATGGTGACCGTTTGATCCTGAAGCGTATCGGAATCGATCGTAACGGCGAACGGGGTGCCGACTTCGTCCATGCGTCGATAGCGTCGGCCGATCGCACCGGAATCGTCATAGAACGATTTCATCGACGTCCGCAGATCGCGTTCGAGTTGCTGGGCAAGTTCGGGCATACCGTCTTTGTTTACGAGCGGCAGGACCGCGGCTTTGATCGGGGCCAGGAAGGGATGGAGCCGTAATACCACTCGCTGTTCACCCTCGACCGTCTCTTCATCGTAGCCATTGCACAGAAAAGCCATAAACCCGCGAGAGGCACCGGCTGCGGTCTCGACGACATACGGGGTATATTTTTCCTTCGTCTCTTCGTCGTGGACCTGCAGGCTCTTGCCGGAAAATTCCTGATGGCGGGAAAGGTCGAAATCGGTCCGGTTATGAATGCCTTCGATCTCGCCATAGCCAAATGGGAACAAAAATTCAATATCGCCTGCGGCCTTGGCATAGTGCGCGAGCTTTTCGTGCGGTTTAAAACGAAGCTTGGACTCGGGCATTCCCAGATTGCGCCACCAGTTCCAACGGGTTTCCCGCCACGCCTCGAACAATGGCTCGTCCGTTCCGCGCTTACAGAAGAACTGCATTTCCATCTGCTCGAACTCGCGCGTGCGAAAAAGGAAATTCTTGGTGTTGATCTCGTTCCGGAACGATTTTCCGATCTGGCAAATGCCGAACGGGATTTTTTGGCGCGAGGCCTGCATCACATTCAGGAAATTCACGAAAATTCCCTGGGCCGTTTCGGGCCGCAGATAGACCGCATTCGCCGCCTCTTTCACCGGACCGATATAGGTCTCGAACATCAGGTTGAAATTACGCGGCTCCGTCAGGGTTCCGGCGCGGCCGCAATTCGGGCAAGGAATCAGTTCCTGTTTCACGAGGTCTGCAAAGAGTGTACCGTTTTTTTCCACCATCGCCGTGATCATTTCGCCGAGTTCATCTTTCGAAAGATCGCGCGATTGCATCACGAGCGTTCGCGAAATAGCACTCTCAATATTCGCAGCCTTCGAAATGGCCCGAAGACGCTTTTCCGACATCTCGTTGAACAAATGGTCCACGCGATACCGCGATTTGCAGGCCCGGCAATCGACCATCGGATCCGAAAAATTCTGCACATGGCCGGAAGCTTCCCAGACGCGCGGGTGCATGAGAATGGCGGCGTCGAGGCCTTCAACGTCGCCCCGTTTGGTCATGGCGCGCCACCACGCCTCTTTGAGGTTGCGCAGAAGTTCTACGCCGAGCGGGCCGTAGTCCCAGCAGCCGTTGAGCCCGCCATAAATTTCGGACGATTGAAAAATAAACCCTCGCCGCTTTGCCAGCGAGACGATTTTTTCGAGCAATGCCTGTGATGTAGATACCTGAGCCAAGGAAGTAGCAATTAAAAAGCTATGCGTAACGAAAAAAGCTCGGTATGTCATTCCCGAGACCATTTGGCCGTTTCAACTTCCTTTGCGGGCAGGGCGGTCGCTGCCGATAGAGGGAAAAATGAGTCGCCGTGTAACCTTTTCTCTCCTCCTGGGTTCTTATCGCTGCGGCAATATCGCTATTTTTACAAGGCAGCGTCCATGAGTTTCTTCAGTCTGTTTCGGACGGTTCGCTTCTTCGTCTTCGGAAGCATCGCAATTCTTGCGCTTTCCGCGCCACTCCGCGCGCAGGACTTACGAAAGTGGATGCCGAATGTGGGAGATACATTTTTTTACCAACAGAAACATCATGTACATTATGCAACTCTGTATGACATAAGTGATGATGACACAATGAAGCTTATTATTGATTCGATCAAATCCAGTTCAGACACAACCCCTATTGATTTGGTATTCGCTCATCACGTTGATAAAATGGGTGACGGTGAGAACTCCTTCTGGTTCACTCCTGCTGATTCCATAATTTCTGATCATTCTTTTGTGATTATAAGTGATGAGGTTGGATATTGGAGTCGAGCGACGAACGGTGCGCAATGCGAGCACTTTGATTTCTCAAAGAGTCAACAATTTGAAGACACTATTATGGGACAACCGATTAGTTCTTATTCTTCGGGTTGGTGTCAACCACTTTGCTTCAGTGGTATTGGCTCGATAAACTGTATGGCCACGTACTCTCGCGATCTGAGATGGTTTCTTTCCTTTCAAGGGTGGGATACCGGCACCATTAATTACGCGCATCCATCGACCTATAGCGATGAGGAGTGGACAGACAACCTTCTTTATGTTATTGAACCAAATTCTTCTGTTAAGCAAGAATCGATTTCTCACTTTTCGTGTAGCTTTTCGGATGGGTTTTTATCCTTGACCGGAGTTCCTTCCCTATCAATAGTTGCTATGATAGATCCTCTTGGCCGCATCATTCATTCCTGGCAACTGCCTAAGGGAGATCGCGGACGGCAAATCTCGCTCAACGTGACCGATGTTCCGAGCGGAATGTATTTTCTGCGCGTTTTGGGAACCGGATTCGATGAGGTAAAAAAAGTAATGATCACCCACTGATATGAAACGTGTCTATACTATTGCGCTTATTTTAACGGCGGTGTTCTCTACGGAGATTAATGCGCAAAATTTACGGCAATGGATGCCGAATGTAGGAGATAGGTTCGTTTACCTGCAGCATTCTTTCACGATCGACTATGTGCATGGTTATCCAAACGGTCCGGGTGAAGACATGATAGATACAATATTTACAGAGATTGTAAGTATTGATTCAAATTATGACTTGGCGCATCAGCATCTTGTTGTAGAAAAGCAGTACCATTCATTTTTTCTGGATACCGTAACGATGTTCTATAATTTTTTCGTTGGCCAGAATGCGGGATCTGTTCATCCGTTCGACATAACGGTTTACGACGGATTCTGCACGTATTGTAGCGAGATTGGTTACGATTTCTCGAGGGCTACTGACACGGAAGTTACCTTCGATTCAGAAATTCTTACCGCCTATATTTTCCTGCACGATTCCATTACAAATCAAGGAGGACCGATTGGATTATTTCGCTCGACCGCAGTCTATTCTCCACAATTGCATTGGTTCTATTCCTTCAGCGATTCCAGCAATGAACCCACGCCAGATTACTCCTATGCGGCGGGTTCGAACAAGACATCCTTGCTGTATGCAAGCACGTTTCCATCGAAGGTCGAAGAAAGGTCGATCATGGCGTCACTAGATTTAACGAATCAAACTGGCAATCTACTTCGTGTTACGCTGCAAAAATCAGATCGGGAACCAAGCCGCATTATTCTTCTCGATCCAGTGGGCCGCCCGATCCGCTCCTGGCAGATGCCGGTGGGAGCAGGTGAGAGGCAGCTTACGCTCAACGTTGCCAATGTCCCGAGCGGGATTTATTTTCTCCGCGTATCGGGAACCGGATTCGACGAAGTAAAAAAAGTAATGATTGCGCAGTAGTGTAGAACATGCTTTAGCTTGTTCTTTTTTTTAAGCTAAGCATACGCTACAATTGACACTCTTCGCAATAATACGTATATCGTTCCCTCTTTCCTAATTTTTTCGTCGTGAGTTTGCCGCCGCATTCGGGACAGGTCCCCTTATGATAAATCCGATAATGTTTTTTGAGGACATATCTCTTTTTCCAGCGATAAAAGAGATGAGAATAGGTATGCGCGTCCTCCACTACATCGGCCAGTTGCTTCCGCGAGAGGTCTTTTACTTTCGTTACGGGAGCGAGCTTTTGCCGAAAGAGGACCTCATTCTTTATAATGTTCCCAACCCCGGCGAAGATCTTTTGATCGAGCAGAACATCGGTAACGTACTCGTTCGGATGCTGACGGACTAATTTTCTCACATAGGCGGCGTCCCACTGTCGGGACATCACGTCCACGCGCCAATCGTAGATCTTGTCCAGCGGTTCTTCGAGAATCTTGATCGAAGCGGAATAAAAGTTCACCTCACCGTTTTCGAAGTTTAGGCGAAGTGTGGGACTGCGGTCTTTTCTCTGATCGATCCTATAGCTGCCCCATAAAAGAAAATGCGTTCGGGTAACAACATCTCCTATCCGCATGAGAAAATGTTTTCCCCAGGTTTTCGTCCATTGTAAACGATTTCCAATAAATTGTTCAGGGCCGCCGCGCCAGTTCCCTTCGGCGTGAAGCACAGCCTTCCCCACAAACCGTTTCATCTCCTGGCGAAGAATGACGAGCGAAGGACCTTCCATGCCTGGGCATGGAAAGGATTTTTATGCCATACTATGCCATACATAGTAGGTGGGAAATACTACCGGTCCGAAATAGGGTTACACGGTTTTACACTCAGGACCGGATGGATTTCACGACCGTTCTGAGCCATACCTGTGGGGGTAATCATGTGTGGCTCGTCAAAAAAACCAAGACCGGTCACCTGAATCAGGAGCGGCGTTTTGGGACGGACGGCAAAAAGTCCAGGCTTGCTGCCGAGTAGTGAAGCGATCGTTTCTCGAGCATCCTCATACTCCGTTCGAATCGCTTGCGGTGCGAGCGAAGTGGTGTCCGGAATTTCGGCAACCATTCGAACTTTCGTTCGCGGATCTTCGAGTACCAAATGATAATCGCCGTCGAATTCCTTTTTGACCTGCACAAGCTGCGCAGTGAGCGTATAAAGCGTTCGTTCGGAAGAAAGACGGGGAACGTCCTCATCCACGCGTGGAGAAGGCAACGCAAGCTGGTCTTCGATTGTCGTGGAAATGGCAGGGGAATCGATCACGAATGAATCCGCGAGGGTTTTTACTTTCCAGCGAGTCGAATGGACGTGCTCGGAAAGTTCCACCCCGAGCAGCATAGCTCCGCCTGTGACGACCAGGAACAAGACTTTGAGAATATTCACTACGGAAAATGCAACAGCTTTAGGCTACATCTTAATTTCTGAAAAGAACTTCATCGCTCAAGAATTTCTGAGACGGGAATCGAGAGTACCGGATGGATCTCATGGTTATTGGCGGTCGAGCCTTGATAGGGCACATAATGGCCCTGGTCGAAAAAACCGATTCCGGTAATTTGGACCGTAACAGGAGGGTGGAATCGGACGCCGGAATAATCGAGAGGTCTCGGGGCCAGGCTGTCCAGCATATGGCGTCCAACCAGAAACTCAGCCTTATATCGCGAGGGACCGTAAAGATCAGGGTCCGGGATTTCAGCGATCATTTCAGCGCCGGTCTGCAGGTCCTCGATCACACATTTATAGTCGTTGTCTAAATCCCGCATGGCTTTAACAAGCTTTGCTTCGAGGATATAACGTGTTTTCCCGGAATTCAGGCGTTTCCAGGACTGCCGAAACTGGCAGCGGAGAGCGGAGCGAAATTTGCTACTGAACGGTAGTCTGTACGGCAAAAGAATCGGGCTGGAAACCATCTTCGAGCGTTTTTACCTCCCAACGACGCGAGTCGATATGCCGCCTGAATACCAGACCGGTTCCGGCGGCCATCGCCGCAAAAAGGAATAGAATCGCGCTTCGAAAGAGGCACATCAAATTCGTTTCGAAAGCGCGAAAATTACCTCTTGTTCATGCTTTGATTTCGACGTTCATTTTTCGTAACAAATGCCCAATATATCGTCTAATCCTGCGTCATTGCTCCGTATCATGAAAGCGGGAAATAACTCGCGTTTTAGAACGTTCTCTGTCACCAATTGAAAATTTTCATACCGGAATGACCTTTCGCACTTCGAATCTCCTTCGCGCCGGCGTTGCGCTTTGTCTCTTTTCGATTTTCTTCTTAAGCACGAGCGCGGAAGCGCAAGCTCCGAGCCAATCTACGCCGCCGGCAACCAACGTGCCGATGACGCTCACCTTATCGGACGCCATCGCCCGCGCCATGGCAGAGAACTATACGGTGCAGACCACAGCGAACGATGCTCGCCGGAACGATATTGAGGTGACGCGTTCCAGAGACAACGCATGGCTGCCAACGGCGGGGGCGTCCGGTTCCTGGGGCTACAGTTATTCGCTGGAACCGGCGTCGTCGCGAACACTCTCTGTGCTGCAAACAACACAAGTTTTCGTTCCAACATCGAACGGCGATTCGATCCTCGTCAACGGAGTGGCGCCGAACGCTCCCGTTATCCAAGTGATAAGTCCTGCTGGCGCGCATAAACTTGCATGGAACGCGACGGCAGCATACAATATCTTTCATGGCGGTTCTGACGTTTCGCAAATAAGTGCCGCTGAGGCGAATTTCGGTGCGTCTCAGCATGCAGCATTCTGGACTCGGCAAGCAACAGCCTTTACGGTCACCCAGGATTACCTTGACATCCTTCGCAATAATGAGCTCGTTGTATCGGCCGATTCGACTTTAGCCGAGGCGCAAGCCCAGCTCACGCTCGTTCAGGGCCAATATAATGCTGGCGTGGTCCCTATCGGGCAAGTCTATACGCAAAAAGCAGTAGTCGAACAGGACTCGCTTGCGCTCATTCAGGCAAATGTAAATTACCAGAATGCAAAAGCGACACTTCTATTTGCCCTGAACGTTGCTCCCAATCAATATATGAATTACGTCTTCAGTACGGTGGGTATCGACACGTCTACGGTAGGACGAGCTGCGGTCGACACGACCATTACGGATGCACAACTGAATGCTGTGATCGATCGTCGTCCGGATATTCTGGCTCAAGAACAAACGATCGACGCCTATCTTTTTAAAATAGATGTCACTCGCGGGTCGCTGCTTCCCTCGCTCGATGCCTCGGCGGGAATTTCCGGGGCTGGAACGAACACCGATCTGACCAAAGTCCAAATGAATAATGGATTAAGTGTCGGTCTCACGCTCTCCGTTCCCATTTTCGACGCAATGCAAACTCGATTGTTAATGCAGGAAGAGCAGGTCGATGTCGAGAATCAACGCGTGACCCTCCAGCAGGACGTTCAAGGCATTCGCAACGACGCGACGCAGGCCATCAATAATTTGAAAGCATCGGATCAGGCGCTTTCGGCAACGGATGCCGCGCTGGCAGCAGCTGACGAAAGCCTTCGCCTTGCTTCCGAACGCCTGCGCGTCGGTGCTGGAACAGAGGTCGACGTGATCATTGCCGAAGCGGCAGTCGAGACGGCCCGAGTGAACCGGGTCAATGCAAAGTATAACTGGGTGTTGGCGCAGAAACAATTGGCCTATACCCTTGGACAGTGGAATTTTTAATTAGGAAGTGTTTGGCTTCTTCCGGACCCCTCGAATATGATAGAAACCAGAAAAACAATTGCCCCCAATGTACTGAGTACGACCGGTACGCATTCACCCGCAGGCACGGTGAATGCGCGCGATACCGGTACGATGCTCGCAAAAAATCGCCGTAAGCGAAAACTGCGAACGTTATTCATTGCTTTGGGAAGCTTAGTCGGTGTCATACTCCTTATTGCGCTGTTTGCGGGCGGGAAGGAAAAACCGCTTGTCGTTCAGACGCAGAAAGTCGGTCGGCAAACGGTGACAGAGATCGTGCAGGCAACGGGAAAAATCCAGCCGGAAGTCATGGTCAAGGTCTCGCCGCAGGTTCCCGGTGAGATCGTGGAGTTGCCCTTCAAAGAAGGAGCGTATGTGAAAAAGGGCGATCTGATTGCGAAGATCAAGCCGGACGTCTTTCAGGAACAATTCGATGCGGCCGAAGCCAGCTTTAATTCATCGAAAGCACAGGCCGAACAACAGAAAGCGTCGATGATCCAGGCAGAAGCCGATCTCAAACGTGGAAAATTGCTGAACGCTCAGCACTTGCTGTCCGATCAGGATTTCGACGCCGTGAAATCGAAATACGAAGCGGCCATTGCCGGATACAATGCCGCTAACTATTCCGCGAATGCGGCGGCAAGCCAGATGCGTCAACTGCAGCAATCCCTCGATTGGACCAGCGTTCGCGCGCCGATGGATGGAACGATTACGAGCCTGATCTCGCAGCTCGGTGAGCGCGTGGTCGGGACGAGCCAATTTGCCGGCACCGAAATGATGGACATCAGCGACCTTACCGTCATGAATGCCATGGTCGATGTCGATGAGAATGACGTCGTCAATGTAAAAGTGGGGGATCCGGTAAAAATTTCTATCGATGCATTTCCGGATCGGACTTTTACCGGCCATGTGATCGAGATCGCAAACAGCGCGAAACAAACCGGCACGGGCACGCAGGACCAATCGACGAATTTCACCGTAAAAGTTCGCCTCGAAGACTTTGGGAATGCCGATCTTCGCCCCGGCATGAGTTGCACCGCTCGCATTGCGACGCAGACGAAAACGAATGTGCTTGCCGTACCGCTGATGTCGGTCACGCGCCGTGAAAATGACGATGAGCAAGCCTCCGATTCTATTCGTAAGGTGCGGGAAGCGAATAAAGGGACGTTCAATGGAGACGATACGATTTCCAATATCGTCTTCGTCGTCCAGAAAGGGGCCGCGAAAAAGGTCCCGGTCAGGACCGGCATTTCGGATAATTCCTACGTCGAAATTCTGGGCGGTTTGCAGGGCGGCGAAGAGGTGATCACTGGGAACTTTCGAGCGGTTTCGAAGGAACTGGAAGATGGAATGAAGGTAAAGGTCGATAATTCGGGAGCGATAAAGCCATGACGGAGATATCAATGAATGGAGCGCAAGACGGAGCAGGCATTCATACGCCGGAAAATTCAGTCATCTATTTGGAAAATATCCAAAAGGTGTATAAAATGGGATTGGAGTACGTTTATGCCCTTCGCGGAGTAACGATCGGAGTGCGCGCCAATGAATACGTCGCGATCATGGGTCCTTCCGGGTCCGGAAAATCGACCCTGATGAACATCATCGGCTGCCTCGATACTCCATCGGAGGGGGATTATTTTTTTAACGGTGTGAACGTGGCTGGCTTAGACGATAATGCCCTGGCCGATATCCGTAACCGACAGATCGGTTTCGTTTTTCAGACCTTCAATTTGCTGGCCCGTAGCGATTCTCTTCATAATGTCGAATTGCCGCTCATTTATGCCGGCATCGGGAAAGAGGAGCGCTATCAGCGTGCCATGCAAGCACTCGAGCATGTTCAACTCGAAGAACGTGCGCATCACAAGCCGAACGAGCTATCGGGGGGTCAGCGGCAGCGCGTTGCGATTGCCCGTGCGTTGGTGACGCGGCCCAGTATTCTACTGGCGGATGAACCGACGGGGAACCTCGATTCGAAAACCGGCGAGGAGATCATGCGGCTCTTCAATGAACTCCACGATCAGGGCAATACGATCATCCTTGTTACGCACGAAGAAGACATTGCCCGGCACGCCGAGCGGATCGTCCGTATTAAGGACGGCCTTGTCGAGCGCGACGAAATCGTAACCGATCGCGCTCTGGTGGGATGACGCATGCCGCGAATATTTGTTGAAAGTGCGGAAGGTATTCGGATGGCTGGCGCCGCACTGCGCGCCAATCCGTTGCGCTCGGCCCTTACGATGCTCGGAATCATTATCGGGATCGTCACGGTCACTCTTATGAGTTCCTTCCTTACTGGACTTACCGATATGTTCCATGAGACCACGAGTTTTATGGGAACGGATGTTTACTATATCGATAAGTATAGCTGGATGGGAGGGAACTGGCTCCTGCAGCAAAATCGCCCCAAAGTAACGGCCGAGGATGCCTACCGCCTCAAACAACGGATGACGACGGCCAAAGCGATCAGCACGTCTACGACCCAGGACGTTACACTCAAATATAAAGCGAACGAACTCGACGATATTACGGCGGTGGGAGCGGATGCCGGTTATGAAGTGACGAATTCGATGGAAGTGGCACAGGGCCGCTTCTTCGCAACCGAAGAACTCGAAAGTGCGCGCCCGGTCTGCATTATCGGTTATGACATCTGGGATAAATTATTTCACAAAGGCGATGTCATCGGCCAGACGATTCGAGCGAATGGATATTCGCTCGAAGTGATCGGTGTTTCGAAACAGGTCGGTGGCCTCTTCGGCGATTTTTCTATCGATAATCAGGTCGTTATACCGCTGCAAACGCTGTTCAATGCCTATGGGAACCCCGACCGTTCGCTCACGATCGAAGTCAAGGCGAAGAATGTGATGGACAAAGAAGACACGAAGGCCGAAGCCGAATACCAGATGCGGCTTTTGCGACATCTCAAGCCTTCGGACCCGGATAATTTTGGTGTCAATAGCGAAGATCAGTTCAATCAGACCTTCGATGCGCTTACGAATACGCTCACTTTGGTTGGTCTCACGATTACGGGACTCTCCCTGCTGGTCGGCGGTATTGGGATTATGAATATCATGTTTGTGAGCGTCAAGGAACGAACGCGCGAGATCGGGATTCGCAAGGCGGTTGGCGCGCGTCGCCGAATGGTGCTTACACAGTTCCTCTCCGAGGCGTCGATGGTCTGTATTGTGGCGGGATCGATTGGGCTCCTGCTCGCTTATGCAGCTTCTGCCTATATTAATGCGCATGTCCTTTCTTCCGATTCTTCGGTCCATCTGCATTTCTCGATTATGCTCATTATCACCGGTCTTTTGTTGTCGACCGGGATCGGCGTGCTCAGCGGAATCCTTCCAGCCTGGCGCGCCAGCCGATTAGATCCTGTGGACGCGCTGCGATATGAATAATGCGGAAAATATACGGCAGGCATTTAGCTCGCTGCGCGCTAACAAATTGCGTAGCGGTCTTACGCTGCTCGGAATTGTCGTCGGGGTGTTCTCGATTATCGGTGTCATGACGGCGCTTGGTGCGCTGACCAGTTCCGTCGATACATCCCTTTCGCAACTGGGGGCGGAAACATTCACCGTAAAAAAATGGCCATCCATTCAGTTAGGAGGCGGGGATTGGAGAAAATACGCACGAAGAAAACAGATCACCTACGAAGACATCAAGTTTGTTCGCGACAATACGAAATTACCGTTGGCGGTAAGCGCGGAAAATACCTTCGCGCCACTTTCCGTTGCCTATAGCGACGAAAAAAGCGATCCGCAATTTTCCCTCGTCGGTTCGGACGATAATTATGGTGTCAATCACAATCGCGATGTTGTAAAAGGTCGAATGCTTTCGACGGAAGATGTTCAATATGCCCGGGACGTCACGATTCTTGGCCAGGATATCGTCGATCGGGTATTTAAGAATGGCATCGACCCCATTGGAAAGACCGTCCGAATGAATGGTCACAATTATACCGTGGTTGGAGTGTTCGATCGCAAGGGCGGCGGTATGGGCCAAAGCCAGGACGGTTTTGCCCTGATTCCGGTGACCAATGAAATTAAGTATTTTATTCAACCCTCATTCACGTCATTGCAAATGACGGTCCGGGCGCGATCCAAAAAAGTCTTCGATGAAACGCAGGACGAGGTGATCGGCGCACTTCGCTCGGTACGCGGAGTGAAACCGGGCGATGAGAACGATTTTGAAGTCGAAAACAACTCGAGCCTGACAACTCAATTCGACTCGTTCTCTAAATATTTGTCCTATGCGGGCTTTGGCATCAGTGCGATTGCGCTCCTTGCCGCTTCGATCGGCATCATGAACATTATGCTCGTATCTGTGACCGAACGGACGAAAGAGATCGGCATTCGAAAAGCGATGGGTGCAACGAGATCGGCGATTGCATCGCAGTTCCTTACCGAAGCCGTTGTGTTATGCTGGATCGGAGGGCTCATCGGTATTGCGATCGGCATTGGGATCGGAAACATCCTGGCGATTTTTTTACATGCGAGTGTCTACGTTCCGACGACGTGGGTTGGTGTCGGTTTGGGCGTCTGCTCACTGGTCGGAATTGTATTCGGACTTTACCCTGCGCTTAAAGCCGCAAATATGAGCCCTATCGACGCTCTCCGATTCGAGTAACGAAATTATTTTTTGAATTATTAGTTGTCGTGGAAACCAAAATACCCATTTTGGGTTTCCAGAGCACTTATGTCGCCGGCGCACACCACAACGGAAACCGATCAGGCACTTTGCGAGCGTATCGTCGAGGCGGCACGCGCGCTGTTCCTGGAACACGGCTACTCCAAAGTATCGGCCAGCGAAATTGCATCGGCGCTCGGCATCAGCAAAAAAACGCTGTACCGTAACTTTGAGACCAAAGAGGATATTCTTCGTGCCGTCGTTTTTCCGAAGTTAAAGGAGTCGTCGAAACGGCTCGATGCCGTGCTTTCGGACGGATCGTTATCGTTTCCGAAAAAGCTCGAGCAGGTCCTCGCGATCATGGGAACACAGCAGCAGCGCGTAACGCCCGTATTTATTCGGGATGTCGCGGTCCATGCGCCGGGCGTCTGGAAAGAAATTCACGAACACAAACAAGGACGGCTTAAAAAATTCGGAACGCTACTTGAAGAAGGGATTCGCCTGGGCTACTTTCGGTCCGATATTCCGGGAGAAGTCATTGTTCGGATGCATACCGCCGCGGTCGAGTCGATGATGACGCCGCAGGCCGTAGGGGAACTTCCGTGTACGTTGCAGGAAGTATTCCGGAACATCGTCACGATCCTGTTTGAAGGGATCTTAAGTGAAGGCAAGCGAAAGTCCTTCGTTCGGCCGAGCGTCGAATGGCCGGCAAAATAATTCAAATACATTTTACTCTACCACGTCATCGCATTACCATCAAGAGGCATCGGAATGGCTGAAACACGAACTGAACAACACCCCACGGCACCGGTCCGTACAGACGGGCATTCGACCGACGGGCGAGGGAACGTTCCTGCGAATGGGCACCGCCCGGAAGTTGTAACGGAAACGACGACGAAGTCGAAAGGTCCCGTGCGTCGCCTCCTGCCGCTTCTGTTCGGCCTGATCCTGCTTGCCGCGGCGGCCTACGGCTGGCATATTATCCAGTTCAATAAAGTTCACGAAGAAACCGATGACGCGCAGATCGATGCCGATATCAGCCCGATCATCCCGCGCGTCTCCGGATACGTCAAGGCGATATTTGTCAACGATAACGACCATGTCGATTCGAACGCAACGCTTCTTACGCTCGATGCGCAGGACCTGATGTTGAAACGGACCGCCGCCGAGGCGGCCGTTACGAACGCCCAGGCTGCGGTTACGAGCGCACAAGCCTCCGCGACGGCCGCACAGTCGAATGTTGCCACGGCCGAAGTCAACCGCCAAAAGACTGCCGAGGACCTCGCTCGTGCCAAGGGTCTGGTCGCCGGCGGCGCGATGACAAAGGAACAGTACGATGCCGTCCGGGCTGCAGCGGAAGCGGCGGAAACGCAGCTCAAAACGGTGAGCGATCAGGCCCTCGCCGCGAGTTCCCAGGTGGGCGTCGCTCAGGCACAGGTCAAGCAGCGTCTGGCAGACCTCGATAATGCAAAGCTCCAGCTTTCTTATGCGACGATCGTCACGCCTGTCGCCGGGACCGTTGCCAAGCGTAATGTCGAAGTGGGGGAATTCATTCAGCAGGGGCAGCCACTCATGGCGATCACCCAAAACGATATCTGGATCACGGCAAATTTTAAAGAAACCCAACTCTTCGATCTTCGGCCCGGCCAGCGTGTCGAGTTCACGGCCGATGCGTACCCCGACTCCGTTTTTCATGGCACCGTCCAATCGGTCTCTCCGGCGACCGGTGCGAAATTCTCGTTGCTCCCGCCGGACAATTCGACTGGAAACTTTGTAAAAGTGACGCAGCGCGTGCCGGTCAAGATTCTTGTCGATCGTGGCAATTACAGCAAGTCGCCGCTCCGGCCCGGCATGAGCGTGGACGTCACCGTCACAACCGGGAAGTGGTAATTTAAAGTAAATCCAATAGTGACGTAACCGTCACGGGTACGAATGGCAGAACAGGGCTTCAGGAAGTGGATCATCGTTATCACCGTTATTTCAGCGGCGGTGATCGAGTTGATCGATACATCGATCGTAAACGTCGCGCTCTCGGATATGAGCGCGTCGCTGGGTGCTACGATCGAGGACGTCGCGTGGGTGATCACCTCGTATGCGATCGCCAATGTCATTATTATTCCCATGACGAGCTTTCTCGGGGGGCTCTTCGGGCGACGGAATTATTATACTGTTTCTATTCTCATCTTCACGGCCGCATCGTTCTTTTGCGGCCAGTCGCATTCCATTGTTGAACTGGTCATATTCCGCTTTATTCAGGGCCTGGGCGGAGGGGCACTGCTTTCAACCTCTCAGTCGATTCTCTTCGATACGTTTTCGGTCGAAGAACGGCCCACGGCAACGGCGCTCTTTGGCCTCGGCGTCGTGATCGGTCCCACGATCGGGCCGACCCTTGGGGGATGGATCGTCGATAATTTTAACTGGCCCTGGATCTTTTTTGTAAATATTCCGATCGGCATTACGGCAGCCATCCTTTCGTATACCTATGTAAAAGAGCCAAAACATGAGCGCCGGGTCCTCAGCATCGATTGGTGGGGGATCATTCTGCTGATTGTTGGTATCGCTTCGCTTCAGTATGTGCTCGAGCGCGGCGAAACGGAGGACTGGTTCTCATCAAGGACGATTGTGGTCCTGAGCGCCATTTCGTTGGTCTCTCTCGTCACGTTTATCTGGCATGAACTGACGACGGAACATCCCGTCGTGGAGTTGCATGTCCTGAAAAGCCGCACCCTGGCGTCCTGCGCATTCCTGACGTTTATTATCGGCTTTGGGCTGTTCTCGTCGGTATTTATCATTCCCGTTTTTGCGCAACGGCTCCTGAATTACGATGCGATGCAGACGGGATTGTTATTGCTGCCTGGGGCGCTCGTCACGATGTTTACCCTGCCGTGGGTCGGGAAGATAATGGAGCGCGGAGCGCCGTTGCAGCTCCTTATCTTCCTCGGATTTACCCTGACCGCGCTTTTTACTTATCTTCTTTCGACGATTTCACTCGATGCCGGCTGGTGGACGTTCTTTTGGCCGCTGGTGATCCGCGGCATTGGCCTGCCGATGTGTTTCGTTCCCATTACGAACCTTGCCGTCTCCGGGCTTCATCCGCGCGATATTCCGCAGGGCGTGGCGATGAATAATATGATGCGGCAATTGGGAGGCTCTTTTGGCATTGCGATCGTCAATACGTATCTGGCAAACCGTATGATGGTCAATCGGGTCAGCCTGATTTCCAATATCACGCAATATGGCACCGCCACGCAGCAGCGTCTTTCGATGCTGACGCACGCCTTTATGGCAAAAGGGGCCACGCTGGTCCAGGCAAAGCAGCAGGCGCTCGCGGTGATCGAAGGGATCGTCATGCAACAGACGATGCTCAAAAGTTATTTGGATGTTTTTATTTTCGTTACGATCTTTTTTGTGGCGTGCCTGCCGCTGATCCTCACCATTCGCAAGGGGCGCGCAGCACCTTCGCCGGAACTCGCGGCGGCACACTAACGCACATTCACGATGAAATACCTGGGAATCGTTCTTATTCTTGGAGTTCTTGGAGCCGGTCTCACTTCGAATGTCCGGGCGCAAAGCGCCGATACGCTGACGCTTTCTGAAGCGATCCGAATGGCAATCCGGCAGGCCCCCACGCTGGCCGAAGGAGAAGCCGCGCTGGCCAGGGCAAAAGCCCAATATAACGAAATAGAAAGCTATGCGCTGCCGCAACTCGCCGGGAATGCGAGCTACGCGAGGATCGATCCCGTCGTTACGATCCCGTTTTCGTTGCCGGGCCTGAATGAAGTATTCCAGACGCAGCCTAATAATAATTACAACGCCAACTTTCAATTGCAGCAGGCCATCTGGTCCTTCGGACGGTATGAGGCCGAGGACCGTGTTGCCCAAAGCGGAATTAAGTCGGCACAGGATCAACTCGATTCGTATCGCGCACAGGTCGCGTATCAGACGACGCAGATCTATTATGCGATCCTGACGACGGACGAGGGCATTGCCGTCGAGCAGCAGCAGGTAAGCGTGCTCCAGCAAAATCTTACCCAGGCCCAAACACGCGAAAAGCAAGGCACCGCGACGTCGCTCGATGCGCTCAACATTCAGGCCCGAATTTCGGCGACACAAAGCACGATCGAAGATATGGAGTCGACGCGCCGAAAGCAAGCGGCCATGCTGCGCCGATTGCTCGGTCTTTCCTCCACAACGAATATTACGGTCGCTCGACCTGGAACTTCGCCGTCCTTACCGGAAGACCTTCTCGCGCTCGATACGCTGGCCGATCGCCAGCGGCCAGAGATTCTCGCCGCTAAAGATGCGGAAAACACGGCGCGGCTGCAAGTCGAGTCGGCCCGTAACAATAACGACCCGCTGCTTTCTACGACGATCACCGGCGGAGTAAAGAACGGTTATTTACCGAACCTCAATCAGATGAAGTTGAACTGGATCGGCTCTGTCGATTTTCACTGGCCTATCCTGGACGGGGGACGAACGCATGCACAAGTCGATGAAGCCGAGGCCGATTATCAGGCAGCGCAGGCGCGCACCCGCGATGCGGAACTTGGGATCGAAAACGATGTCGATCAGGCGCTGGCCGATATGCAGGCAAGCCGCAAGCGGCTCGAACTGGTCAAGGTACAGATCGATGAGGCGCAGCAGGCCTATCAAATTGCCCAGGTCCGTTATCAAAATGGCGTGGCAACGAATTTAGACGTGCTCACCGCCCAAAGTGCGCTCGAACAGGCTCAGCTTCAGCAGGCGGAATTAATGTTCAACTTTGAGTTAAGCCAGTACAATTTGAACAAGGCGGTGGGAACTCCGCTATGGTAACGGCATTCCTTAGTGGGCCGCATACATTACCTTCTGATAGCGAGGGATCGAACGAATATTGTCGAAATCGGGATCGGAAAGAACTTCTCCCCGCTTGCCGGGAGCGAACGTAAATAATTTTTCGAGAATATCGAGCGCGGCATCGGCTTTTCCCTGCTTCGCATAGCAACAGGCGGCATTATAGTTGATCCGAACGTCCGTGGGATAGAGCCGAATCAGCGAGTCATAGAGGTGCACTGCCTCGTCGCTATGACCCGCCATATCGAGCGCGATCGCATAACTTCCGGTTAAGGCGACACTATCGGGGTAGACCGACATCTTCTTTTTCGCCAGCCGAGCGGCGTGCTGGCCGAACTCTTTGCCATCTAAGCCCGCGCGCTCTGCCGCGATCCCGGCACTCAGGTAATAGGCGAGATTACTCGAGTCGAGTTGGATCGCACGATTGAAGAGTTGCAGCGAACGGTTCTTATCGTTCGCGATAAGCAGGTTCGCCAGATGGGCGACCGCGGCGGCATCGTTGGGATGCGCGGCCGCATTCTGCTCCGCATTCTGAAGTTCCTGCTCCTCCGCCGTTACGGAGTGAAGGATACCGAAGAGATCGTTCACTACACGCTCCCGCACGGCAAAGAGTTCACTATTATTGCCGCTATAGGATTGTTCCCAGATTTCACCGCCTTTTTTGGTATCGATCAGCCGGGTCGAAACGAAGTTTACATCGTGCGATTTTCGGACGAGTCCTTCGATAATAAAGCGCGCCTTGAGTTCCTGTGCGATCGCAAGGGCATTCCAGCGCGTATCTTTATACGCGGACGAGATCGAAGCTCCGATCGTCGAAACGGTTTTCAGTGCGGAAAGATGGGTCAGCAGCTCGTCTGAAAAAATGTCGAGATTGTGCGTACTGTCCCGATCGAGATTGAGTGTGGCAAATGGAAGGACGACCACGCTCTCTCCGGACGGTGCGGGATCGGGCGCTTTTCGAATGAAGAAAAAAAGAGCGGCAATCATTGCCACGCCCGCAACACCGGCGATCGTTTTCAAGCGCGCGCGTTTGATGCGAGCCCGAAGATTTTCCAGTGCGTCCTCTTCGTTATGCGCTCCTTGCAACCGAGCGACCTGACTTCGGACGGCATGAAGGATCGCTTGTTCGTCGTGAAAATTCGTACGCTGGATCCCGGCCAGCGCATATTCGAGCCGGCCCGGAAGAGTGACCGTCCCGATCTCGATCGGAAGGATCAGTTTCCCATTCTCGGCGGCTAAGGCGATCTCTTTCGCGACATTGGCAGAGGACACGGAACTGGCAGACAGCAGCGCGATAAAAATTTCGCTGCGTTTGATATTCTGCACGATCTCGTCGGACCAGATCGAAGCTCCGGCAATCGCTTCCTGATCGATCCAGACCGAATAGTTCTCACGCCGTAAGAGGGTAAGCAGGTGGAGCGCCTGCTTCTCGTCCTCGCGAGAATAACTGATAAAAATTCCTGGGGTCATGACGAAAGAGATGGCACCGTTCCACGACTGTAACACTTCGGTTTCGAACGTGAGTTCACATGCTTCATGTCATTAAAATGTTGTATCTTTGCAGCGCATGGACCATCCTGAACACGCCACCCAGGCTTTTCCCAAAGAGGCGCTCGAACGCATTGCGCACAAAATTGCGGATGTCGAAGAGGCCACCGGCTCGGAAATACGCGTTTCCATTCGAGATTTTCGAGATGCAAGCGAAGCCGGACTTTCGATGAAAGAGTTGGCGCAGCAAGAATTTGGGACCCTCCGCCTGCACCATAACGATGCGCGGTACGGTATCTTGCTCCTCGTGCTCTATCACGAACGAAAATTTTACGTTTATGGCGACGAAGGGGTCCATCGCCACGTCCATCCGGAAACATGGAACGATGTAGCAAAAACGCTGACCAAATATTTTTCCGAAGGAGCCTATGAAGCCGGTGTGATGGAGGCCGTTGAACGCATCGCACACCATCTCAAAAATAAACTTCCTAAGCCGTCAGAAAAACATGAAATGAGTGCTGAAGTGACGGTCCGATAGCGATCCCGCTGGACGATCCTCAGGTGGGGAACTCCAGGATTTTTACAGCGAGGTTTATAGGGCTCCTCGCCAAGAAGCCCTGTTCATAAGGCGGCGCCTGCCGAACTATTTATTCGCAGCAAATGGACGCCGATGGATTTCATCAGGGTCGAATCTTTGTTATAGGGCACTGATGAACTCGCGCTCCGGCATGCTCCTGAAACACTCCCGAATCGCTCTCGCACAAATTGGTTCTGTCCTCGGGGACCTGAAACGAAATGTAGAACGGCAGCTCGAATACTGTGAGAAGGCGATCGGCCTACGAGCGAACGGGATTATTTTTCCCGAGCTGTCGCTCACCGGTTATACGCTTCGCGACCTTAATTTCGAATGTGCCATTTCGCGGAACGATCCGCTTCTCGATCCGATAAAAAAAATAAGCAGGAAAATTTCGATCGTTGCCGGCGGGGTCGAACGCGATGAGCGAGGTGCTGTCTATAATACGGGGTGGTTGTTCGAGGATGGCGAGATCGTCCATGCGCACCGCAAAGTCTATCCACCGACGTATGGGTTATTCGAAGAAGGCCGTTACTTCACGGCAGGAAAGGAAGCGGCGGCATTTAGTTCTGAGCGGCTCGGCCGAGTCGGCCTCCTCGTATGCGAAGATTTATGGCATCCGGCGCTGCCCTATATCGAAGCCATGAACGGCGCTCAAATGTTGATCACGATCGCGGCCAGCCCGACGCGTCTCGATACCGGAGAAGAGGCCCATACACGTTCGGAACCTGAAAATTATACGATCAATCGCGAGCACCATGCTGCGTACGCAAGGCTCCTCGGAATGTTCGTGGTCTTCGTCAATCGGGTCGGCGTTGAAGACGGGGTAAATTTCTGGGGCGGTTCCGAAGTCGTCGCCCCGTCCGGAGAAACGATCGCACGAGGGAAGTTTTTCGAAGAAGACCTGATCGTAACGGACATCGATCCCGATCTTGTGCGTCAGGCCCGTCAATATTCGCGTCACTTTTTGGACGACAACCCACTTCTGGTTCAGCAATGGCTCTCAAAGATCACGGGAGTTGAGGTAAAGGCGATAGAAGAATAGTGCGGATCGCGCGGGTCGTAAAAGCGACTGCCACGAGCACACAACCAGCTTAGCGCGTGTCCACTCGGACCCGAAAATCGTTGGAAAGAAAGTTCGCTTGCCGTTGTTATAGGGCGCGCAAAATGAATTCCGGGCACCGGCCACGCTCTCACGTTGCGGTTGTGCCCTTGTTTTTGACTCAATTCTCAACAGAATGGCAACTATTACGAACGACCTCCCGAAAAAAACTGCCACGATCTCCCCTTCGGTCTATAAAGAACCGGCCCCCATCCTCGATAAGGACAATCCACTTGAATCGATGATGCAGCGCTTCGATCGCGCGGCCGAAATTCTCTCGCTCGAACCGGGAATTTATCAATACCTCAAGACGCCCGTCAAATCCGTCATTGTTTCGATCCCCATCCAAATGGACGATGGTTCGGTCCAGGTCTTTGACGGCTATCGCGTGGTCCACAACGACATTTTGGGTCCCAGCAAAGGTGGCATTCGCTACGCGCCGGATGTCAACCTGGACGAAGTAAAGGCGCTGGCCGCCTGGATGACATGGAAATGCGCCGTTGTCGATATTCCGTTTGGCGGCGCCAAAGGCGGAGTGCGCTGCGACCCTCGGCACCTCACCATGCAGCAGCTCGAAAAGATCACTCGCCGCTATACGGCCAACATGCTCGATGTGTTCGGACCCGACCGCGACATTCCCGCTCCGGACGTCAACACGAACGAGCAGATCATGGCGTGGATCTTAGACACCTGGTCGATGCACATGAAGCGTACGGAGCCCGGCGTCGTGACCGGCAAGCCGCTCGTCCTTGGCGGAAGCAAAGGGCGAAAGGAAGCGACCGGCCGGGGAGTGATGCACTCCGCCCTTCGCGGAATGGAAAAATTAGGAATTAAACCGAAGGACGCGACGGTCGCAGTCGAAGGATTTGGAAATGTCGGTTCGATCTCGGCCGTTTCGCTGGCCGCGGAAGGCGCTAAGATCATTGGCATTTCGGATATCAGCGGCGCCTATTATAATGCTTCCGGTATCGACGTTGCCGACGCGATCCATTATTCTGAAACGCACGATCTCCTGCTCGATGGCTGGAAAGGCGGCGAGAAAATTACGAACGAGCAACTCCTTACGCTCGATTGCGATGTTCTTGTTCCTGCGGCCCGCGAAGATCGCATTACGAAGCGTAATGCGCACAACATTCAGGCGAAGCTTATCGTCGAAGGAGCCAATGGCCCCACGACGGCCGGCGCAGACCCGATTCTCGAGTCGAAAGGCGTGCTGGTCGTTCCGGACATTCTGGCGAACGCCGGCGGCGTAACCGTTAGTTACTTCGAGTGGGTGCAAAACCGGATGGGATATCACTGGACACTCGAAGTCGTCAACGAACGTCTCGAAGAGACCATGAACACGGCGTTCGACCGTGTGTACGATACGTCGCTCAAGCACAAAGTCTCCCTGCGCCTCGCTTCGTACATCCTTGCGATCGATAAAGTCGCCCGGACGCTGCGCCTGAGAGGAATTTACGGATAACAATCCATTACTGTCATCCCGAGCGAAGCCCGCATCGGCGGGCGAAGTCGAGGGATCTCTTGAAAAAACGCAATCGCTGTAATGATAGAGATGCTTCGACTCTGCACGGATTCGCAATGGCGGATCCGTGCTCCGCTCTGTATGATGGTGATGCTGTTGGTGTTGTTTGTGTTCTCTGTCGATCCTGCCCATGCACAGCTCTCGCATGCGGATTCCGTGCTCGCGCATTCCATTCCTTCCATTCTGCCCGCGAATCAAAACTCACCCTGGATCGTGACCGGCGATAGCACACTCTCGCCGCTTCTATCGCTCGTTCCCAGTCCTTCCGGACTGGATCTGCCCATTTTTTTTATCGAACAGCTTACCGCTACCGTGAGCGGAACGAAAACGAACTCTACCATGGACATCTCGGTGCAGGGTGCGCTTATTACAACAGCGCCGAATAGTTCTCGGACGCCGAATAGTTCTCGCCGGTTTTACGAACGCACCATCGATACGCTCCTTACCGATCGCGATTGGGACGTGCTCGAAACCAATGGCGACCGCTACGTACACTTCGTGACGACTTCCGAAAAAAGCGTTTGGTCGAGCGTGCTCGAACCGGCACTCGTCGTCCTTGGGGCGGCGGCCATAGTTGCACTCTTTTTTCTCGTTCGCAGTTAATAGCCCTTTCATATACTTTCGTGACGCTACGCCATCCGATCTTTTTTTTCGCCGGCCTTCTGCTGATGCTATGGGGCTGCGGTTCCAGCAACGATGAGATGACCAAAGCTGCCCCGCAAGGCTCTTCCGATCAGCTTTTTGCCGATGGGAAGGCCGCCTATGCGAAAGAAGACTGGCAGGAAGCCATCCGTATCTTCGAACAGGTCCGCCTGCAGGCCCCGGCTTCTGCGATCGCCGCGGAGGCGACATATCTCGAAGCAATGTCCCGCTATAACCAGGAGATGTACGCAGGCTCTGCGGTTGATTTTCGTGCCGTCCGAAGAAATTACCCGAATTCGCCTTTCGCGATCCGTGCGCAATATATGGTCGGTGAAAGTTATTACCAGATTTCGCCACGGCCGGATCTCGATCAGTCTTACAGCGTCCTTGCACTTTCGGAATTCCAGAACTTTCTGCACGATTATCCGAACGCCCCTGCGACGCTCTTAGACAGCGCACAACAGCGGATCGTTGAAATTCGCACGAAGCTCGCAGAAAAATACTTCCTGTCCGCAAAACTTTACGATAAACTCGAAGATCCGAAATCGGCGGCGATCTACTACCAACGCGTGCTCGATAATTTTTACGATACTCCTCCGGCCCCGGAGTCGGAACTTCGTGTGGCCGAGATCGACTTCGACCGAAAGCAACTGGACGATGCGCGGAAGGCCCTCGAAGCCTTCGATGCGAAATACCTTGCGATCGCAACGCCGGACGAGCGTGAGCGAGCATTGAAACTCCATTCGAAACTTCCGGCTCCCTAATGGCACAGCAACAACCTCAGCGGACGGCAAAAACGCCTTCGGCTTCACAAGTCGAACTGACGGAACTGGTCCTGCCGAACGACACGAACCAGCTTGGGAACTTGCTTGGCGGCCGCCTTATGCACTGGGTCGATATTGCCGCCGCGCTCGCCGCGCAGAAACATTCCGGAAGGGTGTCGGTCACGGCCAGTGTGGATGAAATGACGTTCCTGCTGCCGGTAAAACTTGGCCAGGTCGTTCGTCTGCATGCGAGCGTAAACCGTGCGTTTCATACGTCGATGGAGGTCGGCGTGCACGTCGATGTCGAAGATTTTCGCACCGGCGACGTTCGGCACGTGAGCACGGCGTATCTCACGTTTGTCGCGATCGATGAGATCGGACGCGCCGTTCGCGTTCCGGAACTCTTACCCGAGACCGAAGACGATAAACGCCGTTTCGCGGATGCCGAAACGCGCCGCGCCCATCGCCTGCAAAAGCGCGATGAAATGGTCCATAACGATCGTTCCTGATATGGCGCTCGAGTCCCTTTCCATTCGCGCGGAGGGCGTCCAAAAACGTTTCACTCAGCGTCCGATTTTCAAACCGGTTTCGTTTGAAGCTCGCCCGGGTGAGATCGTCTCGATCACGGGCCCGAACGGCGCGGGCAAGAGCACACTCGTAAAGATCGTGGCAAACGTCCTTACACCTTCCAAAGGATCGTGCGAGTGGCGGGATGGAACGAAAAAACTGGATGCGGAAGGCATTCGGCGAAGCGTCGGCTTTGTCGCGCCCTATTTGGAACTCTATGATGAACTGACAGCGATCGAACAGGTGCAGTTCGTGGCCGAGATGAAAGGGGAGCGTATGAACGAAGAAGCTGCGCTCGAGATCGTTGAGCGGTTCGGATTGTCCACGTCCATTGCAGCCAGCGATCGTCGATTGAGAGCTTATAGTTCCGGTATGAAGCAGCGCGTTCGATGTGCAATGGCGTTTGCGAATGCGCCGGCAGTGTTATTGCTCGATGAAGCAACGTCCAATCTCGACGATGCGGGTACGGAACGGGTGCTCCGCGAAGCCGAACACGCCGCCCATAACGGGAGCATCGTGTTTATTGCCACGAACGATGCGCGGGAGCGGGCGATCGCTCACCGCGAAATACGGATCGAAGCATTGTAGATGCAGTTCACACTCGAGCGGACCGACGCCGTTTCCAAAGCCCGCGCTGGTATCCTCTGGACCGTGCATGGCGAAATTCCCACGCCGGCCTTTATGCCGGTGGGAACGAATGCGACGGTCAAGGCGCTGACCGCGGAGGAGGTCTGGGCAACGGGCGCGCGGATGGTCCTGGCGAATGCCTACCATCTCTATCTTCGCCCGGGGACCGAAATTATTGCGAACGCCGGGGGGATTCACCGGTTTGCCAACTGGAAGGGAAGCGTACTTACGGACTCCGGCGGGTATCAGGTCTATTCGCTCGCCGATTTGCGAAAAACGACCGATGAAGGCGTCCATTTCAAAAGCCATCTCGACGGCTCCGCCCATTTTTTTACGGCCGAAAAGGTGATCGAGATCCAGCGCGCGATCGGCGCCGATATCGTCATGCCGTTCGACGAATGTCCGCCCTCCAATGCCGATCGGAAAACGATCGAACGTGCCGTGCACCGCACGATTGCCTGGGCCTCGCGCTCCATGGAACATTTTTCCAAACATGGCGCCCGACACGGGTACGAACAATCGTTGTTTCCCATCGTCCAGGGAGGGACGCACCGCGACCTCAGGGAATTCTGCGCTGTGGAACTAATAAAAATGGGTGCCGAAGGCTATGCGATCGGCGGTCTCGCGGTCGGGGAACCGAACGAGACGATGTACGAAGTGACGGACTGGACGACCGACGTCCTGCCCCCGGAAAAACCTCGCTACCTTATGGGCGTGGGAACTCCGCTCGATCTGCTGGAGTCGATCGCGCGCGGCATCGATATGTTCGATTGCGTGCTTCCGACCCGCAATGCCCGCAATGCGCAGCTCTTTACCCGCGATGGGAAGATCAATATTACCAATGCCAAATGGAAGCGAGATTTTTCGCCGATCGACGAAGAGACCGATTCCTATGCCTCGAGGAATTTTTCAAAGGCCTATTTGGCCCATCTTTTTAACGCGAACGAGATCCTCGGCCTGACGCTTGCGACCCTTCACAACGTTGCATTTTACGAACAGCTTGTGCGGGAAGCGCGGGAGCGGATTATGAATGGGACGTTTGCTCCGTGGCTTGGCGAATTCAAATCGCGATACCAAAAATCCAGCGTTGCAGTCTCCGATGAAAATTCGTAATCAGGGACGCGGGATCGTCGTCAATGCAAAAGGGGAAATCCTTTTTGTGAAGCACAGGGATGAGGTTCCCGCATCTCCCGGAGAGCCGGACCGACTCGAATATTGGGTGCCACCCGGTGGCGGCGTCGATGTCGATGAAACCTTCGAAGAAGCCGCCGTTCGTGAAGTGTTGGAAGAAACGGGGATTGTGATCGACGAGGTTGTGCGGTTCATGCACACGGTCGAAAAACCGCTCCGATTTGGTAACGAAATGCGACTCATGCACGCGCAATATTTCTTGATGCGAATCCATCACGATGGCGCCGCCGCATCAGTCCGCGATCCGGGCGAAGGCATCATCGACGTGCGATGGTGGAGCGATGAAGAGATGGCGCGCTCCGGTGAGGTTTTTCGGCCATTGGGCATTGAAGCCATGTGCGTGGATGCGTTAGTCGAATTGGGATTCGTACGTCGTGGGCTCTCATACACGGAGGGGAAGCAATAAGTTTGAACATCACTTCTGGATGCCAGGGATAGTCGGTGCAGACTGTTGCCAAAGAAAATCTTAAATGTTCGATATCATGCAGGCGAAAACTGCCGCTACCGGTTTTGAATGATTTTGGGGAAATTTTGGTTACCCCAAACTATCTCAGAGAAGCATTCATTTTAACCATTCCATGACGATTTTTTCTATTTTTACCTCCGCCCCGTTACTGATGGCCCCCGCCAGCGGCCCGAATGGCCAGTCGGGCGACCCGACGCCGTCCTTCATTATGTTGGGCGCGATGGTCCTCATTTTTTACTTTCTTATTTTCCGGCCGCAAAAAAAACGGCAAAAAGCGCGCGAAGCATTGGTCCAGCAGATCGAAAAGGGCGATAAGGTCGTGACCGCCAGCGGTATCCACGGAACCATTTCTCAGATCGAGGATACGACCGTTCTTCTGCAGGTCTCGGACAACACCAAGATCCGCATCGAAAAATCGGCGATCGGTAACGTAACGCCGAAGAACGCCGAGAAAGCAGCGTAAGCGGAGCGCCATCGGGAAAGCATGATGCTGAATACCATCGAAGAAGCTTTAGAAGAGATCCGCCGTGGCAAGGGCGTGATCGTGGTCGACGACGAAGACCGCGAGAACGAAGGCGATTTCATTGCGGCGGCCGAAGCCGTGACGCCGGAAATGATCGCGTTCATGCTCAAGCGGACCAGTGGGATTATTTGTGTGCCGCTCACCGAACAGCGCGCGAAGGAACTCGATCTCGCGATGATGGTCGAGATCAACACCGCGCGGCATGGAACGCCATTTACCGTCAGCGTCGATTACCTCAAGGGAACTTCGACCGGCGTCTCCGCTGAGGACCGCGCCCGAACGATCTTCGCGCTCACAGAACCCAGTTCGCTTCCACGCGATTTTGCTCGGCCCGGACATATTTTTCCGCTTCGGGCCGCCGAGGAAGGCGTGCTGCGCCGCGCCGGGCATACCGAGGCGGCGGTCGATTTGGCGCGTTTGGCTGGCTTTAAACCGATCGGCATTCTTTGCGAGATGGTCAACGACGACGGTTCGATGGCCCGCATGCCGGAACTCCTGAAGATCGCGAAAGAAACGGGAATGAAGATCATTTCCGTGCAGGACCTCATTGCCTACCGCATGCACAGCGAACAGCTGATGCAAAAGATCGTCGAAGTTTCGCTCCCGACGGAATACGGGGAGTTCAGGCTGCATCTTTACGAAAACAAAGTCGATAAAAAGGAACATATCGCGCTGACCAAAGGCGATATCGCGAACGGAGAACCGGTCCTTGTGCGCGTTCACTCCGAGTGCTTCACCGGCGATACGCTTGGCTCCATGCGCTGCGATTGCCAGGACCAGCTCCATGCGGCCATGATGATGGTCGAAAAAGAGGGCCGCGGCGTGGTCGTCTATATGCGGCAGGAGGGTCGCGGGATCGGGCTCGCGAATAAGCTCCGCGCGTACAAACTGCAGGAAGAGGGCGCCGATACCGTCGAAGCAAACGAGCGGCTCGGGTTCAAGGCCGACCTCCGCGATTACGGACTCGGGGCGCAGCTCCTGGCCGATCTTGGCGTGAAAAAAATGCGGCTGATGACGAACAACCCGAAGAAAGTGGTCGGGCTTTCCAGCTATGGCCTCGAAATTGTCGATCGGGTTCCCATTGAAATCCCTGCCAACCTGAAGAACGCCGGTTACCTGGAAACCAAGCGCCAGAAGTTAGGGCATATTTTGACGGGACTCCGGTCCTAAGGTCTTTGTGCGGGAACAGAATTGCCCAAAACGGTGCTTGTAGGGTGAATTAGAAGTTTTTCAAGAGAAGGTATCTTGCTACCAGCGTTGGTGCAGCGGATGCCTTCTCCTTTTATTTGAGGGCGCCGGCATGGCCGGCATAAAAAGAATGGACAAGTCGAAAATTTACTTGACGCGCCAGCGGCTTACGGAACTCGAGGAAGAGGTCCGAAAGCTGCGTATTCACGGCCGCCGGGACGTCGCGCAGCGCATTGCCGAAGCGCGCGCGCAGGGGGACCTTTCTGAAAATGCAGAGTACGATGCCGCTCGCGAAGAGCAGGGCCTGCTCGAGCTCCGTATCCACAAAATGGAAGACATGCTCGCGCGATCGGCCGTCATCGACGAGTCGAACATTCCGACGGACAAGGTCGGAATTATGACCCGCGTCTCCGTGCTCAACACCAAGACGAATAAGAAGAACGAATACCAGATCGTGTCGGCCGAAGAGGCCGATTTCGAAGGCGGAAAAATTTCCATGTCGTCGCCCATCGGCCGCGCACTGCTGAATAAAAAAGTGGGTGACGAAGTGCAGGTAAAAGTTCCAGCCGGGACCCTGGAACTCAAAATCGTATCGATAGGAAAATAGGAAAACGTTCGGTCTTTTTCCTTTTGATATTTCCTTAAATTCTCATTCAGTGAGTTGCCCAAGTGGCGTAATTGGTAGCCGCAGCAGACTCAAAATCTGCCGTTCGCAAGGACGTACCGGTTCGAGTCCGGTCTTGGGCACGAAAGAGGAATGTGGGCTGGATGCCGCGAGCCGAACCATTCCATGGGGTGTCTGTTTTAGGATCTGCCTGTTTTGTTAATCAGCTCGATTGTATGGCATGTGTGTTCGATTCCCCGTTTGCACCTAATCGCTCTTTGAGGTGAAGTAAGAGAGCGTCTTTTCGCATGTGCGAAAAAGGCTCCGATAGGGAAGCTCCGTACGCGTAAAATCGATGGAATGCAAAGCACGATTTGAACGCAAAGCTCTTTAGCATCGCAGCGTTTTTCTAACTTACAGTCTTTTCAAACCTTATGTCTCGATCAAAACTATGAAAAGAGTAATTACCTGTGCGGCATTATCGTTAGCATTCTTATCGTCGTGCACTACTACCGGTCAATTATCGGGATCCGGATTGGCCGCATTAGGTTGCGTGCTCCAGGCCGAAGGCGGGACTAGTGTCTCGAATACCCCGCCATCGACTATTTTTCCTCCGAACAGTCCCAAGCAGGTGCCACTGTCGGTGCACGGATCGAAATCGATTCCCGGCCCGGCACAGACGATCGAACTGCGCGGCTGGCTGACTCGAGTCGACATGAGTTGCAACGGAGTAGATCCCGATTGGCATTATAATCTTGCGATCGATCCAAAGTGGGCAATAGACCATCTCGGCATCGATATAACCCAACTCATCCTGCCCGGAAACATCAACGAATTTTCCGACGACCTCGTCCCTACCAATACCGAGATAACATCCGGCGCTACCACCCCCGACGGGCGCACGATTAGCTGGGCAATGGTCGGCAGACCCACCATCCATGTCGAATTAAATGGGTGGAGACCCTCTGATCACCCAGGCAAAACGCCGCCGTCGGACTGGGGATGGTCGAATTCGAATGGATGCCCGGGAGTTGTATGGGCATTCAATCCAATTAATCCTCTCGCATGCGCGGCGCCACTTCGGGTGGGAATGTATGTTCGGATCGTGGGCTCGCTCATTACCGACGAACCGCACGATCAGTCCGCCGGAGTTCCCACGTGGTGGGTAAATAGCTTTGGGGAGAGTGCACCCGGAGAGCAAGGGCAGGCAGGTCCCGATGCATTGAATGCCCTTCAGTTAGACTGGGCCGGGGGGCTTAACAGCTATGATGCTAATAATCCTGCCCGATGGTCTGAAATTCATCCTCCCGATATTATTGCCGACATCGATACGTCTTCGCCGATTATGCCAACCGAAACGTTTGAGGGTGTCACGGTCATGTCAAAAAATTGTATTGGAGGATATCCGGGAGCAAGTTGTACCCCTACGACCCTGGACGTGGATATCGCTCCTCCCAGCAATATGCCGGTCGGACATAACGGAGTCAATTGTACGGAGATCGTAAGTAGATTTACGAATTTTAGAACGATCATCGATGGCAATAATGGCAGTAGCAATAACAGCGGAGCGAAAATTACCTTTTTCTCCGATCATGTACATGTGCATGTGACCGTACAGGGCCAGACCGCATGGGGAGCCATGGGTAAATTCGTGGCTTTTTACCGGGTGTCGTGGAAGTAGGGAAGAAAATCGAGGAGCAACGTTGAGGAACAGTTCCCACCTATTCATTTTCATTTAAAAACCCGTACAGGAGACGTTATGTCATGGACGAATGGAGCCATTAGCGGCGGAGTCGTTACCCACTCCGATACCGGGAATATTCACATTACCGGGAACATCGATAGCGGTGCCGTTGTCACGCTCGCCACCACGGGTGGAACGATTATTATCGATGGCAAAATCGACGGTGGCAGCACCGTGAACCTCACAGCGTCAGGGGACATTCAAATTGGCGCCGCCGGTGGCAACCGGGACAACCTTAAGATTGACGGAGGAAGCACGGTCACGGTCATGTCCGGTGGGGCGGTCTCCTTAGGGGGAAAGATCGATCACAACAGCAATGTCTCCATGGTGGCCAATGGTGGATCGATCACGATCGGCGGGAAGATCGATCATAACAGCGTCGTTGAGTTTACCGCTTCGGGCGATGTCCTCATCGGTGCGGATTCGACCCTCGGCGGTGGCGACCGAAAAATTGACGGAAACAGCAACGTCGCGGTACAAGCGGGGATTAGGATCCATCTTTTCAACAAAATCGACGGAGGGAGCATCTCTGGCGCTCACTCCACGGTAGACTTCAAAGCTTGCGGAGGCATTGCCATCGACGACAAGATCGACGGCGGTTCGGTCGTCCGCCTGGCGGTCAATTCCGGAACTATCACGATAGGAGACAAAATCGGTGGAGGGGGGACCAACGTGACCTTTTGGCCGCCCACGAGTCTCCTGGTCACGAACGGAATTGATTCCCATGCGATCGTCACCCCTTTGAACTGGGTCGGCGCCTTTTCATGGTGCAGCCCATCCGGCACAACCGGCGGAGCCGGGCAACAAGGATACTATTGGCAAAACTGGCCCATGACATTCGGCTACGTCACTCCGAATCGTGTGTATCCGCGAACGGTTGCCGATGTGGTCGCCGCGGTTAAGCAGGCCGCGCTGAATGATCTTCCGGTAAAAGCGATCGGCGGCGGATGGTCTTTTTCGGACGCGTCGTTACCGATGACGAATCAGGCAGATGTCGACGCAGTATCCATCTTGAAGCGAGGAGCAAATGGAACTCAGGATTTCCACAACATCCTGCAGGGGTTAAATAACGGTACCGTTTTGCCGGCCGATTTTCAGCCGGAAGTTGTCGATAGCGACCTGGCGGGTTCCCAAACGTATGACCAGACCACACTCGAGGAGGTCACTGCCAGTGGAGCCAATCTTCCCCTGGCCAGCGAGACGATGCTCATCGACACACGCGGATTAGCATCGAGTTTACAGGGCCAGTTGCACTCCATCCTGTCCGATCCAGCGCGCCGGTCCACCAAACATTATTTCCACGTCGAGGCAGGAATCACGATGGAAGACCTGGACCAGCTTCTGGACCACCAGAATCCCAGACTCGCGCTGCAAGCCTCCGGAGGGTCGGTCGGAGCGACGTTAGCAGGTACCCTGGCATCCGCAACCCACGGCGCCGAGTTTCAATGGCCCTTATTGATCGATTGTGTTCGCGCGATTCATCTCGTGGCTCCGGACGGAAAAGAATGGTGGATCGAGGGAGATGTGCCGATCGCAGATTTTACGCGTCTTAGAAGGACCTACCCGAATATCAGCAGGAATCGCTTCGTTTCGGGTTCCCGGCATTTGTCCGGACTGAGTGCACAGGACATCTTAAACGCCGTCATCGTTTCGATGGGGACCATGGGAGTGGTCTACTCCGTCGTGCTGGAAGTTGTTCCGCAGTTCGGCCTCCAGCAGATTTGCGTGGCAATACCGTCGTTACCGTTTTTTGTGAATTCCTGGGAGTTTTTACTCCTGCGAGCGGGGACGAATGTGGCCGAGATTCGTAGCGGAAGCACCGCGGCGAATATCAAAGTGCTGAACTTCCTGCTCGACGGTGCGGCGAACGGGACGGGCATTGCCTATAATTCCCATAGCACTGAGAATGTATTTTGCGACCTCGCGATTAATCCGCTCAATCAGGACTGCTGGATCACCAACCGGCGGGTGACTCCATCGATACCGATAGATGGGAACAGTCCCGCCACGGACTGGTTGGGTGCCCTCAATCAAACGCTCGGGGGCCGAGCTCAGGGCGATGTGATGGGCAGCATGACTATGGGTCGAATCTTCGACTTCCTCAATTGGGCCAAGGACGTGGCGAATCCGTTCGACGACCTCAACGATATTCAACAAGCCGGTCGGCTCGGAACTTTCCTAACTTCGTTTCCCGACATTCTTGTGGCGGCGGCGGCGACCCTGAGCGCACAGGCGGTGGCCAACGGTGCCAATGAGCCAAACAATCCGGACCGGGGGCAGCAGTTTTTGGCAGATGCGCTCTCCGGGTTTCTCCACGCCGTCCAGGGTACCGTCAACGGCGCGACGGGAGATACGACCGCCGTGTCGTACAAGATCTGGGGCTTCGGATGGCCAGCTAACGGGTTCCCTGGAAGAGGTCTGGAGATTGCGCTGCCGCGGGAGACAGCATTTACGTTCCTTCAAACCGTCCTGTTCGATCAGGTATTAACGAATACGATTCAGGCGGGCAACATGCCTCTGATCGGCTACATTTCGGTGAGAGTTTGTCCTCAGACAAACACCCTGATGGGAATGCAGCAGTTCAGTCCCTATTCAATTATGATCGAAGTCGTGGGCTACCGGTCCCCGGAAGCAAATTTTGTGATGAACCAGATACAACAACTGGCATTGCAGGCACAAAATGTCATGCTTCATTGGGGGCTGGAAAACGATCAGGTGACGGCTGCGAATCTGGCGATGATGCCCGTATCGAATCCGCTATCCGGTACATCGGAAACTCGGCTTTCCGCATTCCAGAAAGTTCGGCAGTTACTCTCGGGCGGGAACACGAACTTCGAGAATAATTTCGTAAACCGCCTAAACCTGTAACGGCTGAAATCTGTAACGGACCGATTAGTCGAGGAACTTTATCCATACTTTCTGGAGGCTACCCTCGCCGATCTCCAAAACGAAGGTCAGCATAGAGCCACATAATTTACGGTGGAGCGTTAGGCAACTTATCTTTTTTATAGGATAACGGCTTCGCTGTTCATGTATAACACCGTTAACACACATATACAGAAGATCTTTCTGAAAGAAATTTAAGGCGATGCCATTCGAAACGGAGCTGGGCCGGCTCCTGTTGGGCGGCGGCGTATGGCAAAGGTCTTATTAGGCATGTCGGGCGGGCTCGATTCCTCGGTGGCAGCGGCGCTGCTTCGGGAAGAAGGGCACGAGGTCATTGGCATGACCATCAAGACCTACAATTATTCCGATGTGGGCGGGAATTCGCAGGCGGGAAGCACTGTGCCACGCGATACAAGTTGCTGCTCACTCGATGGGATCAACGATGCCCGGCGCGTGGCGGCGAAGCTCGGGATCCCGCATTATGTGGCCGATATGACCGAGGAGTTCGGCAGCGAGATCATCGACTATTTTACCGATACGTATCTTTCCGGAAAAACTCCCAATCCCTGCGTCAAGTGTAATCGCGAGATCAAGTGGGCGGCAATGCTGCGGAAAGCCGATGCGCTCGGGTGCGAGTTTATTGCGACCGGCCATTATGCCAGACTGCGGGAAGTAAATGGCCGGACGGTCATTTCCCGAGCGGCCGATGCCGTGAAGGACCAGACCTATGCGCTCTGGGCCGTCCGACAGGAGCACCTGAAGCGTACGAAGTTCCCGCTCGCCCCGTACACGAAGGCGGAGAGCCGCGAGATCGCGCGAGCGCATGGACTTGCCGTTGCGAACAAGCAGGAAAGTTACGAGATCTGTTTCGTGACCGATAACGACTATCGACGGTTCCTTCGCGATCGCGTCGGCACGGTACGGGACGGTCGCGGTGGCTCAATGGACGATCGCCATGCGTTTCAGGATGGGAATTTTGTTTTGCATGGCGAGCCCGTGGGGCGTCATGACGGCGTACCGTTTTATACGATCGGTCAGCGCAAGGGCCTCGGGCTTAGCCTCGCGTCGCATCCGGAACCGCTGTATGTCACCGGACTCGATATTCTTCGGAATGAGGTGATCGTCGGCGACGATGAAGATCTCTTCGGGAACGAGCTTACGGCGCACGATGTGAACCTGATCAAGTACGATGCGCTTCCCGACGAAGGCATGAACGTTGTTGCGAAGATCCGTTATAAGGACGAGGGTGCTCTCGCCCGTATCGTGGCGCTCCCGGACGGCCGCGTCCATGTTTTATTCGAAGAGCCTCGACGGGCGATCACCCCCGGACAGTCCGTTGCGTTTTATGAAGGAGACGATCTTGTGGGCGGCGGAATTATTTCGTGAATCGAAATTATTTTCGCTGTCGAAATTATCTGAACTGGAATTATTGTTTGAAGCAGGATTATTGTTTGGAACGGGATTATTGCCCGGAGCATGATGTAATTATTTAGAATGAAAGCTTGCCTGGTCGGTCTTTTTCTTTGTCTTGCGATCCTCTCGAACGGTTGCAACGGGAACATCACGAATCCCTATACGCCGCTGAACCCGGGGTCGCTCACGGCCGATTACCCGGACGGAACGGAATTTATTTCTTCGGAAGGCCATGTCGCCAACGATGGGACCGATTATGTGGTCACGGCGACGCAGGACGTCAGCGGGGCACCCGCCGATGAGATCACGATGCAGATCCCGATCCCAGCGAATTCGACGGTGCCGTTTACCGTGAGTTCCTTGCCGGACGATGCGATTGTGACCTATTACGATGCCGTGACCGGGATCACGTACGAGGCGAACTCGACGCAGGGAAGCTGCACGATTACCGTGACCCAAATCTCGCCGACCTTCCAGGGGACCTTCTCGGCGCGGACGACTTGTAGCACGACGTTAGACAGCGTTCGGACGCTGCAAAATGGAGCATTCAATGCGAATTACCAGTGATTCCCGCTGAACTCAGGCTAATTATCTTCATTTTTCTCTTAAAATTACCGCTTCAGAGCATTCTGGCCTGAAAATTGATTCAATCTGTCTGTTTTTTCTCTATCCGTATTTTTTAGTTTTTAAGCTATTTTTTAGCTTTTAAGCTCAGAAATGACAGGACAATTCATAAATATTAGAAGAATAGTCCAGTGATCTATGGAATTGCTGCTCCGCCCGGAACTACGAAGACCGTGGGTTCCTCGGTCGACCGCTATGCCGAATGGCTCCGCCGGCGCAGCGTTCATTCTTTTGTACTCGACCCTGCCGTGACGACGAAGTTTCAAAATCCATATGGCGCGTGTAATTTTATTGTGACCTGGGATGGTGAGGACGTGCGAGAAGTACTTTCCGCCATTCGTTTTGCACGTGAAGCCGGAGACCGGTTCATACAGGACAAGCTTATCGAATACATTTTGAACATTCCCTTTCGGAATCCGCGACCTGCCGATATTCCGGCGTTTGTAGGCAAGCCGGTCTGGGCCGTCGATAAGCACGGCCGAGCGCTCGTCGGAATGCCGGGATCGGAAACCATCATCGATGTATCCGAGCTGCGCGAGCTGGCCCATCATACCGGTCCGATCACGTCGCATCCGTCTTCCTCGAGTTGAGAACGGGTTGAGCACTTCGCGCTGTTTCTCTCGCTTATGGCAGCGAGGCGCTTCGAAGATTTAGGTATTGGGACAAAGGCCGCGGAGGCCCGCGTCCGGCTGCTCAATCGCGACGGGACCTTCAATGTTCGCCGCAAGGGCCTTCCGTTCCTGACCTGGTTCAGCGGGTATCATTATCTTATTTCGATCCCATGGTGGAAGTTCAACCTGTGGATCGTTTTTTCCTATGTTCTTATCAATGCGTTTTTTGGATTGATCTATCTTACGATCGGGACCGAGGGCCTGGTCGGGATCGATGGACATTCGATCGCAGAACGGTATCTCCAGGCAGTGTTCTTTAGTACGCAGACATTCACGACCGTCGGCTTTGGGCGCATTGCGCCCGTGGGAATCCTTTCCAATGTTGCCGCGGCTCTGGAATCGCTGACGGGTCTGCTCTCCTTCGCGTTTGCGACCGGTCTCGTCTATGGGCGGTTTTCTCGGCCGATCGCGAAGGTTATTTTCAGCCAACAGGCGGTCATTGCCCCCTACGAAGGGAAAACAGCGTTTATGTTCCGCGTTGCGAACCAGCGTTCGAACCAGTTGATCGATGTGGGAGCAACGGTAACGTTAAGCCGTGTAGAACTCGATAGCCGGGGGGAGAAAAGGCGGCAATTTTATCCGTTGGAGTTAGAGCGATCCTCGGTAACGTTCTTTCACCTGAGCTGGACGGTCGTCCATCCCATCGACGATCACAGCCCGCTCTATGGAGTGACCAAGGAAGAATTGGACGCTTCGGACGCAGAATTTTTAGTGCTGCTGAAAGCCTTCGACGATACCTTTTCCCAGACGGTCCACACCAGAACGTCGTACAAGAGCAGGGAAGTGATGTACGGCCATAAGTTCAAGAGCATTATTCGGACCGGTCGCGATGGCATGACGGAGATCGAACTCGACAAGATCCACGATCACGAGGCCATTGTTTAGCCCGGCCGTTTTCGGATCTTCTTATAGTTCACCGGCCGCTTCTCATTGAAGGCGCTGATCCCTTCGGTTACTTCGTCGGAGAGATTATGGATCGAAAGCCAGTCCCGCGCATGGCCGATCGTCGTATGCCACGAAAAGTCCTTCCAGAAATTGAGATTCTGCTTCGTGTAACGAAGGCATTCTGGAAGTTTATTATAGAGCTTTTCGCAGAGCCGCGCCACGGCACGATCCAAGTCCGCTTTGGGAACGACTTCGTTCACCAAGCCCCACTCGAGCGCCTTCTGGGCAGGGATCTCTTCACATAAGAAAAGGATTTCGCGAGCGCGGCGATCGCCGACCATAATGGGAAGCCACTGTGTGGCTCCGGCGGCGGCGACGCTCCCGCGGGCCGCGCCGACCTGCCGGATGATCACATGATCGGCCGCGATCGCGAGGTCGCACGAGATATTGACTTCGTTACCGCCGCCCACGACCATGCCGTTCAAACGGGCGACCGTCGGTTTCCCGATATTGCGAAGCCGCTCGTGCATTTCGATGAAGACCCGCATCCATTTGTAATAATCGTTCGGGTTCCCAACGAAAAACTCTTCCTGTTCCCGCAGGTCCGCACCGGTCGAAAAGGCCTGATCCCCGGCGCCCGTCACCACGAGGACGGCAACATCGTCATCCCAGGACGCATCTTCGATCGCGACCATCATTTCGCGCAGCGTCGTCAGGTTCAGGCAATTCAGGACCTCCGGGCGATTGATCGTCAGCGTTGCGACATATTCGTTCTTTTCGTACAAAATGTGCGAGAACTGAAAGTTCCGCTTTTCATTGTATGGGCTAAGTTCCTGAGAAGATTTTTTTGGCATGGTTATAAGGAGATTTCTTCCGTACGGCCGACAATCATCGAGACCAGCGGCCCGGCAAAACCCATCAGGTCTTTGGCGGCCGCGCGGCTATGGGGCTGCTTCATGCTGGCGTTCAGGGCCTCGGCATCGTCAAAATACATCGTGCAGACGACATGCGGTGCGGCCGCGAGCGTTTCATTCCCAGGCGTAAGCATTTTTTCGACCCAGGTGACTTCCATTTTGCGAAGCCCTTCCATTTTGGCGGCGAGTGGCGTGTGAACGTCCCGGTAATGTGCATCGAATTCCTCTTTTTGCTCCGGTGCGCGATAGATAGCGGTAAGTGTATACATTGTGCAAAACTACGAAGAATTTCTCTCGATGCCGAAATTCTCCGTATGAAAGCAGGGAACGGAAACGGCGCTATGCCGTGCGGCGCGTTCGCGATTTGGAGGCCTTCAGAAGACGCTTCAGCGCATTCTTTTGCGTTTCCTTTTTCTTTTTCTGCTGAGGGGCCTGAGAGCGAGAACCATAATCCAGGATCGGTTTCATCGTCCAGTCTTCATCGGCGTATTCGTCCTTATGTTTGAAGAGCAGCCAGTTGCGTTTGCCTTCGTCTTCCGCGCGCCCATGCATTTCGACCATATGGAACTCTCCGTTCAGCTTTTTCCCATGGAGAAGGATCGTAATTTTCCCCGCCCGGATCTGGTCCACGAGCGGATCGCCGATTTCTTCGTAGGTTCCCTTGTCCCAGATGCGAACTTCTCCGGCGCCGTATTCGCCCTCCGGGATCGCTCCTTCGAACCTTCCGTACTCGATCGGATGGTCCTCCACCATCACGGCCAGGTGCTTGTCGTGTGGGTTCATCGAAGGCCCTTTGGGAACGGCCCAGGACTTCAGGACGCCTTCGGCTTCGAGCCGAAGATCGAAATGCAGGCGCGTCGCGTGGTGCTCGTGGATCACGAAGCGGTGCCCGGCGCCTTTGTGCTTCTGTCCTCGAGGCTCTTTGGTTTTCGAAAAGTCTCGTTTTTTATAGTATGTTCGGAGTTCCGATGATCGTGGCATAACCTCTGCACGCTTAGAACACATTCCTATGCCATGCGGCGGTTCGATGCCGAAACGGCCCATGCATGCGAGTGTGAGCGAAAAGAATTCGTCTTGCCGGTAAAGAATTTAACTCATCGGCGGAAGATGGTGCTCTCACGTTCTCTCAATTACCTGAAATCTATGAAACACATTGTTGCTATCTTTTTATTGCTTATCGTAGCGAACGTTGCGGTAGCTCAGATTACGATCACGGCACAAGATTACATCACCCAGGATTCCGGAACCCGAATTGCGACGGATTATACGGCCTCGAGTTTTGCAGATTTTCAAGTGTTTACCGCGGCCGCAACCGATGGACAAATGTGGGACATTTCCGCTAAGACGTTTAAGGCCGGATTACGGTTACTTGCGCCGCAACTTTATCCTTTTTCGAGCGGATTTCCACTCGCCACGGACCCCCATCTTGCGGCTTCGACGCATGTTCTGGAACTGAATCAGGGCAACCCAAACGGTTACCAATATTTTCGTATCGATTCGACCGGTCGTTGGCTGATCGGGTCGGTCACCGATAGCTTCCAAGCACACGTCATACAAACGATCTACTACCCTCCGGAGCAGTTAGACAAATTTCCGCTCACGTACGGAACATCCTGGGAAACTTTGGACACGTTGGACCAATATAAACGCCCGGCGGGTGAGACGATCGTTCAGTCGGCCCAGTTCGTTGTGGACGGATTCGGAACGTTAAAAATTCCCACTGCGATCGAGGTCCCGGTTCTGCGACTGAAAACGACCGTCACGACGACCACCGCAAACGGAGATTCCATCAAACTCAGTAAGCACGTGACCTTTCAATGGATGAGTCACGATGGGGCCTATGTTCTGGCGATCGCTACGGATTCGAATCTGAACCCCCTGGATGTCGAGTATTGGGTGACCGCTCGTGCCGGCAATTTCGTAACGGAAACGAACCCCAACGCGCTCGTACTGGGAGCCAGTCCTAATCCGGTAACCAACGGCTCGATCGATCTTTCTTTTCATTCCGATCGAGCCGGTCTGATCCAGATTTCGGTCATGGATGGTCAGGCTCGCAGCGTCATCATGCTCAGGAATGCTCGAGTAGCGCTCGGGGACAACACCATTCCCCTCGATGTACGGGCGCTGCCGAATGGAGTGTATTTCGCACGGATCATTACGCAAGGTCGAACGATAGTGCAGAAGTTCATCGTCACGCAGTGACGAGTTCTCGTAAGGTCAGCGCATTTTTCGGCGCGTGACCGCCGACATCGTTATCGAAATAAACGTAAATGTTCTTTACATGGCGTTTCCATTCTCCGATCTCCTCGGCCCATTTACGCAGTATTCCTTTTCGATAATTACCGCGATACTTCAATCCCGGTCCGTGCAGTCGAATGTAGATGAAATCGGTCGTAACTTCGTGCGGCGTTTCGAATCCGCCGAGATCGTAGATGCAAAAAGCGGCATTGTACTTTTTTAGCAGGCGATAGACCTCCTCCGTCATCCAGCTCGGATGGCGGAATTCGAACGTGCATTCCCGCTTCGGCAGCCGTTTCAGGAATTGTTCCAAACGTTCGAGATTGATCCCGAAGGATGGCGGGAGCTGAAAGAGCAGGGGACCTAACTTTTTTCCCAGTCCTCGGGCCGCCGAAAGAAAATACGTAAGCGATTCTTCGGCATCGTGTAATTTTTTATTGTGCGTGATATACCGGTTCACTTTGACGGCGAAGAGAAATCCTGCCGGAGTTTTCTTTTTCCAGTTTTCGAATGTTGCGCGAGGTGGCTGGTGATAAAAACTGCTGTTCAACTCGACCGTATCGAAATGCTTTAGATACTCCTCGAACATGCGGCCTGGCGGAGTATGCTTCGGATAAAAAAGACCCCACCAATGGCGATATTGCCAACCCGAAGTTCCAATATGTATGTTTGCCGGCAGCCGTTGCGTCATCCCTGAAGTCCCGGATTTCGCATGGAAGCAATAAAAAATTACGCCATCTTACGATTCCTGTTCCTTGTTCTCGAAAACGGCGAGTGGTTCGATCTTGATCTGCTCGAGCTTATGCCGCTTTTTTCGAGTGACCGTAAAGCAGAGGCCACCGGCTTCGATCTTGTCGCCGATGTTCGGGATGCGCCCCGCATGTTTTTGGACATACCCGGAGATCGTCTGGTAATCGCCACTCTCTTCGAGCGCGGGGAGGCGTCCATCGAAACGGGCATTGAAATCGGCGACCGCCATGGTGGGATCGATATAAATGGCCCCCTCTTTTTCGATCACCTCGTCGGACTCGCCAATGTCGGACTCATCGCGGATTTCGCCCACCAGTTGCTCCATAATATCTTCGAGCGTTACGATCCCCTCGACCCCGCCATGTTCACTGACGACGATCCCCATGTGAATCCGATTTTTTTGGAATTGTACGAGCAGGTCCGAGATCGGCTGGGTCTCACTGACAAAGAGGGCCGGCCGCAGCGTGCGGGTGATCAGGGCAAAAAATTCCTCTTCGCTTTCACGACTCGGAACGCTCATCCGCTCGAGTTGCGAGATCGCTGGAATGATGTCCTTCACATGCAGGACCCCGACGATCTCGTCCAGCGAATGGCGGAACACGGGCAGCCGTGAATAGCCTTCGTCCTCGATGATATGCAGGAGTTCCCTCGGTTCGAGTTCGAGATCGAGTGCGACGACTTCGGAACGATGGACCATGATCTCGCGGACAACGGTTTCGCCAAAGTCGAAGAGCGATTCGATCATCGTCCGCTCCCGGCGTTCGACGACCCCGGCTCTTGTACTTTCCAGGATCACGCCCATCAGTTCCTCGCGCGTATGGCCGCCTTCTTCCGAGGCTTTCGGAAGGCCGAACGTCCGAAGCGCGAGATTGACCATTTTATTCAACGACCAGATGAGCGGGCGAAAAATGCGGTAATAGATCGTGAGCGGTCGCGCCGTTTTCAGCGCGGCTTCGACTTCGAAATTGATGGCGATCACCTTCGGTACTTGTTCGCCCAACACGATATGCAGGGAGGTGAGTACTAAGAATCCGATCACAAAACTGACCGATGCTGCGACGGAGGGAGCGATGGCGAAAAAATCGAACGCGGGTTCCAAAATGCCGGACATGAGCGGCTCACCGATCCAGCCCAGTGCAAGGCTCGCAAGGGTAATTCCGACCTGCGTCGCCGATAGGAACGAATCGAGATTGTCCCGTACGCGCTTGGCGGCCAGCGCCTTTGGATCTTTTTTTTGGATAAGATCGTCGATCTGCCCTAAGCGCAGTTTTACGGCTGCGTACTCGGCGGTGACAAAAAAACCGTTCAGTAAAACAAGGATCAGGACCAGGAAAAGCTCGCCGACAGTCGTCATGCGCTTCAAAATTACGGAATTTTTGGCGACGGGCGGATGAGCGGGAAAAAACAGACTATGCCGTCACCACAGCGCTTCGGATTTAATTTGTTCCGCCAAGCGAGGGTTCGGCACCGATATGCAGGCCATGGTCGATCGTGATCGAAACCGGGAACGTCAGGTAAAACGCACTGCTGGGGTAAAACCGCCACGCCGGAGCCGGGAAATGCCAATAGCCGAGCGCATGTAAGATAAAGTTCAGAAACCCCGAGCTCGAAGGAGGAATAATTTTATCGAGATCGTAATCGAGCGAAAGATACCACGCCTTACGGCGCAGATCGAAAGGGTTTCCGCTTGTAAGGTCGACCGAATTGATATCGTAGCCGCTTATTGCGAGCGCAAGATTGATCCATTGGGGCCAATACGGCTTCAGCGATTCGGGCAGCAGTCCATGAATATCGGCGGTCAGATAGTAGGTCTGGCCGCCATAGTCCTCGATCGCATTCACGGTCTGGCCCTGGATATCCGGCTGGTCTTTTATCAGCTTGTTGGTAGGCGTGTAGAACCATTTATACCGAAAATTTTGGAGTATGGGAACCCGCTGATTTAAAAGGTAAAACGTGGCGCCGGCGATATCGCTTTTCGCATCCCCGCGGGAAAACCCCCATCCGGATGCGAACCCGTCCTCGATTTCAACGTAATATTCGAAGAGTGCCCCGGAAAGCGCACCGAACAGGGCGGACTGTGAGCTGTCGAGCCCGGCCCAGTGATACGCCTGATCGAAAAAGAAAGAACTATAATATCCGCCGAATGTATGACCGAGCTTATCGAAATCGGCCTGGTAATCCGCATCTTCAATCACATGGAATTTTGTCCGCTCATTCGCCCACCAGGCATTATTTTGATAAATATGAAGAGCCACGATCCCTGCCGTCAGCGCTCCGGCGGTAATGCCGACGCGAGACCAACTGAGCGGAGCGGGTATCGAATCGGTGGAGTGACGAATGGAATCCTGCTGCGCGAAGCATGGACCGGCTAAGCAAAGCGTGAGAACGGCGATGACAAGGGAGCGCATAAGTTCAGAGCGGATTGATAAAACGAATTCCAGCGGTGATTCCGTAATACATTCCCGGGCCAACGCCGAGAAACAGTTCCGGAGTGACGATCCCACTCAGTTCTAATTGCGTGGCTCGGCCGAGTGGGACCAATGCCCCGGCCTGTAACGGGAGGCTGACCGATACCCGGTCGTCGAATGTATCGAAGCCAAGACCGGGAAGAAAAAATAGATGGGTCGATGCAGCCCTTCCATTCCGGCAGGCCGGTTCCCAGCGAACGCCGACGTTGAATCCATAACTTTCGAACCGAGTGTCAGAGAGGTCGAGCGCATGAAAAGATCGATAAACCAGCATCATGCTGGCGACGGCCGTGAGCCCCGGTTCGAGATGGGCTTCGTAATAGGGGCTTAGCAGCGGACGAATCCCGGTTCCCACCGGCGGCGCGTCAAACGGATTTTGAATAGCAGGGGACGCTGTTCCGAGGTCGTTGCCGGCCACCCCAATGCGAAGGCCAAACGCATCGTATATTCTGCCGTTCGCAATATTGGAATCGACCTGCGCCTGTGCAGGTCCTATCGCTACGGCGGTTAGGAGCAGAGAACAAAAATAAAGTTTGTACATTAAAAATGAAGCTTGGTCAACGAATACGCCGTAAAAAGAATTTTCGCCGCGGTTGGTCAATTCGAAATACCTGATACATGATGGGCAGCAGGATCAAATTGATAAAAGCCGTTAGCAATAGTCCGCTTACAATCACGACCGCAAGCGGCTTTTGTGTTTCGGAGCCGATGCCGGTCGAAAGTGCCGCGGGCATCAGCCCGATCATCGCGAGTACGGCCACCATAACGATCGGTCGAACACGCTGCGCACAGGTATGTTTCAAAAGCTCGGATGTGGTCTCGAATTCATCCCGATGAAATTTTACATACGTGAGCAACACGACGCCGTTCATGATGCTTACGCCGAAGAGAGCAATGAAACCGATCCCGGCCGAGATCGAAAAATGGAGACCCGTGATGAGTAGCCCCAAAATTCCACCGATCGTAACAAAGGGAACGTTCGCAAGGCTGAGCAAGGCATATCCCCACGAGTCGAACGTCGTGTAAAGAAGAATTAAAATGAGCAGCAAACTAAGCGGCACCACGATCGCAAGCCGGTTCATGGCCCTCTGTTCACTTTCGAACTCGCCGCCCCAAACCGGATAGGTTCCCTCCGGGAACGTCACGTTCTGTGCGACCTTTGCCCGTGCTTCGGCCACGGCACTTCCCATGTCGCGATCGCGCACGCTGAACTTTATTGCGAGATACCGGCCGTTGGACTCGCGATAAATGAAGGCCGCTCCGGGCTTGACGCTGATATCCGCAACGGAGGACAACGGTATTTTTGCACCGTTCGAAGTCGAAACCAGGAGTGCTCCGATTTTTTCCGGCGCATCCCGGAACTCGGGCGCCAGCCGAACGACGACATCGAAATGCTTTTCGCCTTCGTAAAATTGAGTGGCCACGTGGCCACCGATCGCCGATTCGATCAGGTCCTGCACGTCGCTGACGTTTGCGCCATATTGCGCCGCGCGGAGTCGATCGACGTGCACCTCGAGCGTCGGCTGCCCGATCTCTGAAAACACACCGATATCCGTAATACCTCGAATATGGCTCAAAATATCTCGGACCTGTTCGCCTTTTTGTTCGAGCACAAAAAGATCGGGGCCGAAAAGCTTCACGTTCAGTTCTCCTTTGACTCCGGACACCCATTCTTCCACATTGTCGGAGATCGGCTGTGAGAAATTAATGTCGGTTCCCGGAATAGCCGCGAGCCGGCTGTTGATATTGGCGATGAGTTCGTCCTTCGATTCGCGGTGTTGCCACTGGTCCTCGGGTTTGAGATTGACGAAAAATTCCGCATTGAAAAATCCCGTCGCATCCGTGCCATCGTCCGGTCGGCCGAGCTGGAGGAGTACATACTTTACTTCCGGATAGCCCTGGATAATCCTCATAATGTGCTGGGCGCTCGAATCGGCCGTCGAAGGGCTCACGCTGATCGGCATCGATGCCCGGATCCACAGCGAACCCTCGTTCAGGTGCGGCAAAAACTCCGTTCCCAGGTATTGGCTGAGGAACAGGCTAAGGGCGAGTACTCCCGCCGAAATCCCGAGGACCCATTTGCCGTTTCTCAATGCGCCGTCCAGCCACCGGAGATACTTGCGGTTTAGCCAGTCGAAGATCGAGCTTTTTTCGTGCAATTCGCCTTTTAAGAGATCGTGCGCCAACACCGGCACGAGCGTTAGGCTGAGCAACATCGCCCCGACGAGCGCGAAACCGAGCGTGTAAGCGAGCGGCGAGAACATCCGGCCTTCGATCTGTTGGAACGAAAAGATGGGGATCATCGCCGCAATGATAATTACGATCGAGAAAAAGATCGGCGAGCTCATTTCGATCGCGGTCGTCCGAATGAGCGATTCCCGCGGTCCGCTCTCGGGTTCATCGCCGCGGGGTGTGCCGCGATCGCTTCCGTGGACGTGCTGCAGTGCCAGGCGCGCAAAAATGCCTTCGACCATGATCACGGCGCCATCAATGATAACGCCAAAATCGATCGCACCGAGCGAGAGGAGATTCGCCGACATCCCAAAGGCATGCATCAGGATAAAGGCAAAGAGCAAGGAGAGCGGAACGACGATGGCCGCAATGAAGGCACTGCGAATGTTCCCAAGAAAAATAAAGAGGATCGCCATGACGAGCAGCATGCCGACGATCAAATTGTGGAGCACCGTGTGCGTGGTCAGGCTTACGAGTTCGGCGCGGTCATAATAGGGGACCAGTCGTACGTCTTTGGGAAGGATCGTGGCATTGATCTGTTTTGCTTTTTCCTCCACACGCTCGATCACGGCGGACGCGTTCTCGCCACGCCGCATGATCACGATGCCTTCGACCGCATCGGAATTGTCCGGGGTCTCCACTTTGCCGAGCCGCACCGCATGGCCGATCTCGACATCCGCCAACTCTGCGATCTTCACCGGTACTCCGCCCATCGTCGCCACGACGACGTTCGAAATATCTCCCAGATTTTCGAACAGTCCGACACCGCGGAACACATAGCCCTGATCTCCCTGCTCGATGAGGGAACCGCCGGCATTCGCATTGTTGGCCGCGAGCGCATCCGAGACTTGTTTAATGCCGATCCCATAATACGCCAGCTTTTGCGGGTCGACCGTGATCTCATATTGCTTCGTGGGACCGCCGAAACTGGTGACATCGACCACCCCCTGAACAGATTTCCATTGCCGCTCGAGGACCCAGTCCTCGAGCGATTTGAGTTCCATGGAGGAGCGCGTCTTGCTGACCAGCGTATATCGGTAAATTTCGCCGGTCGGTCCGCTTTGAGGGGCGAGCGACGGGCTCACCTGGTCCGGCAAGCTCGCGTTCTGCAGGTTTTGCGTGACGTAAGTGCGCGCGGCGAAATCGTCCGTCGCATCGTCGAAAGTGAGATAGACGGTCGAGAGCCCGAAGAGCGAAGTCGAGCGAATCGAAATGAGGTGCGGAATGCCGTTCATTTCGGTCTCGATCGGGATCGTGACAAACTTTTCGAGCTCTTCCGCGCTCCGGCCCGGCCATTGGGTAATGATCTGCACGCGGGTATTCGTGAGGTCCGGGTACGCGTCGATGGGGAGCTGCAGGAACGAATATACTCCGGCCACGACGAGCAGGAACGTCGTAAAATAAACGACGATCCGTTCCCGGAGTGAAAGTTCAACGAGTGTTTTCAGCATGTTCCGGACGGTTACTTTTGATCGGCCTGGAGTTCGTCGTTCAGGAACAAGGCTTTATCTCCCACGACGGTATCGCCGTCCTGTAAGCCGCCCGTAATTTGCACGCGGTCGGGCTCCGTTTGCCCGATCGTCACTTCCTCTTTTCGAAAACTTCGATCGCCAATTTTGCTGAAGACGTACGTCTTCCCGTCGGCATCGTAAAAGACGGCCGCCGCGGGAACGAAAAGTCCGAGGCCATCCGGATGATAGACCGTCGCTCGAACGAACATCGCCGGTTTGAGCAGGCCGCCGGAATTTGGCAGCGTACAACGGACTTTCGTCGTGAACGACGTCGGGTCGACCATGGGAGCGATATTCTCAATGCGAGAGACCAGCGGGTGGTCTTCCAGTCCGGCCGCTTTGAGCACGACAGAATCGCCCACATGGAGCGCGCGGAGCTGGTCCGGATACGCATCGAGCGATATCCAGAGGTTCGATGTGCTGCCAATCGTAAAGGCGAGCGACGAACCGTCGTTTCGCATTTGGGAACCGGGCTGGGCGAGCCGTTCGACGACGATCCCATCGATCGGCGCCGTGATATGGAACGTCATCGCGCTCGAATGTTCGTTGCCGCCTAACAGCCGGAGGGCGCTAAGGCTGCGATCGTATTCGGCTTGCGCCTGTGCACGATCCGTTTCGGCTTGCTGGACGTCCTGCGGCGCGACGAGCTTTTCCGTAAACAGCTTTTTTTCACGCTCGAGCTTGTCGAGCGTTAACGCGAGCGATTCCTTCGCTTTTTGAAAATCCGAGATCGCAGTCGCAACATCGCTGCTGTACACATCGGCCAGCGTTTCGCCTTTTTTCACCGCGTCTCCTTGCGTCACATACAGACGGCTGATCACGCCATTGACCAGCGGATAAACGCGCGTAAGATGGTTCGGGTCGAAGTCGATCCGGCCCGAAAGGGAAGTGATCGCCTCGATCGGCTGAATGTGGGTGGTCGCAAGGCTCACGTGCTCGGCCATCGGTTTGGCAAGCGAGATCACGTCGTTCGTCGCTCTCGATTCTTCGATCGTGGCCGGCGTTTTATTCGAGCAGGCACTGAGGGCAAAAAGCAAAAAAAACGGAAAGGTCCTACGCATGGAATACCTCCTAAAAGTTCCTAAAATCATGATTGAACGGTGCGTCCCGGGCATGGCGCGCATGCGACCGGGCGACGCCGGGAATTCAAAAAATTCCCGCATGCCGCGAACGACGAACTCCGAACGTAAATCCGGTCCGTTATTCGTGGAATGGTTTGGAGAAGGGGAGGGACCCTAAATCTGGAGGCACCCGTAGGTGATCGTGCGGTCGAGCGTAGTGAGGGCGCTCTCTTCCTCGATCTTCGCTTGCGTGTAATACGAGACGATGTCGTAGGTCAGGGTATCGGTCGTCGCACCATCGAGTACGGTCGGGCTGTCCTCATCTTCGATGATCGTCGTGCCATGAAATCGTGGTTGCCGATGCTGCGAGAGCTGCTTTGGGCCGCCATCGTATTTCGCAAGCTGAAAATAGTTAATATGCGGGGCGACCGCATCCGGGACCACGCTCGTCGCGTCCGTAGCGGAGTCGAGGATGAGGGGATTGTCCTGAAACCGGATCTCGCCCCGGATCGCCGCATACAGAATATCGGCATTGATCGTGTCGAGGAAGAAGACGAGGACGGTAAAGAGCGCACCTAACTGCGCGAGATGCGCGGCAATGCGCTGCATGCGGCGGAGTTCGCGCGCCGGCCGGCCGGTGGCAATATGTCGAAAGGCAGAGATCACGACGGTCACGTGAACCGGGCATCGCGTTTCACAAGTTCCGCGTCCCGGTGAGGGGCTACGCTTTGCGGCGCCGGCCGTCTCGGCCGCATCATCCACATTCCGAAGACGAGGACGAGCACCACCGCAGATAGAATGGTGGCCGGAATTGCGATATAATCCCCCCATCGAACATAGAGCGTTTTTCGCTCGATGAGCGGCACACGCGTCGTGATCGATCCGGAAGTGAAGAGCGGAAGCTCGGCGGCAAAGCGGCCACGGTCGTCGATCGCGGCAGAAATTCCGGTGTTTGCAGAGCGGACGACCCAGCGGCGGCACTCGATGGCCCGCAGGACCGCAAACTGCTCGTGCTGATACGGCCCTGAACTGCGGCCGTACCAGCCGTCGTTCGTAATCACGGCCAGAAGGTTTGCTCCACCGGCCACAAAATGACGGACAAAGCTTGGATAGATCGATTCGTAACAGATGGTCGGTGTGATCCGAAGGGAATCGCCGCCCGCCTGCCTCTGGAGCGGCATCGCTAACGGCTGGTAGCCTTCCCCGTAATTCCAACTCCCAATGCCGACGTTCCATTGGAACCATTTTCCAAGGAACGGAAAAATTTGAATGAACGGGATATGTTCGCCCAGCGGAACGAGCTTTTGCTTGTGATAGACTTCCCGGCGCATTCTGCCATTGGAATCTTCATAGACGAGCATGGCCGCATTCCAACTCCGATAATAGACGCCGGGAACTCCCGCGAAGTTGGCGTCCGCCGGGATCGAATCTCGACCGGTAAGATAGTCCTGGCGGTCCGGGAACCCCGTTAGGACAGGATGTTCGATGCCGGCGATGAATTGATAAAATTCACCCAGTTCATAGGACTTCGCCGGCGTTGTGATGAAGAACGTGATCGCCGTTTCGGGCCAGACCACGAGATCGGTGGAGTCCTGCGTAGCGTGCAACGCCGTTTCGGTCGCATGAAAGTTCGTATCGAGCGTCCGCTGTTCGTCCGTGTACCATTTTGCCCATGGATCGATATTCGGCTGAACGATCGTCACCCGCAGGGAAGCGTGAGAGACTTCCTGGCCCTGCAGTGCGTGAAATCCATAAAGATAAGGGAGTACAATTAAAAGTGCCGATACGGCCACATGAACGGCAATATTCTTTTTTTGACTGGCTTTCATTCGACCCTGTGACTGCAAAAAGATCTGAAAGATCTGGACATTGACTAAGACGATCAGAATGCTGAGCAAATACGGCCCCGTGAATTCAATGAACTGATCGAATGCGAGATTGTAGGTCTGCGTATTATAGAGATTGAGCCACGGATATGCGAGATCGCCGAAGGAATGGGCATACTCGAAGCCGGCCTGAAAAATTGGGAGCGAATACAGCGCCGCCGTCCGACCGAACCGTCGACGAACAATATCGTAGAGCAACCACGGGACAACGAGAAAAAACGGATGAACGAGAGCCAGCAGCACACCACCGACCATAAGGAAGGAATCGACTTCGCCCATCGACTTCCATCCGCCGACCCAATAATTCGAGATGAGCCCCAGGACAAACATCGCGAGCCAGGCTGTCCAGAATGCTTCCCGGAGGCGCCGGCCGCCTTCGAGCGCGATAAGGAGTGGCACCAGAGCAACGAATGCAAGCATCCCGCCCGCAAGGCCCGTCGGAGGAAAGGCGAGGCCGAGCAGCAGCCCGGAAAGAATCGCTGACAAATACCGGTTACGGCGAGAAAGCATGATCGATGACAAATAACAAATTGCGAATAAGAAGAATCATACGACGTACGATCTCTTTTTGATTCCGTTCAATTTTTATTTGTCATGGGTCTTTTCTATTCCTTTTTTCGCCACTCTTCGACTTTTTCGCCGAATTGTTTGGAGAGCGAATCGGCTTCCGTTTGCGACTCGGCATCGACAAGCACGGTGCAATACGGACGTTCCTTTTCGGGGAGTATGAGCACCCAGGCATCGCCGTCGTTCTGAGGATAGAACTTGATTCCGTCGATGAGCACTTTTTTCATGTCGCGCGAATAGTCCATCGCCTGCCGCATGACCTTGCCGAGTTCTTCGGTCGGGCAAAAGACCTGTTTGCGAGCTTGCGCATGCCGCGGCATGTCGCGCGCGACGTCCCCCAGGTTCTTTTCGAGGACGGCGAGCATTTCGAGCGTTTTGGCAACGGTGAACATTCCATCGACCGCAAAGAAATATTCGGGAAAGATCGCTCCGCCCAAGGTTCCGCCGACGAAGCTGACGTTCTCTTCGCTTGCGGCGCGCATCATATCGGCATGCGTATTTTTCGTGTATATTAGTTCCGCCCCATAGGTGCGCGCCAGTTCTTCGACCTCGCTCGTCGCCGAAACCGGCACGGCGATCTTGCCGATCGTGCGGCCGCGTTTTGTCTCACTCTCGAGGAATAATTTCGTGAGCAGCGTGAGCAGGCTGTTGTTCAAATAGATCGCTCCGTTTTCATCGACCATTCCGACGCGCTCGCCGCCGGCGTCGAGAATAAACCCAATTTGATAACCAAGCGATTTTACGACGTTGGCCAGGTGCCGCGTCGAGCGGTCGAACTCCTCGCGGCCGCGCGTGAGGCGGGAAGGTTCCAGGTACGCATTGATCGAGACGACCTCGCTGCCGAACACGCCGAGGATATTCGGGAAGATCGTCGACGTGATGCCGTTGGCATAGTCGATCGCGATCTTGAAATGAGCGTGCTCGATCCGTTCCACATCGAGCGCGTTCGTGAATCGCTTGGTGTAGATCTCGCCGGTATGAGCCGGGAACTCGATGGTCCCCACCTGGTCGAACGGCGCGCGCGGGAAGTCCTCGCCGAAAAAATAACGCTCGATCGCTTTGCCCTTGCTCGAAGAGAGATCATACCCACCCGAGTCGAAGAAGATCATGTCCGAACGGCGGCGGTCGATCGGATTTTTCCGGATGTGGACTCCGCCCGAGTGGCGCGCGTCGCGAAGGTGGTGCCGCGTAAGAGGGATCGGCGTCTGCTGCATATCGACGATGTTCACCCCCGCGCTCATGAGGCCGCTCACCATCGCGCGCGAAAGCACGCGGGAACCGGGATCGCTGTCGCGGCTGAGCACGATCCGCTGACCCATGCCGACCTGTGCGCCAAGCGATGCGCCGACCTTCGCCGCAAACTCGGGGATCAGTTCGATGTTCGAGGTCCCGGAAATCCGGGAGTTCGTAAACAGCTCGCGGTTCCAGCGGTCCTCCCAGACGAGGCTCGTTTGCAGCGTCGCTCCGGCCTCGACCCGCTTGCCGGGCCAGAGTTTAACGTTCGGAAGGATATGCGCGCCGTCGGCGACCTGGGAACCTTCGCCGATGAAAACGTTCTCGTCGATCGTCGCGCGGTCCCCGACAAAGACATTGAAGCAGGCGACGGCGTGGCTCACGCTGGCGTTCCGCCCGATCCGGGCGCCGTCCCACAGGATCGAATTTTCCACGATTGAGCCGGCCTCGATATGGCATCCCGCGCCGACGATCGAATTCGTGACGATCGCTCCTTCTTCGATATGCGTCGCATGCGCGACCGCATTTTCGCCCCGGAAGCGCGCGCCCTGGACCTCGCAGTCGCGCTCCAGGATCACGCCGTTCTTTCGTTCCCCTTCGATCTCGATATCGACCAGTCCCATGAGGGCGTCCATGTGGGCCTCGTGATACTCCGAGAGGTTCCCGACGTCGCGCCAGTAGCCTTCGGCGATATAGCCGGCGAGCGCGCCCGGTTTTTTCAGGAGTAGCGGGAAGAGGTCCTTGCTGAAGTCGAACTCGCGTTTATAGGGAATTTCGGCGTAGGCTTCGGGTTCCAGAATATAAATTCCCGTATTGATCGTGTCCGAAAACACTTCCCCCCACGACGGTTTTTCGAGGAAGCGGGTGATCTCCGAATCGGGATTCGTCATGACGATCCCGAATTGCAGCGGGTTCTTCGCGTGCGTCAGGACGATCGTCGCCAGCGCTTTTTTTCGTTCGTGGAATTTTAATGCCGCCGAAAGATCGAAATCGGTGAGGATGTCGCCCGAAATGATGAGCACGCGGTCGGTCATGCCGAGCTGTTCCGTGGCATTTCGAACGCTGCCGGCCGTGCCGAAATCGGCTTCGGCTCGGACGTAATTCATGCTGCATCCGAACGCGGAGCCATCGCCAAAATGCGACGTAATGGCCTCCGGGTGAAAATAGAGGAGCGAAGTAAGCTCGGTCATCCCATGTTTTTTCAGGAGCCGGACGATGTGTTCCATCATCGGCCGGTTCATCATGGGGACCATCGGCTTCGGAAGGTTCATCGTCAGCGGGCGCAACCGCGTCCCGAACCCTCCGGCCATGATGATCGCGTTCATAATAACGTGCTAAAGTAAAGTGTAACGGTGGTAAAGAAAAGTAATCCTGCTAATAAATTTGAACGTTCTTCCGTCCGGAATTCGTGAACTTGCTGACCGTTAGGGGAGTTAACCATTGCCTGTTGAAATCCGTGCTCATTTCAAGATTATGAAACCTTTCTTCCGCAGTCTCCCGGTCGTTCTGCTTGCTTTTTTTGTGATCTCGCCCGCGTATGCGCAATTTTCGCGCCCGGTCGTCGTGCTCAAAGGTAGTGTTCTGACATCCGATCAAAAACCGGCGACGGTCCGGCTTTCGATTCACGAGACCGGAGCCTCGGACGCCGATGACGATACCGCGCATGAGATCACGACCTGCGCCATTCAGGAAATGACCGCCGGCAATGCGAATTCCGAATCGGGCCGCTATCTGCTCATCCTCAAGCCCGGCAAAAAATATTGGGTGCATATCGAAGGGACCTTTGTCCAGTCGTTGGACACGCTCGTCCAGATGCCGAAGACCGATAAGCCGCTAACCATCGAGCAGAATTTCACGGTCAACTGGCGCCCGGATAATACTCCGCTCGGCGCCAATGGCGTCGCCGCCGATCCGGCAAAGAAAGAGTAATCCGAATCTTCGCAAGGAGAGATTGATAGGCGCATGTGCAATGTGCCTTTTTGCGTTGGGCTAAAAATGCTCCGTGTGGCCGGCGAAGACGATCTTGATCTCTGCCTCCAGATGGGCTTTCAGCGATTTCAGGTCTTCCGTGGCAGGATGAATGCTCTGGAGAAATCCTTCGGCGAGGCGGCGTTTGTGCGCGGCGGAGGCATCGGCGACGCCCAGCGTTTCCTTGGCCCAGGCGACGATCGAACGCTTCGTGGGAACTCCTTCGAGTTCCGTCAGCGGCTTGGACATCAGCGAGGGGTCGTGGTGCAGGCGCGAGAGGACATCCTCGAGCGTAAGGAGCGCCGAAAGCTGGTCGAACGCCCCGGAGACCTGGTAGAGCTGCAGCAGCGTATCGTACGACCGCTGGAAGAGCGTTTTTTCTTCGGGAACCCCGGCCGTACAAAGCAGCAAATGCAATTTTGGAATGTCCGCTTTTTCCGCATAGACCCGCCCGTGCAGGAAGGCGATGGCGCGGAGCACGTCGAGCGATTTTGCCTGGGTGCGCGGTGAGATATAAAAATCTTTCGTCCGCAAATGCGCTTCGTGCGGGCGTTCGTGGAGCAGCCGGTTCCGCTGCACCTCGTAATGCCGAATAACGAGGTTCATAAAATAGACGAGGTCCGGCGTCGTCATGATCGGGTATTCCGGCGCTTCGCCGCGCACGATGCGGGACGCATACGCAAGATCGGCATACTGCACCTTTTTTGGCGGCTCGATCGCATTGCCAAGATTCTTAAGGTACTGTTGCGAGATCTTGTATTGATAAAAGGCGTCCTTGTCGGGATGGATCAGGGCTTTGAACAGGAAGCGGTCGAGCAGGGCCTCGGTGATCTCGGAGAGCCGAAGGTAATTCGTTGCCGCGATCACGGTGTGAACGCTCGAGTGCAGCCGCTGGACGCCCCGGATGAGTTCCCGCTCGTTCAGCAGCGAGAGCAGCGCGCGGAGCGTATAATCGTTCGCATCGAAGATCTCGTCGATAAATCCGAACTCGCTTTCGACGAGGGAACCTTCGGTATTATGGATGAGCCGGCCCTGCTTGAGGTCCTCGAGCAATAGACCGCCGAAATAGGTGTCCGGCTGCTGCTCCTTGCTCGCCTGGACTTTGAAGGTCCGCGCCCCCTCGAACATGCGGAAGACCTGCTCCGCCAAAAGCGTTTTTCCGACGCCGGTCCGGCTTTCGAGCAGGACGTGCTCGCCGATGAGCATCGCAAGGAAAATCTGCTCGACGACCTCTTCGCGATTGACGACCCGCTCCTGAACGAACTCGATGGCCTCTTTCAGGGACTCGATAATTGCCGAAGTATTCCGCGCCGAAACGCCATTGCGCGAACGAGCGCCGGCCGAGGCGGCAGCCGAACTGCCAGCCGAAGCGTCGGCGGCAGGGGCGGAAGGAGGACTACTGAGTGAAATCTCTGCCATAATACAGGCGATCGAGAATAGTTGGACAAATATACGGAAAATCGAAACCCGCCGGAACGTTCCAAATATAAAATTCGGTGCGCTGCCGATTTCGAACGTATCCAATACCTGTCATTCAATATACTATGCCCGATGAGCTTCAGGGGCATCAGCTTTGCATCCAGTTCCCAAAAAAGGAGCGGTTATGGCATATACGATCCCACAGATGAGCGGCACAACGAGGACGACGGTCACGGTCGTCCGCAGCGGACCGGCATACGGCGCGTACCAGATCCTGCACGTCGCATTCACGATCGCGCCGATCGTCGCCGGGATCGATAAATTTTTCCATTACCTTACGAACTGGGATAAATATCTTTCGGCGACCTACGAAAGCGTTTCACCGCTAACGGTCCACTCGACCATGATGGGCGTCGGGGCGGTCGAGATCGTGGCCGGGCTCATCGTCGCATTCTGGCCGCGCGTAGGAGCGTACCTGGTGGCGATCTGGCTGCTGGCGATCGTCGTCAACCTGATTTTAATTCCCGGCTATTTCGATATTGCGCTCCGCGATCTCGGCCTGTGCCTTGCCGCCATCGCCTTCGGCCGCTTGGCCGACCAATTCCACCGCCCCGCCTACCGATAAGTTCCAATGTAGCACAGGCTTTAGCTTGTGCTCGCGGTGGTTCATCGCGCAGCTGGCGCGTCCCACCCGGCAGGCGATTGTCGTAATCGCCCACATACAATGACACTTCCGCACCCTGCCTCCCTGTATTGAAAGCCCGTATTTTTGCAGGGTACTTCACTGCCCATAAATAAAACTGGCAACACCATTGAGCGCAGCCAGCGAACGATCTTATATGAACGTACAAGGACAGATCGCAGAGTATCTTACCAGTCAACCCGAACCAAAACGGAGTGACATGCAGGCGTTGCACCGCATGATCCTGGAACTGATGCCCGCGTGTAAATTATGGTTCCTGGATGGCAAGAACGATGACGGTAAAACGGTCTCCAATCCCAACATCGGATATGGACTTCAGACCATAAAATATGCCGGTGGAAAAACGAGAGAGTTTTATCGAATCGGTCTCAGCGCAAACACAAGCGGGATCTCGGTCTATATCCTCGGCATCGAAGATAAGAAATACCTGGCCAGAACGTATGGAAAAAAAATAGGCAAGGCGAGCGTGACCGGATATTGCATCAAGTTCAAAACCATAAAAGATATCGACCCCGATATCCTTCAATCGGCAATCCGATACGGGGTTGAGCAAGTGCCATAACTAAAACGCGGGTTTCGTTAACAAAAACGTCCCGGAGCGCAGCCATTCCAACAAAGCGCGTGTAACGGCGGACCTTCAGGTCTAGCGATTACCACACCGAGCCCGAAGGCTCGGTGCTACACGCTTGCAGACAATGCGCCAGCAGCCCGCGGGACGGCACAGTCGCGCGACGGAAAGCGGATCCAAGTCCCGAAGGGACGCTATAAGAATAGCCGGTGACTTCAGTCACCGGACAAGAAATCGAAATCGCAGGATCAGTCCCGAAGGGACGGCATATTTCCGGTCGTGTTATATCGTCCCTTCGGGACTCTGGCCGGCGTTCGAATAGGTGACTCTGGCCGGTGTTCGGATATGGGACCGGTGGTTGAAACCACCGGCTACTCTTCTTTCGTCCCGTTGGGACTGGGAGCCCATCCCAAACGCTTGTCCTGAGCTTGCCGAAGTGCTCAGACAATGAGAGGGCCGTAGGCCCGGCCCGTTTGTAGAAATCGCAGAATGTAAAAAACAAAAGCTCCGTAGGAGCGACCCTGGCCGCTCCAGGCATCGTGGACGATGCGGGCGGAGCTTGAAAATTCAAAAATAAATTACGTTTCTACAAACGGGCCACGGCTACGCCGTTGTCAGGTTTCCATCCCAAACATCCAAAAAATCCCAGTTCAGCCAATGCGCCAGCAGCCCGCGGGACGGCACAGTCGCGCGACGGAAAGTGGATCCAAGTCCCGAAGGGACGCTATAAGAATAGCCGGTGACTTCAGTCACCGGACAAGAAATCGAAATCGCAGGATCAGTCCCGAAGGGACGGCATATTCCCAGTCGCGTTATATCGTCCCTTCGGGACTCTGGCCGGTGTTCGGATATGGGACCGGTGGTTGAAACCACCGGCTACTCTTCTTTCGTCCCGTTGGGACTGGGAACCGTTCCCAACGCTTGTCCTGGGCTTGCCGAAGGGTTCAGACAAGGAGAGGGCCGTAGGCCCGGCCCGTTTGTAGAAATCGAAGCATGTAAAAAACAAAAGCTCCGTAGGAGCGACCATGGCCGCGCCAGGCATCGTGGACGATGCGGACGGAGCTTGAAAATTCAAAAAATAAATTACGTTTCTACAAACGGGCCACGGCTACGCCGTTGTCAGGTTCCCATCCCAAACATTCCGCGCATCCTAAAAATCCCAGTTCAGACAAGGAGAGGGCCGTAGGCCCGGCCCGTTTGTAGAAATCGAAAAATGTAAAAAACAAAAGCTCCATAGGAGCGACCATGGCCGCTCCAGGCATCGTGGACGATGCGGACGGAGCTTGAAAATTAAAAAATAAATTACGTTTCTACAAACGGGCCACGGCTACGCCGTTGTCAGGTTTCATCCTAAACATCCCGCACTCCCATAAATCCCAGTTCAGACAATGTGTCGGCAGCCCGGCGGGACGGTGCAATCCGCGCGCGTAGGTCGGTGCATCTCGCCAGACCAAGTGGCGGAGCCACGAAGCACCCGCAGTCGAGGAGGAACGATGGAACCATGAGTGACGAACGGTTTGGAAGCTTATAGCCCTGAACCGTTCCGATTCCTAACAGTTGAACATTCTTGGCGACAGCTTGAAGTTCAATAGAATATGGAATTCAGAAAGAAACTTTTGTCTTTATCTAAGACATGAGTCGATGTCTTCGTAGAGCAAATTGAATAACGATCCGTATCACCCGCCTCATCCACACCACGTTCATGTTCCACACGGGGAAGTACCACGACCGCCCGCACATTCAGTACACCCGGACGTTATTAACTACGAAAGGCAAAAACAAGAAGAAGTTACCTCGTTAGCACTTGAGAAGCCATTATTAGCGTTGTTTATTGTAATGCTTTATTTCCTGCCCTCAGCGTATCTCTCGTATAGTTTGACCAAAGCAATTGGGTGGTGGATCATCATCCCGCCAGTTATCGTTTGCCTGATTATGGTGATGGGTGTCGTCTTCATCGCAAATTTGTTTATAGGTGCGCTCTTTGGCTTAATTGCGCGAGCGCTTTTTCCAGAAGCCTCCAATAATATCCTAAAACTCGTTGATGCCATTGTCGAAACGATTTTACCATACGCCATTTATTGGGGAATTGGGATCGGATATATAGCCTACATTGCTGTCTCAACTTTAAATTTGTTTAATTCATAAGCAAGAAGAGTCGTTGTGTTAACGGAGCGGTCCGGCGCGGGAAAGCCATGCACAACACAATCCGCTTGTAACGGGGAGCAGCCCAATGTTTGAACAGTGATTCGTGTGGTTCTTATGATTAAAACATAACTTTTAGAGCCGGGAACGAAAATCATAGCCAAACACGCGAATCACAAGAATCACAGTTCAGACGACCGGGCGGAGCGACACAATCCGCGCGTATGGGTCGGTGCTTCCCGCCCGACCAAGTGGCCGAGCCGTCCCGAGCTCGCCGAAGGAAGTACCCGCAGCCCAGGGTGAAGCGAAGCGTAACCCTGGGTTAAGAGCCAGAGTCCCGGAGGGATGGCGAAGGTGAAGGAGCAACGCGAAGCTCAATTACATTTTTGCTCCAGCCATCAAAATAAAAAACACGCTCAAAATTGGTCGTAAATTGTTGCTGCGAAAGCTTTTCGATGGATTCATCGAATAAAATCATGGATGACATGCCGGCAGTCGGGCCATAAATCAATAACCAGCATTCGTCACATTTCTGCGTACAGGCTTCATACTTCTGTCCTTTATCATGTATGATTTGTTCAATCCGTGCAGTCGAAAGACTTCCGATCACACCACTGCGAGCTGAAGTCCAGGAAGAGCGGGTCTTGTCTCCTAAATAGATAATGTCGAGAAAAGCTACCCATTCATCTAAACCCTTTTCATAGAAGGAATGCCAATCAAAAGAGACAGACTGATCTCCGGTAAAGTGTTCTTTAACGAAATCTGAAATAGCTTCTATTAGAAATTCCTTCTCATCGCGAGTTACGATCTTCCAATGCGCGTCATTCCACATCACTCTGACAATAAGTTGCAGATCATAGTGACTTTCAAAGTGCTTTTGTGCTCGTAACAGGATTTGATCCGTCTCTTTCTCAAACCGTAAAAGAGTTTGGTCTGTTGAAAAAAGTGTATGTTCTATCCCGACGATATGACCTTGATATCGGAGCAAGAAATCAGGAGCTTCTGATTTTTGAAATAGAGCCTCATTTAATTCAGGCATTGCAGAAAGAAACAACTGAAATTGAAAAATTTCATTCCAGTCTTTATACTCACGTTGAGATAGATTAAATGGCCTCATGCTTCGCTCATACCGTGCAATGAAATGTTTTGCCCACCTTATTTTGAAGGGAATTTATCACAAAGAAAATTCAGAAGGTTTCTATCGATAGTGGCTCCAGCGTTTATCTTCTTTATAGATGTCTCAAGATCATCCGGTGTTATACGAGAGATAGTATTCCGAATATTTCGTGCCTCGATAATTATGTTATCTGAAATTTTCATCAATTTGCCGAATGCCTCTCTTGCCTGAACATATCTGGCATCTCCTATACCAAGAAACCGTAGTCCGTTGTCCGCACAATATCGCTCTCCAAAGTAAACCGTCATTCCCTCTTCGAGATTGTTAACCTCTAAGCCGGGCACTGGGGTAAGGAGATGCGCTATTTCGACCGACAACTGAAAATAAGCCCTATCAATATCCTGCATGCAGTTTGGTGTAAGACGAATGACGGCATTATCCCCGCCAGGATACCAAATGTGTGGGACTTTACCTTGAAATTCAATCCCACAAAAAAGGATATTAGTTTGACGTTTTCCGTACATTTTCTCGGCCTCACGCAGCATATGAGCTGCCCGGCTAGCAAGCGTCCACGAGGACACCCCAGGGGAGATTTCATTTGAAACTATTAAGGATTCCTCAATGATAGCGAGCGGCATAAGTTTTTTACTTAAAAATGTTCCCAGTTCCCACTCACATCTTCACAGCGGCCTTCTAAAATGTCGTTCTCGCATAGATAAATCCGGGAACCGTGGCCGTTCGCGGCCATCCATCAGTCCTTCGATCGTCAGGTTCTCAGTGAACCCAGAGTTCCGCTGGGCTTCACGCTGGGCAGCTGGTACTGTGCAGCTCCGCGACTCATCGCTGCGACTTTTTAGTATGCTCCACAATTCCAATGATGGGTAGGATTCTTAAGAGGCCAAGATACAAAAAAATGGCAATAAAAATAAGGAATGGGTCGCCGCCAAATATCTGATGATTACTGAGTACTTTTTTCACCTGATCATCCACTTGACTTATTTTTTCACCATCAATCAGACCGGCCTTGTATAAAGCCAGCGACATTTTGCTTGCAAGAACATCAGCTGAGGTGTTCCAAATCAATACAATAAGGTAGATTCCAGAGTTCACACTCGAGAGGACATTAAAAACGGTACGGTACTCTGTAGGATGCCTATATGCAATAAACGCAAGAGCGCTAACGCATGCCAAAACAAGCCCAGCAATTACAGTGTCTTGCATTTGCTCTCAGTTACAATTAAGATAAAGATTGAATCCTCGGTTTGACCTCGACCACATCGGTATTCGGCGCGTGTTCGAGATCGGCGAACTCGCGCTGGGGTCGAGATGGAGGTAAACACCGGCGCGGGCCATGGGTGGTTCCGGGGAAATAGGGGGAACCGGGATTCGGGAGGGACGCGCTGAATATGAAGGGGTTCGGGCACGCGCTGGCTGCCTCGTCACGGCATTTATTAGGCTGTAACTCGGTTCAGAAAGTATGGACACGTACCATGCGGAAGCTATAGTTAATCCGCAAAATCAGATTATTGTGACCCTCCCGTTTCCGGCGGGCGAGCGAGTCGATGTCGTTGTTATCCCACACGACGAACGCTCGGAACCGATGGGAGAGAAGGAATGGAAAGCCTTTGGTCTGCGAAAATTTCTCGAAGGCTACGATGAGGAGGATTCCATTTACGATTCGCTCCCGTAACTATGGCGAAGCATTCGTTCGGCGAAGTCATTACACTCGATTTCCCTTATTCTCATTACCGCTGGGGTAAAAAACGGCCCGCGATGGTTCTCGCGCAGGATGCCGAGGGTGACATCCTCGAAGCGCGCATAACCAGCAAGCCTAAATTCTTACCTACCGACGTTTTTCTTGCCGAGTGGAAAGCGGCTGGCTTAAATACTCCCTCGTATTTGAGATTGTCAAAGGTGATCACTATTGAGGAGGGCGATATTCTGTCTATAGTTGGGAGCCTCTCTGATGCCGATCGCTTCAAAGCTCTTGAAGCGAATATTGCCTTCGCACGTTCTCAGCAAACAACCTGATTTCCCATCGACCAGGACTCGGTCCGCCATCGGGAAGCTTGTTTATGCAACTCAACCGAAGTAAACTGGTACTTGTAGCGGCTAAGCGCACCGGCCCAATCGAATCGGAACGGCTCGGGCTTGCTCGTTTCCGCTTTCGGCTGCGAGGCAAGTGCAATCACCCTGTTCCGCGCCTTCAAAAGGCTGGGATTATCTTCTTTGAAATCTAACCGGGCCAATTCTCGTTTTTCAGGCAATGACCGCTACTTTTCGTATCCAACGCTATAATCCGGAGAAGGACACCAAACCTTACTTCAAGGACTATACCCTTACCGATCTCGAGCCGACCTTCCGAATTTTGGACGCGCTCCATGAGATAAAATGGAAGATCGATGGCACACTTACATTTCGGCGTTCGTGTGCCCATGGCATGTGCGGGTCGGACGGCATGCGCATCAACGGCCGCAACGGCCTGGCGTGCGCGCTGCTGCTCAAGGACGTCAATACGAAGAAGCCGATCGTGATCGAGCCGCTGCCGTTCCTGCCGATCATCAAGGACCTGGCCGTGGACCAGACCGATTTCTTCAGGAAGTACGAGATGACGAAGCCGTGGCTCATCAACGAGTCGGCGCCTCCGGAGAAGGAACGGTTCCAGTCGCACGAGGATGCGGAACTCTTGATGGAGTCGACGAAGTGTATTATGTGCGCCTGCTGCACGACGAGCTGCCCATCGCTCTGGTCGAACGAGAACTATCTTGGCCCCGCGGCGATCCTGAAAGGTTACCGGTTTGCGTTCGATACGCGGGACGAAGCGCTGGAAGCGCATATGTCCGCGCTCGACTCGCCGGACGGCGTGTGGCGCTGCCATACGATCTTCAATTGCGTCGAAGCCTGCCCGAAAGAGATCAATATCACGTGGCATATTTCGCAAGTGAAGAAAAAGTTAGTGAGTGTGGAATTATAAAAAATGGGGAGCCGCGGGCGGCACAAATCTGAATCGAGGCCGTGTTAAGAGAGTATGGAACCGCAGGGTCACCCTGCGATCTATAAGTAAGCGGAATCGTGCCGAAAGGCATCGGATTCCATCTCACCTTACTTTAGTCGAAGGACCTCGCAGCTCTGGCTTCGGGGTCCTTCTGTTCTATAGGGAGCCCTTTTTAGGAATAGTCCATGTTTAGGAAGACCTCTTCTTCAGGAAGAGGAGTGCCAGCATGCAAACCAGGAACGACCCAAGCGAGACTTTCCACCCGAGATCGAAGGCGGCGCTATCGTAGTACAGGCGAACGGTATGGTCCCCGGCCTGGACCGGCACGGCGCGCAAGCTCGTAAATGCCCGAAGGACGTTCGTTTCCTTCCCATCGACGGCCGCTTTCCAGGCCGGATAATAGAGATCGTTTATGAAGAGGATCGCGGGCCGGGAACTATGAACGAAAATTCGAAGCTCGTTCTCTGAAAATAGTTGGAGTGTCGCCGACGATGGCAAAGGTGAGGGATTTGCAATAGGAGCTTTGGAAAGCTTCGGGTCTTCGGAGATGAGGATGGTGTCGCGAGCATCGAACGAAGAATCGTTCAGGAGTTCCGCCGTCTTTGCTTCGTTCCCAACCTGCCAGTGCGTGTAGAGCGACAAAAAGGGAAGATACTGGACATAATGAGTTTCCTTCCCATACCAATTAGATTGTGCGACGCCCATGATCTCCATTCTTCGCGTCGTATCGTTGGCTGGTGGGAAGGCGTCGTTCAGCCGGAGGGGATTGCGGTCGAGCAGGAGATTGGAGTCGCTGGCATTTTCGATCGGGAGTCGGGCGAACATACCGAAGTTCGCCTCCATCGTCCGGACCGAATCGCTGACTTCGACGAACTTCGCATGGTCCGTGGCATGCTGTGCGCGGAACTCGAGGATATCGGGATTTCGGGAATGACGTTCCACGACGGTCTCCGGGTTAAGGGTATTGCGATGCCACGTGAAGTCGTTATAAAATAGTTCCACACCGACAATGAGCAGGCAGAGGGTGATCGCGGTCCTGAGGGAGATGCGGTTCCCGACGGCCAGGAACAAGAAGAGGGAAGCGGCGATCGATCCGATCGTGGACGGCAGCAAAAAGAGGAACAGCCCCTGGCGGACCTCATGCGGCGGAAACGCGAGATCGAAGAACCCGGAAATCGAAAGCAGGTTGAGCGCCAGGAAGACGCCACAGGACCAGATAAAAAAGCGCCGGTACCGATGAAGACGTTCCCACTCTTGCATCAGCGTATCGAGCCCGAGCGCGGTGAGGACCGTTCCCAGGAACCAAACGAACCAGACCATTCGATTGGGGTCGCGAATATGATCGAAGAACGGGAGAACGCGCCAGAACGGCCACTGGAAATAAAGATTCCTTCCCATGCCGTAGGCGAGGCACAGGACCGAAAACATTGCGAAAAAGAACGCATGCCGCGTTTGCGGATCGGAGGGCGTTCGGGATTTCCAGCGGCTTACCAGGGCAAAGAGGGCAAGCAGTTCGCCAAGCGCGGTCCAATAGAAGGTCGCTTCCCAGTACCAAAAATGATTGTTGACCAGCGGCCCCTGAGAAACGGTAAATCCGGGATATTCCCCGTAATATTTTGGAACGAAAAAGTCGATGAAAAGGCCCAGGTGAAGTCCCGTCTGGCTGGCATCGGTAAAGTTCAAATGCGCTCGCGCGGAGCGGCCGACAAGTTCCATCGTCGGGAAGAGTTGCATCGCGGCGATCCCGAGCGCAATGGCGATCGCAAGCAGGCCATTCGCGAGCGGTTGAACGGAGCGCCACGTGCGTTCGGCATTCTTACGGCGGACGAGAAATTCGGAAAGGGTATACGAGCCAAAGAAAATTCCTACGTAAAAGAAGGTCTGGGGCTGGCCGGCAAAAAAACTGAGGCCGAACAAAAGCCCGAGCCCGATCGCGTATCGCCAGGAGTTCCATGCCCGTAGAAGCAATAATGTTTCCCATGGCAGGAGGGCCAGTTGAATGATCTGCATGGAGTGGTTTTGTTCGGCGGCCATACGTAGTCCGAACCCCCAGCACAGTCCCCCGATGAGGGCCGCTGCGCTCGAGACGTTGAATTGTTTTTTCAGCAGGACAAAACTTCCGAGCGCAGCGAGCGGGAATTGCAGGAGCGTCATCGTTTCGGCGGCAAGCACAGGGAAGTGGACCGCGTTGGGCTGGGTGAACCCGACGATTAAAATTCCGAGCAGGTTCGTCGGATACCAAAAGCCGGACTGCGCGTCGGCCAGGAGGGGCGCCCAGGCCCAGGAATATGGGTTCCAGAAGGGAAGCACGTGCCGCCACCGCAGCATGTAGAAGCAATATTCGCGGATCGGATATTCCTGGACAAAAAAATCTTCCCAAAAAAAGCGATGTCCAAGAAAGACCGGCCAATAGACGAGGAGCAAAAAAAGCACGTAAATTGCAAGCGCGGCAGGTATGCTAATTTTTAGAGACACCGTCGAAGCGCGGAACGAACCGTGCTCCTTCGTACTTGAAGAAACGATGCTCTTCCGGTCGTTCACTTTTTCGCGTATGGTCGCCATGACGTGTGTGATGCTCTCGATGATAGCAATTTCATGGAGTGTGTTTCCCGTACGCGTTTTCGCTCAAAACAGCAGTGAATTCCCAACGACGATCAACCGGACCGGTTCGCAATTTCGAATTGCCCGATTGAAATATCCCGGCGGAAGCGATTGGTATAACGGCCAGAGCGAAGAACCGAATCTCCTGAAATTCCTGCGCGAAAATACGAATATCGATGTCGATCCCGAATATTTCTATGTCGATGTCGCGAGCGACGATATTTTCAATTACCCGTTTCTTTTCATGACCGGGCATGGCCGCGTCGATTTTACGGAAACGGAGATCCGGCGCCTGCGTGCCTATTGCGATGCCGGCGGATTCCTCTATATCGATGACGATTACGGCCTCGATACGACGATCCGACCGGAGTTGAAAAAGATTTTTCCCGAGCAGGATTTAGTAGAGTTGCCGTGGTCCTATGGGCTCTACCATTGCCATTTCGATTTTCCGAATGGCATGCCAAAAACACACGAGCATGACGGAAAGCCGGCTCAGGGCTTCGGCCTTTTCAGTAACGGTCGCCTTTGTGTGTTCTATACCTACCAATCGAATCCGAGCGATGGCTGGGACGACCCGGAAGTCCACGGCGACCCCGCAGAGAAGCGTGAAGAAGCGCTACGAATCGGGACAAATATCGTGGTCTGGGCTCTGGAGCATTGAGGAATTGAAGTTAAAGGACGAAATTAATAAAAGCACAAAAATAAAAATGGCTCCCATTGAGAGCCATGATTATTGCTTTATTAGATTAGTCTTTGATTTAATGGATCGATAACATTACCGCCGGTCGCCGTCGCGATCGTGGGAATCTCTCTGATCGAACGCGTGACTCGACAACATATTATTTCGTTCCATGGCCAGCGCATTTTCCCGCTGCTGGATATTTTGCAAGTCGGCGACGATCCGATCGCGATCGTACGAGTTTCTCCAGCCATAGCGTTCGTTCTCGAGTTGAGCGCGAAGGTTCTGTTCCTGGGAGTTAAGTTCCGCGCGCTGGCGGTCGATATCGCGTAAACGGTCTTCGAAACGAGCGCGGTCCTGTTGATCGAAACGAGCGCGATCGTCCGGCCGGAAATTGTGAGCGGCATCGAAGCCATGGTCTCGGGGCGGATCGGCCTGAGCGGCCGGGATCGCGGCGAGCGAAATCATTCCGAGTGAGAGCGCGAGAAGCGTGGTCCTCCAATATCGTTGCATAATGCTGTCCTTTCTTTTAATGAGAGTGTCTTGCTCTCATTAAAATAGACGGACTGCACCGTACTTAGTTATACCGGATCTGCTGAATAATTCTTAACGAGATAATACGTGAGCGAGCGGTGCGTGGAAGCTATGCGGACAGGATGTTCCGATTGTATCCTTTTTCGCCGAAGGGTTGAAGGTCTTCGATCGTTAATCGTTCCAATTCCGCAAGTTCCGCTTTGGGATCGGCGGTGTCGTCGGAGTATTGTAGCTCGTGAAGGATTTCGAAGGCGAATTGGTCTTCGCCGCACCGTTTCCAATCTTCCTGCAGATCGCGGTTGGTGTGACCGCCGGCATCGAGCTTGAATTTTTCTCCATTCCAGATCCGGTCGAGATCGTTCGCTCGGGCAACGTAACGCTTGCCGTTGGTAACGTTTCGGATCGCGAAAATTCCCATCCGCGGTTTTCGCTGTTTATATTCCGCGATCAGTTCCTTGCGAGATTTCATGGGAACCGCTTCACATTCGCTTGATGATTTCATCGCCGAACTGACTCGTCTTTACTTCATGGGCGCCTTCCATGAGGCGAGCGAAATCGTACGTGACGTTCTTCGACGCGATCGCAGATTCGAGTCCTTTAATAATAAGATCGGCCGCTTCCGCCCAGCCCATATAGCGGAGCATCATCTCGCCGGACAAGATCACGGACCCGGGATTGACCTTATCGAGGTTCGCATATTTCGGAGCCGTCCCATGGGTCGCTTCGAAGATCGCGGCACCGGAGACGTAATTGATATTCGCTCCCGGTGCAATGCCGATACCGCCGACCTGTGCGGCAAGGGCATCGGAGAGATAATCGCCGTTTAAATTCAGTGTGGCGATCACATCGAAATCTTCCGGCCGTGTCAGCACTTGCTGGAGCGTAATATCGGCAATGGCATCTTTGATCAGGAGCGCACCTTCTGAGAGCCGCTTTTTCTGAAGATCGTTGGCCTGCTGTTCGCCGAAGGCTTTTTTCTGATCTTCCCATTCGGCCCAGGTAAAGACCTGATTGCCGTAGCGCTCCCTTGCCATTTTGTATCCCCAGTCGCGGAACGCGCCTTCGGTGAATTTCATGATATTGCCTTTGTGGACAAACGTCACGGATTTGCGCTTGTGAGCAAGTGCATAGTCGATCGCAGCGGCAATAAGGCGCTCGGAACCTTCTTCGCTTACGGGCTTGATCCCGATACCCACATGCGGTGGATTTTCGTATTCCGGAATGCCGGCGGACCTGGCCCAGTCGCTCGATTTCGATTTGGTCCCGAAGCGGATTTTTCCAAAGGCCTGTGGAAATTCTTTTTCCATAAAGGCAAGAACTTTATTCGCTTCGGAACTGCCGGCCTGCCATTCGATGCCGGCATAAATATCTTCCGTGTTTTCGCGAAAAATGACCATGTCGACAAGCTCGGGCCGCTTGACGGGCGAAGGAACGCCGGAAAAATAGCGCACCGGCCGAAGACAAACGTAGAGATCGAGCTGTTGACGGAGCGCAACGTTCAGGGACCGAATTCCGCCACCGACGGGAGTCGTCAGGGGCCCTTTGATGCCGACGAGATACTCGCGCATCGCGTCCAGCGATTCGTTCGGCAGCCAGGTGTTCTCACCGTATATCTCATTCGCCTTTTCGCCGGCATAGACTTCGTACCATTCGATCTTTCGCTTGCCGGCATAGGCTTTTTGAACGGCTGCGTCGAAGACTCGGACGGAAGCGCGCCAGATGTCGGGGCCCGTGCCATCGCCTTCAATAAAGGGAATAATAGGATGGTCCGGCACGTGAAGGCCGGATGATTTCATAGAGATTTTTTCGCCGCGTTCCGGCTTTTTCAATTTTTTGGAGTCAATGCTCATGGTAAAAATAAATTTGGGAGAACCGATGCAAAAATACGAAGAAACGAACGGTTGGCCCTTCGATATCAGCTTTTTCGTGTTCGCTTATCGTGCAGGGCGATTTCGATAAGAAGCCACAGCCCGGCGACGGCGGCGGCGAAAAAGAACAGGATCGCAAGTCCCGGATAACCGAAGATCTTGAACGAGGTATCGACGCGCATCAGCATCGCGGCGCCGACAATAAGCGCCGCAAGGACGAGAGAGGTAGCGATGCGGTTCGCGATCTTTTGAAATCCTTCAATGAGCGTTTCTTCCTCGATGGCGTCCACGCGGACGGTAAGCTCATTTTTTGTAATGGCATCCAATATTTTATTGACACGGCGGGGAAGCTGCAACGCAAATTCCTTTGCTTCGACGGCGGAGGCGAGAAGCCGTGCCGGCGTAAGCGATTGAACCAGCCGGTTCTCGGTAAGCTGGAATGCTTCCCGTCGGATCGCTTCGGTGGGATCGAATGTGGGATCCAAGATTCGCCCCACGGCATCGAGATTGAGCAGGGTCTTGCCCAGCATGGTGAGTTCGACGGGCATGCGGATCCCGTGTTCGAGGCAGAGCTGACTGAATTCCATAACGGCGATGCCCACCTGCAATGTTTGGAGTTCGCCGGTCATCCGTTCCTCCAGGACCTGCGCGATACGATGGCTGAGCTCCGTTTCCTTCACTGGCCTCTCGGTGACGCGTTCGCCGATCGTGAGACCGATGCGTGTCGCATCATCGCTTTTTCCTTCGCTGATTGCAAGCAGTAATTTCAAAAGCTCTTCTTGCATCGAGGGTTGAAGGCGCCCGATCATGCCGAGATCGAGTAAGGCAACGCGGTAATCGTTCGTGAGGAAAATGTTCCCTGGGTGTGGATCGGCATGGAATACGCCGTCGACCAGAATCTGCTTTAAATAGGCCTGGAACAGTTGTGCGGCGATCGCATGCCCGTCCATGGAGAGCTGTGCCAACGGGCCGATCGCGGTGATTTTGCGGCCGTGAATATAGTCCATCGTGAGGACGCGTGCGGTCGTATAATCTTCGATGGGGCGAGGGACGACGATCCGATCGAAGGATTCCAAATTGTGGCCGATCTCCGTTAAATTTCGAGCTTCCCGCAGGTAGTCGAGTTCTTTTGCGAGAGAATGCCGAAATTCGTCGAGCGTTTCCTGAAAGCGGTATTGCTTTCCGAGTTCCGTATGGGCATCCAAAAATTCGGCAATGTCTTCGAGCGCGGCAAGGTCTTTGGTGATTGCTTCGCGCACGTTCGGCCGTTGCACTTTAACGGCGACCCTGCGACCGTCCCGTAAGGTAGCGCGGTGCACCTGTCCGAGGGAGGCGCTCGCGATGGGAACGTTCTCGAACGTCTGAAACGCTTTCGAGATTCGGACTCCCAGCTCTTCTTCTACGATTCGTTCTACCTCTGCGAAGCCAAACGGTTCCAGGCGGTCCTGAAGCCTGGCAAGGGCGATGACGTAGGGCATCGGAAGTAGATCGAACCGCGACGAAAGTAATTGGCCGAGCTTGATATACAGCGGGCCCATCGCTTCCAGGTCGTGCGCAAGCTCTTCCGGTTTTGCTGCGATTTCGGGATCGCCTCGTTGTTCGTCCAGCGTCGCCGAAAGACCGGTCTCCAGCAGGAGGTCGCTGCGGCCATACTTCCACAGCAATTCTGCAATGTCCTTGTAGCGCTTCAAAAATTCCGGCTTAAGGGAGATCGGCATCGCCCAGCCGTAGCGCAATTATCAGACCGAAAGGCACGGCGATTGCTTTTTTAATGTACGATAACATCGTACAACATGCCAGAGAAAATGCAATAGACGAACTTCGGGAATTATATCATCGTCCCAAAAAAAGTCGTGATCATTCCAGGGGCGATCGGGCAAGTGCCATGTGAGCGCTCTCGGACTTTATCGTAATTCGCAGGGTTCCGCCGTAGGGAAGCGTCCACATTCGTTTCTCGTGCCCAAACGGGATATTTCGAAGGATCGGGACTTTTGTTTTCAAAAAGTATTCGTTGAGAATTTCATCGAGCGAGCGTGTCGGCGATTCGGGGTCGGAGTTGCAGTTCGTAAAATGACCGAGGAGAATCGCCTTCGCATCTGTAAAAGCCCCGGCCAGCCGGAGCTGAGCCAGGCACGCATCGACCCGACGAGGTTTTTCGTCGATGTCCTCGAAAATCGGGACAATCCCACGGAAGGAAGGCTGGAACGGAGTTCCCATAAGGCTGCAAAAGACGGTCAGGTTTCCTCCGATTAGTTTTCCTTCGATCGTCTGCGTTCGTCGCGTTGAGCGGGTAATGGCAACGTCTCCGAATTCGAAGCTCCTGCTCGTGGTCATCGCCCGCCAAAAATATTCCTCCGTGATGGGATCGACCTCATCCCAAAGATCGACGCCAGGCATTGGGCCAAAAAACATCGAGCGGAGCACGGCCTTTTTATAGAGCGCTGCAAAAAGCGCGGTCGCATCCGAATAGCCAACGAGAATTTTCGGATTTTGGCGAATAAGATTATAATCGACCTTGTCAAGAAGGCGAAGCGACCCGAACCCTCCTCGATGATAAAAAATGGCACGTATCGCCTTGTTTTTGAACATCGCATGCAAATCGGCAAGGCGATGCTCATCTCGAGCAGAGAGGTAACTTGGCTGCTCCATTCCATCGCGCAGGTGTTTTCCGAGTTCGACCCGGTAACCAAGCCGCTCAAAATACCGGACGGAGCGTTCGATCCGCTCCTCGGAGCGGGGTGGACTAGCCGGGGCTACAATCCCGATCGTATCCCCCGGAACGAGCACTTTTGATTTCATTATGGCCATTTTTGATTATATTTAATAGACAAAAATATGAACGAAGGTGGCGGGAATTGGTTTTTTTATTAATTCTTTGTTACCTGAGCTTTATTTTGCGTTCTTGATAGTTGCCGGATTATTTACGTGCGAACGATTCGGCGATTGTTGTAGAATATAGTCTTTTACGTTTTTGCTTATTGCTGTACTTTTTGCTTAATGCTATGAAAGCTTGCGTCAATGTGATTCTGCTTCTTTTAGTCTCGCTGTTCCTGTTCCTTCCTCAGGGCCTCGTGGCTCAAACATCAGGAGGTGGCGGACTTAGTTCTTCGGGTACGGACTATTGGCTCGGTTTTATGCCGAATGGGCCGCCCCCGGGATCTTCCAGTGTTTACCAAGAATTGTTTATTGCGACCGGAGTCGATAATAAGGTAACGGTCTACGTCGGCAATTCGGCCCTGCGCACGATCTCACTGACCGCCGGACAAGTTTACGATTTCAACATGACCGGCTATATGACGGCCATCGACGAAAAGCCCTTGACGAATGCTATTCACATCGTCAGCACGAATCCCGTAACCGTATACGGGTACTCCGCCTGGGGAAATCCGCAGGGGATTGGCGACAGTCCCGATGGATTTCTCGCCCTGCCGACGACCGCGCTGGGAACGCATTATTTTACAGTGAATTTTCCCGACAATAGTGTATTCGGTCAATGCCCGGGCGAATTCCTGATCACTTCCCCGTACGATGGAAATACCATTACGATCAATCCTGCTTCAGACACAAAGGGTGGAGAAAAGGCGGGAGTACCGTGGACCATCACGCTCAATAAGGGACAAACGTACCTGGTTCAATCGCCGGGAAATAATTTTGGTGCAAACGATCTGACCGGGACTTCGATCACCAGTACCCGGCCGATCTCGGTCCTGACCGGGCACTCGATCTCGTCCGTACCTACGGACGAATGCTGCTCTGCCGATAACCTGTTCGAAATGATCCCTTCCGTCGACCGCTGGGGATATCAGTATTTCGACGAGCCGATGGCGGGTAAATATGTCGTCGGCGATTACATCCGCGTTCTTTCTGGTGAGAACGGCAATCAAATTACATACACCGGCGATCAAAGTGGAGCGCATAATATCATTCTCGATTCCGGCCAATATACTGACATCACACTCCAGACGGAGGCGATGACCTTCACGTCGACCAACAGCAAGAAATTTATCGTTGCACAGTATTCGTATTCGCAGGGATATGACGGCGATCCCGGCTATTCGGACCCGTGGATGGTCTTGTTCACTCCGCAGCAACAATTTGAAAAAGAGATGATCTTTCGGACGCCGACCTCGACGAAGGGTGCGTTCACGAATTATCTCACGCTTATCGCGCGGAATGATTCCATTAACAAGATCATGATTAACGGTCTGTCGATTACGACCTATCCTCAGGTTGGAACCAGTGTGTTCCCAGGCACGAACCCCGTGATGGGAGCGCGGCGAATTACGATCGGCGCCGACGCCAAGAGTTTTATCGCCAAGAGTCCCGTTCCTTTTGGAGCGTACCAATACGGATTTTCGAACTACTCGGGCTATGGTTGGCCGACCGGCATGGCACAAGGAATTATTTCCCCGGACACCCTGCCGCCGCTGATGTCCATCCTGGACAGTAACTGCGGCATGTACCATGTCCAGTTCATCGAACCCCGGACGAAGACCAACGGCTTTTCCTTCGACGATACGCATATCGCGTTTCTTAATCTCATCACGGCTGCCGGCGATCCGCGATGGCCAACGCCCTCCTTTAATTACACCTTTACTCCGGATCCGAATTTCCAAATTGCGGACAGCGTGACGACCGGCACGCTCACCGTAAACGATCCTACGAAGGATGCGTATGCGGCTGTTTTTATTGTCGATCTTGCTGGGAATGATACCGTGTATCAGTATCATTATTATGCCCCGAAGATTTCGTTCCAGCCGCAGCCAACGTACGATTTCGGCGAGACGATCGTGGGTACCGATACGTGCCGCACGATTACGGTAAAGAATATTCAAGCGAGCGGCGACTTTATTGCCGATTCGGTCTTCATTGGGAAGTTCGCACAAGGGGGAGCGTTCAGTGTTACCCCGACGGCACTTTCCCGGATCCCGGCCGGCGATTCGATCCAATTGCAGGTCTGCTTCCGGTCTTCGGATACCGGGGTGCATTCGATCGATACGCTGTATCTCGCCTCGCAGTGCGCGGCGTATTCGATGCCACTGACCGCAACGGCGGTGACCCCGCTCATTTATGCGAACGATCTTAATTTCGGCGAGGTCGATAGCGGTAAAGTAAAATGTAAACCGCTCCTGATCACGAATCCGGGCAAAGCGCCGCTTGTGATTACGGCACAGGACCTCGTGAACGATCCCGATTTTTCGGTCGATCCGCTGCAAAAATTCCCGGTCGTGATTCCTCCGGGTGGCAACACCACGATTAGCTTCTGCTTCCATCCGGATTCGAATGGCAGTTTCTCCCGTGTCGTCACATTCCTGAACGATAATCCGCTTACCTATGAGCACTCGATCAAGGACACGGCACTCCTCACTGGATTTTCGCTGATCGGCGGCGCACGCCTTACTTCGTACACAAAAGAGTTCACGATCGGTTGTAACGACACCGTGCTCTATGACACGCTCTTCGATCCGTTAAGTAAGGACCAGTCGATCGATAGCGTGGCGATGATCGGGGCAAACGCAGATTTCTTTTCTGTGACGAGTACGACGGGTGGAGCGGCAAACGTGCAATATCCCTTCACGCTGACGCCGGATAGTGCCGGCACCGGAGCAAAGATCTATTTTGAGATCCAGTACAATCCGACGAAGAACGGAATGGATTTTTCGCAAAAGACGGCTACCCTGCAGGTCTATTCTTCGAGTTTAGAAGGTGGATCTGTGGCGCCATCGCTCAGCATTCAGGCTCAGCTTGTGGACCCGCTCGTGCAAATAGCGCCGAGCAATGTCACCTTGAGCTCTGCGCGAATTAACCAGCAGGGAACCGGTACCTTTACTATTACGAATTCCGGCAATGCACCGCTCATCATAAATTCGTACAATATTGGTGGCGCCGATGCCGGGGCATTCACGTTTGCGCCGCCCGGACCGATTACGATCGGTCCGGGTGCAAACCAGGTGGTGACGGTGACCGATGTGGGAACCGAAGCCCGCGCTTATAATGCGACGTTCTCGATCGTTGCCGCCTGTAATACTGTAAACGGTACCCTTGATGGTTCGTTTACATCGACCGGCGAACAAGCTCAGGGGACAACGCACCCGGCGGTATATGTTGGCGGCTGCCGCGAGAACCAGCAGTATGCGTGGTACAAAAATCTCAACAGTAACGATACCGTTATTGTGACGAATGTTGCGATCACCGCGAGTGGCGGTGCAACAGACGTTCAGGACTTTTTGCTTGCTTCGATTCCTTCAGCAGATACTCTTCCGCCGAATGCGGTCGATTCCGTTCCTGTCCTCTTTTTACCGACTGCGGTCGGTGGACGGCAGGCGGCGATCACGTTCTACCTGAGCATGGATTCTGATGGCCAGACGATAACCTGGACCAATACGCAGCCGGTCGTCGGTGAAGGAGTCGCGGTAACTCGTCACATTGGCATTGGCAGTGTGACGGTTCCTCAGCAGTTCCAGTCCGTTGCCGCGAATAATATTTCGGTTCCCGTGATTGTCGATGCGCCGATCGAAGTGGACGCTCCGACGAATGGGACGAATGAAGCTTACGGCTATCGGTTCAACATTAGCTGGAAGCGCGATGCCTTTAGCTTGCAGCAGGTGTTGCCGCTTACGGCTAAGATCACGAGCACGTCGTACAATACGACGACCGACATGGAAACGCGCACGATCGAATACGAATCGAACACTCCTATTCCTTCGAACACGACGACGCTGGCCACGCTGACGCTGGAATCGATGATCGCGAAGAGCGATTCGACTTCGCTCGAGCTGAATAACATCGTTTGGCTCGGTCAGGATACCGCGGCACTCTGTTATGTGAGCGACACCCAGACCAATGCGACGCACGTCCTCAATCCACTTTGTGGAACGACGACGCTGCAGGCTTATTTGGGTGGCGGCACGCTATCGGTCAGTGACATTCAGCCGAATCCAATAGGGACCGAGGCGCAGATCGGATTTTATAATCCGCAGGCCGCTCCGATCACGATTACGATTTACGATGTCATGGGCCGTGAAGTTCGGCGTTTAGTCGATCGTGTACCGATGCAGGCCGGTCAGCATTCGTTCCAGTTCAATCCAGGTTCGATGCCGTCGGGTTCGTACTACTGTCGCGTCACGGACGGGGAACGGGTCGATTCCCGACACTTCGAGATCCAAAAGTAATATTCAGTCCCGGCCCGTGCCGAACAGGGAACTCGAAGTCCCGTTCTGGCGAGGATCGGGCAAAAGATTGGGACCTAAGGACGCTGCGACGGCCAGTTCGTCGCAGCGTTCGTTTTCTGGGTTCCCGGCATGCCCTTTCGTCCATTTGAATTCGATGTTATGTTCTTCGAGCTTTGGCAGTAACCGTTGCCAGAGATCGACGTTCATCACCGGTTTTTTGTCCGCCTTTCGCCATCCTTTTTTTTGCCAGTTTACCAGCCAGCCTTTTTGGATCGCATGGACGACGTATTCCGAATCGGAAAAAAGCGTGACGTCGCACGGACGCTTGAGTGCTTCGAGTGCCACGATCACGCCGAGCAACTCCATACGATTGTTCGTGGTCGCGCGATAGCCTTGTGAAAGCTCCTTTCGGCGACCTTCCTGATCGATGAGGACGACCCCATATCCGCCCGGCCCGGGGTTCCCGGAGCACGCGCCATCGGTGTAGATTGTGATGTGAGGACGACGCAAATGGTTATGTTGAACTTAAGCGATCCGTGATCGTAAAGTGATCTGCGTGATTTCGGGTGGGCAGTTGATACGGATCGGCACGCCAACAACACCGATCCCACGGGAAACGTACATCTGTGTTTTCGACTGGCGGTCCTGGGGAACGTAGGTCCCTTCGACGTATTCCGATGCGAGGGAACTGAAGGCGAGCACCGTTCGACCGATACGCCCGAGTACAATTTGACCGCCGTGGGTATGGCCGGCCAGCATGAGGCCCACATTCATTCTGGCGAAATCTTCGAACATGTACGGCTTGTGACACAGCAGGATGGTCGGTGCGTTCGAGGGAACACCGCTCCAGGCGGCTTCGATGTGGGGCGCCGGCTTGCCTTCTACGTAATGAGCGACGGTTTTAGCGTCGTCATCGTCCACACCGATCAGATAAAGTTTCTGGCCGTTCACGGTTACGCTCGCGTTTTCGTTTCGTAAGAGCGTAATGCCGCTCTCTTCGACTCCACGGCTTACGAGATCGACTCCGGCATAGTAATCGTGGTTCCCGGTACAGGCAAAGACCCCCAGGGGGGCTTTGAGGCCGGACATCGCCTCGGCGAAAGGATCGACCTCATTCGCCTGCGAAGTCACAAAGTCGCCGGGAATTACGATCATGTCGCTTCCCAGCCCATTGACGAGGCCAACGATCCGTTTTAGTTCCTCAAGGTCCATAAACGGGCCGGCGTGAATATCGCTTAAGAACGTGATCGTTTTTCCTTCAAAGGCCGGTGAAAGGTGTTCGATGGCAAAGGTTCGTTTCGTAATCTCAATCTCGTTGCGTTGCATAATGCCGCGCGTGCAGCTCGCGAGGGCCACGCCGCTGACGCCGAGAATGCTGGTATGCAAAAATGCGCGACGCGTCAGGCCGCAAGCCGGTTTTGGATCGATCGGGCGAAGATCGTCTGTCGTGTTTTGGGAAACCGAACTCATTCGGGAGCGACCTCCAGTTCTATGTTCTCTTCAGCGAGTTCTTCCAACGCCATTTTTCCTGTCGTTCGATATTGCAAAACACGTCGTTTTAAAAAATCAACGCTCATTCGCGTTCGACGCCAGAGGCTGATTGGAACGAGAATGACACTCCATAAAAGCAGGACCGATTGCCAGATCGAGAACGGATATAAGAGCACTCGGGTCAGCACCGTTTGATCGAACGAAAGCCAGCCTCGAACGAAAAGGAAAAGAAACGGCGAGTCCATCAGGATGAACGTCCACGCCGCGATCCGAACGAGCCGCTTCCCAAGCCTTGGATAATCGCGCAGAAGCAGGCGCTTAAAGTTCGTAAAGACGTAATAGTGCAGTCCGGCCGAAGCGAGGAGCACGAAAAAAAAGGCGATATGTTGAGCGGCTTTGGATGGCATACGCTAAACTTAGGCGGAGCGGCCGACTCTTTGCAAACCACGGATCGGCCCGCTCTGTTCGCAGCTCCGGGATGAAAAGAAGATAAGCCATTGTTGACAACCGACCGATGATTGAAGAACCGGCACACTCCGATTTACCGCAGGCCCCCGTCGAAGGAACATCGAAGAAGTTCACGATGACGGGGCGGCGCGGCTGCTTTATTAGCCTTGCGATCGCGATCGTCGCTTTTTTTCTGCTCGTCCTCCTTTTCGATAATGTGATTATGCCGCTCTACGTCAAGCGCGGCTCGGTGGCGACGGTGCCGCAGGTCGTCGGCGAAAAGACGGATGCCGCGGTCCAGCAATTGAACGCAGCGGGCTACGATCCGATCCAATACGAGGTTCGGTTCGACGATAAGGCGCCCGAAGGAACCATCATCCGGCAGACGCCGGAAGGGGGCGAAGAGACAAAGCCGGGAAGGAAAGTTTACCTCATTATTTCAGGAGGCAAAGAGATTGCCCTGGTCCCGGACCTCCGCGGCAAATCGCTTCGCGATGCCAAAATGCTGCTCCTGAAATCGAGTATGACGATTGGGAACGTGAACTATGCCTACTCCGACAGCGCCGCGAATGGAACGGTGTTTTTACAGACGCCGGTGGCCGGAGCGAAAACCGCGGCGAGTACGCAGGTTTCGGTCACCGTTTCTGAAGGGCCGCTCATGGGTCGGGTTCCCGTACCCAGCCTCACCAATCTTTCGCTTTCCCAGGCGATCGAAAAGCTCCACAGCGTAAAGCTCGAGATCGGAAAAGTTAATTACCAGAACGGTGCACCAGAAAATGCGGTCCTCGACCAATATCCTCCGGCGGGCGATCTGGTCAATGAGGGGGCAGCCGTCGATGTGTTTGTTGCGCGTGGTGGTGCGCCACCACCGGCGAATGCGCCGTGATCGATTTTGCGATCGGCTGGCTGTGGGAGTACGATGCCGATTTTGTTTTTGCGCTCGAACGGGAAGCCCAGCAGCGCCGAAAGCTTTCGACCTATCAGGTCCATGGCTTCAATATCGATGAAGTGCTGGCGGGTGTTCGGCACCGTTCGCTCAAATTCCGGTTCTTTTTGGACCGGGGATTCGATGTGGACGATCGCTTTTCGCAGCTTGGGCGGCTGATCGTAAAGCAGGGAGGCTCCGTTGTCAATTCCTATGAGCGCACCGTCGAAGCGATCGACAAAGCGACGATGCACCTCGAATTTCTCTCCGCAGGCCTTCACGTTCCGTTCACGATCATTATTTCTCCCTATAGCGAGCGAGCGGAAATCGGGCTTTCGATCGAAGATCTTGCCCATCTGGGTCGGCCTTTCATCATCAAACCCGCGAATACGACCGGCGGTGGAATGGGCGTCGTCATGGGCGCCGAGACGCTGCACGATGTGATCGAAGCTCGCAAAGAATTCGGTACCGATAAGTATCTCCTCCAGGAACAGATCGTTCCGCGCGAGATCGCAGGGAAGCGATGCTGGTTCCGATGCTTTTACGTATTTGGAAAAGTTTTTCTCTCCTGGTGGGACGATCGCACGCACCTTTATAATCTTGTAACGAGCGACGAAGAGCACTTCTACCGGCTTCGTCCGCTAAGACCGATCATGAGAACGATCGCCCGTGTTTCCGGCCTCGACTTTTTTTCCAGTGAGATCGCCCTGCGACAGGCGACGCCGTACGAGCCGTCCCGATTTATCGTAGTTGATTATGTCAACGACATGTGCGACATGCGTTCGCGCGATGAAGCGCTGGACGGACTGCCCCATGCGCTGCGCAATGGCATTATCGAACGGCTGGCGCTCGAAGCCAAAAAGCGGGCAGGATAATCGTCCGCCTGCGGCACGTGGATTGCGATTCCAGACTGCGTGATCGAACGCGGCGTGCACACTAAGAATATGTCATTATTATCCAAATATTATCCCAGGAACTATGTACTCTTTTATCGGGTGCCCGGTTCGAGCTTTCCACGGTCCACAATGATTTAGTCAGCAACTGTTTCATTTATTCACAATAGCGAAGGCTTGCCGTTTCAGTTCAACCTGAACCGTATTGAGGACGCGATGCACCTTTTCAAGTAGCCGGTTCGGCCTGGATCAGGATCCGATTAAATTCCGGAAATTCTTTACGGAGTGCGGCTTCCACCGCGGTCACGATGGTGTGTGCCTCGTGCAGTGAAAGCGAGGCCGGGAGATCGACCGTGAGCACAAGTTTCAAGCTCCCATCCTCTTCATTACGAAAGATATGTAGTGCAGCAATGCCATGTACTGCTGGGTGCGCGGCCTTTGCAGAAAGGGTAACATTTTGTTTCAGGGACTCTCGTTCGATTTCTTCGAGATGGGGCATTGCTCGGTCCGAACGTTCTTCTTCGAGATGAACGAAGATGGGGCCCACCTGCGGAAGATCGTTCCGAAGCCGTTGTTCTATCTCCTGGGACGCACGCGACGCGCTGGCCAGGGACGTGCCGGGCTTAAACTCGAGATGATAGTCGAGCGCAAGCGCGCCGTGCTTCGTTCGCGATAGCTCGGTATTGTGCGGCAATAGGCCGAATGTTGCAGCCGCTATTTTTAGTGTATCGAACGGCGCTTCCGTCGCTGTCCGTACGGGGCGCCAGTGGACGGTGACTTCAGCGCGGGGAAACGAATCTTGAATAGCCCCTTCCGTCTCGCTCACAATTCGTTCGATCGCTTCGAGCGGCAGTACGCGGCTGACGAGGATGCTCACTTCGATAAACAGCCCCGGGCCCGCGGTGCGCATTCGCATGCGCGCTACCCGCTCGACGCCGGGAATGTTTTGTAGGATCGCCCGGAGCCGGTCGTATTCGCCAGTGGCCGTGAACCGGTCCGTAAGGCCATCGATCGCTTCCATGGAAAGACGAATGCTCAGATAAGCAACGAAGACGGCGACCGCGATAGCAGCCCAGCTATCGGCCGAATGTGCGCCGGCAAGCCAGACCAATAATAATGCTACGGCCGCTATAAACGCCGAAAGAGAATCCGTAAAAAAGTGCAGCGAGCTGGCCGAAAGCGCCGCCGAGTGGTGTTCCGATCCGGCGGTCCGAAGTAGCTGTGCGCGCCACAAATCGAGCCCAATGGAAACGGCAAGCACGCCGAAACTCCAGCTATTCACGGTTACCGTCGAGGAGCCGGCAGCCGATCGTCCAACTGCCGTTACGACGATCCAAATAGAAACGGCGAGCAACAGCACACCCTGGCCGAGCGCCGAGAGGTTCTCGAATTTTCCGTGACCGTAGGGATGGTCGGCGTCCGGAGGTATGGAACTTATCCTGACCGCCAGCAGGGTGATGAGCACGGAGGCAAGGTCGATCCCGGACTCCGCGGCCAGCGAAAGCAGCGCGAGAGAATTTGTCACGAGTCCGACCGCCAGCTTGATCGTAACCAGTACGATCGTGACAATGAGCGAAACCCACGCCGCCTGCAGTTTATTGGTCGAGTATTTCGGCACCACGGAAGACAAAGATGGAAGGCGGGAACGGTCTGGAAAAATGGCCGGATCGAAATCCGGCCATTGGTGCCCGAGGCGAGACTCGAACTCGCACAGCCTCACGACTACTGCGCCCTGAACACAGCGTGTCTACCAATTTCACCACTCGGGCTTTCACAGTGCAAGGACGGGTTGCGCAGCCGCAACGCTTCTTGCGCCGGGCACGGCCTAACAGAACCGCGTCTTAGCGTGTTCCTGATACGCTCGATTCCAACGATAAGGATGAATGTCTTGCTTTTCGATTCAGAACTTCTTTGCTCCGATTCTAAGTTCGTGACACGAATGAGAAATGTCATCGTCAGCGTTATCGCTTTCGCAATACTTTCTTCCTGGGCAGATATCCTGCCCGCACAACCCGCGAAGGGATACGACGTCCATTATTATAACGCGAACGTCCGGCTTGAACGGACGGAGGATTCGCTGTGGGGAGACGTTACGATGCGCGCGACGGCCGATTCGAATATCTCCCAAATCCTGCAATTCGCTAAATACCTTACGATCGACAGTGTATTCGTGAACAATCAGCGCGCGAGTATCCTGCCGTCCGATACGACTCCCGGCGCGTACTTCGTTCTGGCACCGATATCCATTTCAGCAGGTTCCCAATTTACGGTCGAAACGTTTTATCACGGCGCCCCGAAGCCGGAACAGTATGTTCCTCTTCCGGGACAGGGGTGGGGTGGCGTGACGGTCGAAGATACCATGATGTTTGCTATGGGGGTCGGATTTTATGCCCCGTACACGGGCTGCACTCGGCATTGGTTACCGTGCTACGATCTTCCGGATGACAAAGCGGATTCGGTCGATCTCACCTTTACAACGCCCCCCGGAGATCTTACCGCATCGAATGGAACGCTTGTATCGAATCTCCTGACGCCGGACAATGGAATTCACCACGGAGAGCGCATCATGCATTGGCATGAAGGTCGTCCCATCGCTACGTACCTTCTTACATTTGCAACGGGCCCTTATACGGTTCAGCATATCCCGAATTCGCTTGGGATTCCGTTCGATGTCTATGCGCTGGCCAGCGATAGCATAAAGGCCTGGAACGAAATGACGGAACGTGTCAGCCCGATCCTCGCATTTTACGATTCGCTGTTCGGGGCTTATCCGTTCGAAAAGGTCGGTTTTGTTGTTACTCCATTCGGCTCCATGGAGCACCAGACGATGATCTCTCTCGATCCTGTTGCCATCTCCGGGAATCCGCTAACGGACGTGAATGACAACAGTACGATTGCCGTGCATGAGCTCTCACACCAATGGTGGGGAGATCGCGTGACCTGTAACACGTTCGATGACGCATGGTTGAATGAAGGGTTTGCCCATTATTCCGAATCGCTCGATCTCGAGCGGCTGTTCGGACGCCCGGCATACCTCACACGGCAGCACGAAAATATTTCCGGAGCGAAGGCCAGCGACCTGCCACTTTCCGGCGCGCCGACAGCCGATAATCACAAAAGTAATTATCCCTATTCAACGATCTATCAGAAGGGGGCTGCCGTGCTCGGCATGCTGCGGCAGTATCTTGGCGACTCCCACTTTTTTAGCGCGGTCCGATATTATGGGAACGAACATGCATATGCGACCGCCACAAGTGCCGATCTCGAAACGGCTTTTGAGCATATCAGTGGCGAGGACCTTTCGTGGTTTTTCCGGGAATGGGTCTATAGCCGTGGCTATCCCACGGATACGGTGACGTGGGCGCAGACCGCCCACGGTGCGATTTTAACATTCCATCAGCGACGCGATACGATACGGTCGACGTATTATGGAACGATCGATACTTCGGTTTCTCCCTATTTCCGAGTTCCTGTTCCCGTGCATGTTGCGTCCCGGAATGGACCGTCGGCCGAAATCGTGGTCTGGATGGATTCGCTTCAAACGAGCACGGCAGCGGCCGAGCCTGGCTTCATTCCCGATACGGTGAAAATCGATCCGGAAGGGCTTCTCCTGATGCGGACCGTAAAAGTTACAGAACTGGCCCCGCTGAAAGTCGGACGCGAGACGACAACACAGCACTTAAACGTCTATCCAAACCCGGCACATTCGGAAGAACTGCTCTATGCATTAGGGGCTCCGGTCGAAGGATCGCTAAAATTTTCTCTTTATAATGAGTCTGGAATCGAAGTCCGAGCATGGACCCGCACGGCCTCGAACGATTCGCTTTCTGTTGCGGGACTTGCGGCCGGCAATTACCGGCTTGTTCTCGAACTATCGAGTGGAACGAAATTAACGGAGTCCGTCTCTATTCAACCCTGATGTCGCTACATATTTCAAAAGAACACGATCTGGAATTCGCGCGGATCGCGTATGCCGCGGTGAAGGACGTTCCGACGGTCGAAGAAAACGATCGCAATCGCCTGGGATATCATGTATGGCTGTATTTGCGAGGGGAGCTTCCGACGTTGCGCGAAGCGGTGCACATGGCGCGATCGCGCTTTCGGCCACGAACGCTTTCCGAGCAGGAGGTCGCCGACATCGTCGCGCGTTCGCTCGAAGGAGTCCCCCTTCCTAAATAATTCCCGCACTCGTTTTCAACAAATTCACCTCGTTCGCTGTTGAGGTCACCGTTGCCATACGCTATTCATGACGCACGAAGAATTATTCGAAGAATTAAAAGCCCTTGCCGTCGAACTGGGGATCAAGGTTCGCTTTGAAAATGGAAATTTCGATGGAGGGTATTGTCTGCTCCGGGAGCAGCGACTGCTCGTTCTCAACCGTCGGAATACGGTCCCCAAAAAGATTCGCACGCTCGCACTCGGCCTGAACGAGTACGGGCTCGGGAATACGTTTATCCGCCCGGCGCTGCGAGATGCGATCGAAGAAGAATTAGCGAAAGGGAGTGGATGACCGATGCGCGTAACGCTCCTTGGGACGGGAACTTCGGTCGGCGTACCGATGGTCGGTTGCCCGTGCGAAGTGTGTCGCTCCACCGATCCGAAGGACCAACGCCTGCGCGTGAGTGTCCTTGTCGAAGATAAAGGCGATAATATCCTGATCGATACGAGCGCTGATTTCCGTCAGCAAATGCTGGCCCATCATGTTACGCATCTCGAAGCGGTCCTCTACACACACGAACATTACGATCATATTGCCGGATTCGACGACCTGCGAGCATTTCAATTCCTTAGCCATAAAGCGCCGGATTGTTATGCGACGAAAGAAGTTGCAGCCTATATAAAACGAACGTTCGAATATGCTTTTGGGGGCGCAATCCAGTCGGGCGGCGGCTTGCCCAAAGTGCACTTTACGGAGATCGGTGATGGGCTATTTCACGTTCGGGGCCTCGAGGTAATACCCATTCCGCTGATGCACGGCAAGCTTTCCATTCTCGGTTTTCGGATCGGGAATTTCGCATATCTCACTGATTGCAGCAAGATCCCAAAAGCCTCTTACCCATTGCTCGAAAATCTGGACACGCTGGTCCTCGATGGCCTTCGCTTTAAGGAGCACCCGACCCATTTTTCGATCTCGCAGGCGGTAAGGGAAGCGGAGCGCATTCACGCACGCATTACTTACCTGACGCATATCAACCACGACGTGATGCACGCACGCGATGAACGCAGTCTGCCTGAATCGGTACGTCTGGGCTACGATGGGCTCGCGTTCGAACTATAAGGCGGGGACAAGCAAGCCAGAATCGTCGTTATCTATTGCTCGTACTGTTACTGCCTGTGATCTCTGCTATCGTTTTCGATCTCGATAACACGCTCGTCGATTTTATGGCGATGAAGCGGCAGGCGATCGAGGCTGCGATCGACGCCATGCTCGATGCCGGGCTCGATCTCGAACGTTCCGATATTCGCTCCCGGATCGATGTGATCTATAAAGAGCGCGGCATCGAATATCAGCAGGTGTTCGACGATCTTATTTTCGGTGTTTTCAATAAGATCGATCATCGCATTCTCGCTGCGGGTGTCATCGCCTATCGCCGGGCGCGGGAAGCGGCGCTGAAACCCTATCCTCATACGACCGCTACCCTTATGCAGCTCCTGCGCCGGGGCATTAAACTCGCTGTTCTCTCAGATGCGCCGAGCCGCGAAGCGTGGCTCCGGCTCTGTCATATTGGGTTCCATCACATCTTCAATATTGCGGTCACCTTCGATGAGACGGGCGAGCGAAAACCCTCGGCTAAGCCATTCCTCACTGTGCTCAAACGCCTTGAGACCAGAGCGGCGGACGCCCTTATGGTCGGCGACTGGGCGGAGCGCGATATCGCCGGTGCTAAAGCCGTCGGTATGCAGACGGCTTTTGCCCACTACGGAGACACCTTCAACACGACCGATCATGGCGCCGACTACGATCTTATGGATATTTCGGACCTGCTCTTTATCGTGGACCGCGAGAACGCATGATCTTCGGTATAGGCATCGATACGATCGAAGTCCCACGCATAGCGCGGTCTGTCGAGAACTATGGCGACCAATTTTTGAACCGCATTTTTTCCGAAGAGGAAATTCTATATTCGTCCCGCCGGCCGCACGCGGCCGAACATTTTGCAGCGCGCTTCGCAGCCAAGGAAGCCTATGCAAAAGCGATTGGAACCGGTGTTCGTCGTAAATTCGTATGGCGAAATGTGGCTGTAAGAAAAGAGCGAAGCGGCCGGCCATTCATCGAACTCATGGGCGATATGAGAAATATAGCGAAAGCAATTATTGGCGGCGAGTTTACCGTTCAGCTTTCGATGACGCATACCAAAGAGATTGCGGAAGCTATCGTAACTATCGAAAAATTATAGAACTTACGGCTTTCCCTTGAGGTTATTCTTTACGACCCGCGTTCCGTTTTCATTTCTTTTATCGCCCCATGGGGACTCAGGGAGAGTTTTTCGAGACACAGACCGCACATCCAATTTCGGTCGAAGATCATACGGTTGAGTTTACCCAGTCATCACCAATGCTTTCCGAATCTGAACCTGTCATCAGTGAAAACACTCCAGTTCCTGAAGCGAAACCCGCTCGCAAGCAGGTAAAGGACCTATCCATTCCGAAACTGTACTATTCGATCTCGGAAGTAAGTCGGCTTACTGGGCTCGAAGCGTACGTCCTTCGATATTGGGAAACGGAATTCGAAGGGTTGAGTCCCCAAAAGAACCGGGCCGGCAACCGCATTTATTCCAACCGCGATATCAAGCTCATCCTTCGCATCAGAGAGTTGTTACGTGAGCAGCGTTATACGATCGAGGGCGCGAAGGTCATTCTTCGTAACGAGCGATTTACGGAAGGGAAGACGCCCGAAGAAGTCGCTTCCGTGAAAGATCCCGACCAAATTTCGCTTCCCACCGATAAACCTCCCGCTCCGGCCGCTTCGATCACCCAGGAAGAGATCCGCGCCATGAAGCAGGCCCTGCTCGATCTGCGCGCCGTCCTCAGGAAATAAGTCTTTCTTTTCTGACTTTAGGCTCCGATCTAAAAAATCGGACGGTGGGTGTTTAAAAAAATTTCAAATTATTTTTCAACGTGCTTGACTTCGGCGTCGGAATGGATTATATTGGCAAGTGTGACAATAAGCACCTATTTCTCTGAGAGAAGTATATTCCACTCAATCATTGCCCAAAAAATGGAAGCCACCGTTCCTCCTGCAGTTAAAAAACCGATACCGGTCCGTGGGACCGCACTGATTCCGCAAAATCGCTTCGAAACGACGAGCCGGGAAGCCTTCGATGACGGATGGGAGACTATTGCCGAAGAATTGCCGGTCATCCAAACGCAATTTTTTCACGATAATACGAAAAGCATTCTTTTCAAGAATGACAGCCCGGATATTCCGATGGCGTATTCGCTCAATCCCTATCGGGGTTGCGAACATGGCTGCGCCTATTGTCGCGCACGGCCTTATCACGAATACCTCGGCTTCAATGCCGGGATCGACTTCGAATCGAAGATCATGGTCAAGCACGATGCGCCAGAACTATTGCGGCGTGAGTTCACGAAGCGGACCTGGATGCCGCAGTGCATCATGATGAGCGGCAATACGGATTGCTACCAGCCTGCGGAACGAAAATATGAGATCACGCGCGAACTGCTCAAGGTCTTCCTCGAATTTCGAAACCCGGTGAGCCTCCTTACCAAAAATGCGCTCATCCTTCGCGATCTCGATCTTCTCAAAGAACTGGCCAGCATGGACCTCGTGAGTACGATGCTCTCGATCACCTCCTTCGATCCGGACTTGCGGCGAAGGCTCGAGCCGCGGACCTCGACCGCGGAGCGAAAGCTTGCCGCGATCGCGGAACTCGCAAAAAATAACGTACGGGTCGGTGTCATGGTCGGGCCGATCATTCCGGGACTCAACGATAATGAGGTCCCCAATATCTTGAAACGCTCGGCCGATGCCGGAGCGAAGTTCGTGGCACATACGATCCTTCGGCTGCCGTATGCCGTCGCGCCGATCTTTCAGGACTGGATCGAAAAAAATTTCCCCGAAAAA
>JAJPIQ010000039.1 GCA_021324685.1 Bacteroidota bacterium
ACATACGTTCCCTGCACAAAAAATCGCGTATCGTTAATAACGGCCGAGGGTCCGGCCGTTCCGAACCCGTCGCGGAGCGGTTTCCAGTTGAGCCCGTCCTGGGACTGGAGGATCCCCTGCACGCTGTCCGCGGCGGCAGCAGTCGTTTGGAGATAGAGCGTACCGCAGGAACCTTCCCGCATCGTGCCGGTACTGCGCGGGACCGTCGCGACATTGAAGAAATTATGACCGAAGTCCTTCGATTCGAAGACATACGAGATATGATAATCGAAGGTCTCGTTCGGGGCTTCGGAGGCCGCCCAGAAAATATCCCGAAACGTATCGCCCAGCGGCTGCCATGTTTCGTCGGTGAAATTTTGGTTCTCGGACTGCGACCACGTCAGGCCTCCGTCCGTGGTATAAAAACTATAATCTCCGCGCTCGGTTAGAGCGCCGGTATCGGCATTGAGGAATGCAGTTCCGTTCGCGGGCTCGTTCCGAAGTACGACGCTCCAGGTTGCGCCATCGTCCGTGGAGATCGCGACCACTCCCGGCATATTGGAGGTCGCCGCTTCCCACGAAGAAACGATGAGCATGCTTTTTTGCGCATTATAATAGATCGCACACGGCTTCGGCATCGGGGCGGAAAGCGGGTTCCAGGTTTTGCCTCCGTCGGTCGTTTTAAAGACCGGCGATCCGCCTTCGACAAAATTCGTAAACCACCCTGTCGCAGAATCTTTAAAGGCGAAATCGCTGGCGACGAAATGCCCGGCATTCACTGCCGCGTTCGACCACGTGAGGCCGCCATCGCTTGTCCGAAATACATTATCGGTGTCCCCAATAAAACCGAGGCGCGGCGGACCGCCCGTGCTCACAAAATAGATCGTGTTGATGGCCGGGAACGAACCTAAGCTCTGCCATTCTTTTTCCAAAAGCTGAGCGTGGGACGCGGTCGCCCACAGGAGGAGCACCGAACTAAGAATGGAACGGCTCAGCATCGACCATGATTAACCACGCTCGGTGTGTAAAGTTACAACTTACGCACCGCTTTTTGGTATTTTTGTTACTAAATCTTAGCCCCCTCGAAATGAACCGCCGCCCCCTACTTCTCTTCCTTGCTCTCGGTGCCCTCCTGTTTACGTCGCGGCCCGTCTTCGGGCAGGGATATCGCGGCCGCGATTTCTGGGTTGCATTCCCGAAAAACGCGGTGATCGAGGGTAATAAAATTCTCTCGCTTTCACTCCTGATCACTTCGGAATTTCGAACGCAGGGCTCGATTGTCGATTCCCGTGACGGAAGCAACCAAAATTTTTCGGTCGAGTCCGGGGCCTATATCGAAGAGGAGATCGATACGACCATCGAACTCGTCCCAGGCGGCGACATTTCAAAAAACTCGCTGCATATTACGAGCGATCACGATATTTCGGTCTTTGTCGTATCGCACCGGCCGGCGAGCACCGATAGCTATATGGCGATCCCCGCGGATCTCCTCGGAACGAGCTATATGGTGGCCGGATATACAGAAATTTCTAATCTGCATTTTAGCTTTTTCCCAACGCAGGCGGCGGCGGTCGCAACAGAGGACAGCACGCTCCTCACGATTCATTTAAATGGCCCTACCAATACCGGATTCCCAAAAGGCCGGACCATCGAGGTCCCGCTCGACCGGGGTGAAGTATTTCAGATCGAGGGGTCCGATATCGATAGCAGCGACCTGACCGGCACCACGGTCTCTTCCAACAAGCCGATCGCGTTCGTGACGGGTCATCAGTGCGCCCAGGTGCCCGCTAATGTTTCGTTTTGCGATGTCCTGCTCGAAATGGAACCGCCGATGGAAGACTGGGGGCGCGAGTTCGTCCTCACAAAACTGGAAGACAAAACGTACTATGTGGCGCGCGTGATCGCCGGTTCCGACCGGACGGACGTTTCTATCGACGGAAAGCATGTCGCGACCCTTTCGAGCGGGGAATTTTTCGAGGACGATTCGCTGATGCACGATGCCATCGTGACCACCTCGAAACCGGCACTGGTCGCGCAATATTGCCCCAGCGCCAATTTCGATAGTTTAAAGACCGGCGATCCGTTCATGCTGTTTGCGGTCCCCAGCGACCGGTTCGTTATGGAAGCGTCGAGCGTTACGCCGGTTGGGAATTCTTTTCGGCATTATCTCAATATCGTGCTTCGCGATACTTCGACTCGCTCACTGACGATCGATGGAATGTCCGCCGCGACGGGAAGATATCCCTTTGGCGTGACGCTCGTTTCGAAACGGACGATTCCGCATTCAGAGGAGATGGTCCTGACCCTCCAGGTTCCCACCGGAAGGCATATCGTCCAATCGACGGCCCCCTTCGCCCTCTATGCGTATGGATTCGGTCTTCACAATCCAATTCAAAATACTGGGTATGACTCCTATGGCCACGCCTGCGGCATGCGGCTGGGACCATAGATATCCATTCCCGCGAAGGCAGAAACCTTCGCGGGAGTCCATTATCCGATTTACGCGTGAGACGGAACGTGTTCCGAAAATAGCTGGAGCATTTCGCGATTGAACGCCGGAATGTCGGAGGGCTGGCGCGATGAGACCCAATTGCGGTCGCGGATCACTTCCTTATCGTCGTAATGCGCGCCGGAGTTGATGATGTCGTCCTTGATCGTATGATATCCGGTGAAGTGGCGGCCGCGCGCAAGTCCCGCAGAGATGACGATCCACGGCGCGTGGCAAATGAAGGCGATCGGCTTGCCGTCCCGCTCGAATTGCCGGACGAACTCGATCGCTTTTCGTTCCGTACGCAGATGATCGGCATTCAGGGCGCCGCCGGGAAGCATAAGTGCATCGAATTCGTCCGGATCGGCCTCTTCAAGCGAGAGGTCGACCGCATAGGTCTCGCCCGGCTTATCGTGCTGAACGGCGCGAATACGGTCCTTCTTCGGTGCAATCAGCACCGTCTCCGCACCGGCCTTATCCAGGGCCGTTCGTGGCTCGGTCATCTCTTTTTCTTCGAAATTATCCGTCGCGATGATCGCGACGCGCAATCCATCGAGATGTTGTTGCATAGAATCTTTTCTCCTGAATTAAAAAGTTACCCCTTCACAATTAGGCCGCCATTGACATGAATGATCTGGCCCAAAACAAAATCGTTCGTCTCCGACAGTTAGTCAAGTCGCTTACGATGATGGCGCGAGCCGATCTCATGGGCAATTTGCGGGCCGAGGGGCATCTCGTCCGTATTTTTGCCGCCCACGCATGAACGCTCGCCTCGAACCCCTCGCTCGGAAGGCCGCCTGCCTCCTCATTCCCAGCCTCATTCTTTCCTGCCTTCTCATCTTTTTTTCATTTTTCACACGCGCCGCATATGCCCAGCAAGCATCGGAATCTGTGCATGCGACAGGCTCTAACCTGCTCCGCGTCGGAGATGGCTCGACGACAGACCAAAACGGCAATACCTTTGACAAACGATATTTCGAAGAGATCGCCGATGCACGGCTTTTCTTCAATTATTTTTCGCTTGGGCTCCGCTATGAAATGGACGATCCGAGCGAAGTCGGCCGTTCCTACACCGATCGGGAATTTCGGAGGCGATGGCTGACCTACCGTAAGGACCAGCTCGAACTCACCGCCGGGGATGTTCCTGCGCTCTTCGGGCGCGGCTTAGCCGTCGATTGCTTCGAATCGCGGCCGCTCAATTACGACTCCTGGCTCGATGGCGTCTTTGGAAGAACCCAGTACAACGTGCCGAGCGACTGGCTCGATCTCGACGCCTCGATCGCCATCAAAGGCGTTGGCGGCCAGGAAGATTTTTATCCCGTCCCGCTTTCGACCTCCACGCAACTGCTCGTTCAGGACACGATCCCGATGCATATCTCCGCTCGGGCAGCGGATATGGAACTCGGGTTCTTTAAAAAGCGGGTGACGCTCGGCGCCACATTCCTGCAGGCGTTTACCACGACAAACATTCCCGCCGGGCGAGGAATTATCCAGACGACCACGCGGCAGGTGAATCAGCCGGATTTTTTTGCCGATATTAATTCCGGCGAGTTCGAAGCCTTTGCCGAATGGACCGAGAACCGGAACCAGGTCAACGAATATCTAAGCTCGCCGTTGGATACGTCCCACACCGGCCATGCCCTCTATGGATCGCTTAGCTATTCGAATTCTTTTATCGGACTAACCTTCGATTACAAGAACTATAGTTATTTCCTTCACCAGCCCGGCGACCCGTTCACCAATGTGTTCAGCAAACTGCCGATCTCGAGTCCTCCGGAAGTGTATAAGGATTATACCTGGACGTCCATCACGCGGACCACACATGCCGTGAATTTCGACGATGAACTTGGCTATCAGCTCGAAGCGAACATTACGGCGATCCCGCAGGTCGTGCTCGACCTGAATGCCGCGGCATCGAGTTCCCACGATAAATACGACCCGGGTGGCGCGGTGCTCGACAGTACCTCCATTTTCCCGAAGCTGAACGATGTCGGCTTTTATCCCTATTGGGAGATCTATGGCGAGGCCGAGTGGGATTTCGATCCCAACAACGATCTTAATTTCCTGAAGTTCGCGGTCCATCGCCGGAACGAAGTCGTCGCGTATACCCCGGGAACCGGACTGGCCGATGAGCGATGGAGCACGACGATCGCCGGAAAGTTCCAGTACGAGACAACGCCGACGCAGAGCCTGCTCGCCATCTGGGAGCACCAATGGGCCTTCGATGGCTCGTTGGGGACCAACGATAAGCGGCGAATCAACGAACTCATAACGCTTCAATACTCCTTCAACCCTCTCATTACCTTTGGCGGGATCCTCGACAAGTCGTTCTTTTACGCGGAAAGTCCGTTTGCGACGGATGGGACGTGGGGGCAAGGTTTTATTTCCCTTCGGCTGGGCGGTTCACACTCGCTGTTGGCTTCCTACGGTTCGGAGCGCGGCGGCCTCAATTGCACTGGCGGAATTTGCCGCGTCGTACCGCCGTTCAAGGGCCTGAGACTAACGTTAACCAGCCAGATCTAACATGAAGCGTTTCCTTTTGGCCCTCGTATTCGGCTCAGGAATTCTCTCACAGCAAAGTTTTGCGCAAACCCAGCCGAAAGTTCTTGCCGAGCTGTTCGGAAATTTTGGCTGCACGAACTGCCGAACTCCCGATGACAATTACTCCGTTTTCGTCGCGCAGAATCCCAACGATGGGATCGTGGTCATTAATTATCACAATGAATTTCCCGACGTGAGCGATCATTTTTATGTTGAAAGCAAAGCGGCCGTAACGCCGCGCGAGAGCAGCAGCTTTTATAATGTAACGGGAGATCCTTCTGCCTTCATCGATGGCGTCCCCTCCGAATCGACTCCGCAGTTTCAGTGGATCAATTCGACGAATACCGATCTCGCGGTCCCATTGACCCCGATCGATGTTACGGCGGGCCTTCAGTCCGATGGCCTCATTCACGTCAAATTCAACGTCACGGGACCCGCCAGCGGCCAAAGTAAAGTCTATGTCGTCCTTAAGGAATCGCATGTGTATTATGCGAATACCTTTTCGCCAGGAGGGTACGGGAACCCGCCCGACAGCCTCTGGAACGATATCTTTCGTGTGATGCTCCCCTCGACGACCGGTTCGGACCCGCTGGCGCCTGGCGAGAACAAATCGTTCGATATCACTTACGATCCGACGAATGCACAGCAGGATTGGAATATCCAGAATATGACGGCGGTCGTGTTTGTACAGGATGTCAAAGGCGATCCGGCCGGTGGCTTCGATGTCGAGTCGCTGGGCGTTGCGAATCTGGCCAGTTCCGGAGTTGCTGCGAGTTCGAATGCCGGCGCAGCATCGCTGGAAGTTCTCGGAACGTCCTCTCGTCCGTCGCTTCGCATCTCACTGCCACAATCCTCACGAGTCGAACTTACATTGTGCGATCTCCTCGGCCGCGAAGTCCGAACCGTCGTCGATGGCATGACGCCGGCGGGTATGACTTCCGTCGATCTGAATGGCCTCCAGCTCTCACCCGGATGCTACATCGCTCGCATGACGGTCGGTGGTGAGCCCGTGGACCAAAAGAAATTTATTGTCGCTCCCTAAGGCGTGGAGCAGCATCGCTGCTGGTCGTGCTCCAACTGCACGATAATGCCGCTCGCGCTGTCGATATGTGGAAGGTAATGTGAATCGTAATGGTATGGTAACCATTTATATTCGAATTTAACGGTTTCATAACGCCCGCTTTCCTGTTACCGAAGTATTACCGCCGTATTTTTGGGGCGAAATGCTGATCTCCGAGTTCCTTCACCGTTTGGAAACCGTGGTCCCGCTCGAAGCGGCCGGCTATGAGCGCGATGCGATCGGGCTCCAGGCGGGTCTCGACGCCGAAACCGAGCTTAGGGCTGCTTTATTTGCGTACGAAGTCACGAGCGAAGTCATCGTAGAAGCAAATTCGCGAAATGCAAATCTTATCGTCGCATTTCATCCGCTTATTTTTCCCGCTATTACCGCCATTACCGATCGAACGCGTACCGGGTTCCTTTTACGCGAAGTGATCCGGAGCAATATCGCACTCTATATCCAGCACACCGCCTTCGATACGCACCCCGAGTTTGGAACGAGCCGCCTGATGGCGCAAGCGCTGGGACTCGAGACCATAGAAACGCTCTCTCCCCTTTCTCGTCCCGACCTGCCCCCCCATACCGGCATGGGAGCGCGTGGCAGATGGACCGAGCCGAAAGACCGGGACCGGATTTTTGAACTGGTCTCGAAAACGCTCGGAACGCAGGTCATACGATACAACCGGGGCGGTCCGGCGACGGTCGAGACTGTTGCCGTACTCGGCGGGGCCGGGATGGACTTTTATCCGGCGGCGCTCCAAAGCGGCGCGGGGGCGTTTATTACGGCGGACGTTCGTTATCACGACTTTCACCGCGCCGATCACGATAACATTCTTCTCATCGATGCCGGACACGCGGAGACGGAAAAATTTGTTATGCACGGTATGGTCACCGCAGCCCGAAAAGCGCTCGAATTACAACGAAGCGCTTCGGATGCCGTAAATTTGTATGACGAACTTCCGGAGACTCTCCTGCTGGAGGCGCATTCGGAACCCAACGCGGTCCATTATTATTGCCGTTAATCGGCAGGACGACCGCATTATTATTACGAGATTTTGACGTGAACGACTCATTATTACACCTCTACGAACTTCAGAAAGTGGACCGGCAACTCGACGATCTTATCGAAAGCCGAGGCGAACTCCCGGACCGCGTGAATGCCATGCGGCAGCAAGTCGACTCGCAACGCGAGCAAATCGAACAAATGCGCCGGGATATTCGCGAACTGGAAAGCCGTTCCCGCGAGCTCTCGGCAGAAAATACCGACCTCCGCGAAAAGGTCGATCGCTACAAATCGCAGCAATTCGATGTAAAGACCACCCGAGAATACGACGCGATTACATTCCAACTGGAAGACGGCCAGCGCCGGCTGCATACGAATACCGAATCTGTGGGCCGCATGGGCATCGAGCTCGAACAACTGAAAATGGACGAGCAGGAGGCCACCCAAAATTTATCGGAAATGGAACGCGACCTCGATGAAGCGCAGACCGCGCTCAACGAAGTGCTCGCCGAGACCGAGCACGAAGAAAAAGACCTGCTGGCGCGCCGCGAGGGCCTCGTGAAGCAAGTGCAGCCCTTTCATCTGACCATTTACAATCGCGTGCGGCCTGCCAAAGGCGGTATTGCCGTCGTTCCCATTAAGAATGGCGTGTGTGGCGGGTGCTTTAACGCCGTTCCGAGGCGACTCGCCTTGGAACTTAAAAAAGGCGAGAAGCATACGGTCTGCGAATATTGCGGCCGTATTATCATCGGCGAACCGATCGCGATCGCCGTCGATGGCGAACCGCAGCCGGTGACCTATGAAGTCGACAACGAAGACTTCGAAGAGAACGATAACGAGTTTGAAGAGTAAATCGGGAAGGTGCTGTCGTTCCAGCATCTTCCCGATCCGCCATCGGGCAACCGCTTGTGGACGATCGCTCTTGAGCGGTCGTCGGTGAGAGGAAAGTCCGAACTCCACAGGGTAAGCATGCCGGTCGAGAGAGGGCGAGCGATCGTCCCTCAAGATCGGGCAACAGGGAATAAGGAACGCCTCGCGTGTACCGAAATTCTGTTGACAGCGCAGTATCACAGAAAAGCAAACTGCCTTTTCGAAGGTAACGGTGAAACGGCGGTGTAAGAGACCACCGCCCGAAGAGCGATCTTCGGGGTCACGATAAACCTCTTGCGGAGCAAGACCACGTAGGAAATCGGTCCGAAAGGAATCCGCGACCCGCGGTGAGCGTAGCTACGATTTCGGGTAGGTCGCATAGATAAATGGTTGCCTCTCCGACGGACGAGCGATCGGCCGCGGAAAGACAGAATTCGGCTTACAGATGGCGGAAATTTTTTATGTCGCGCCTCGATAAACTTCAGGACCTTCTCGCGTTAGACCCGAACGATAGCTTTACCCGCTATGCGATCGCGCTCGAACATGCGAAGGCCGAACGCATTCCGGAAGCGATCCGGATCCTGGAAGAACTGCGCGAGCGCGACCCGGATTACGTTCCTACGTATTATATGCTCGCCGGATATTACCGGCATACCGGCGATAACGAAAGCGCCGCCCTGATCTACCGGGAAGGAATTTCCACGGCCAAAAAGATGGGCGACCGTCATGCGCTCGCCGAATTACAAGCCGCCTTGGATGAATTAGACGAGTCATGACCATCGAAGAACAAGCCATCGAATTTTTTCTTGCCGAGCAGGTCCTCACCTTCGGCGATTTTACGCTAAAAAGCGGACGCAAGTCCCCCTACTTTTTCAATACCGGCTCGCTGTGTACCGCGGCACAACTACGGCGTATGGGAGAACTCTATGCCCAAAAGCTTACCCGTGAGTCCGCGTTCGATGCGGCGGAGGTCGTATTCGGATCGGCCTATAAAGGAATTCCGATCGCCGTTTCCACGACGATCGCGCTTGCCACGGAGCGCCCTTCCATCCGTGCCGTGAGCGACCGAAAAGAAGCCAAGACGCACGGTGACGTCAGCAGTTTCTTGGGGATCTTAATGCAGGGCGACCGGGCCGTCATCGTGGACGATGTCATTGCAACAGGCGGAACGAAAATGGAAGCCATTGCCAAATTGCGAGAAGCGGGCGCCATTCCGTTAGGGCTCGTGATCGCATTCGATCGCGCCGAACCGGCCGTAGGGTCTTCGTTGACCGCGAAGGAACACTTCGAGCAGGAGACCGGGCTTCCGGTGTTCGCCCTGGCGACGATCCACGATGTGGCCCGCCTTCAACCGAACGTCAGCGAGGCGTTCGAGCGATATATGAAAACCTTGGTTCAACCGGTACCTTAGTTCAACCGGTAGAGCAGCATGCTGTTGCCGGCCTCCGCAACCGGTTCCCGGGATTTCAACCACCAAAATCCAGGCTCGGCGTATAACGCCGATTTACTGATCACGACCCACTGCGCGTTCGGAACCCGATCCGGGACCAGCATCGTGTACGGAGGGAACCCGTGTTCGAGCGGATCGGCACTGCCAAAATAATACATCGCAAGCGACGAATCGATATGCCGAACCCGTACGGTGTCGGCCATTTTATCGAGGTCCTGTCCCCAATCGAGATCGCTATCGAGCAGGTAATGCTCGGGATGCGCACCGGCGAACTCATTGAAATACGCGATCTGGTCCTTGCCATATCGAAACGACGAAACACCGGTCCACACGATGAACGCACCGAGCAGCATTGCGCCATACGGCTTTTGTAAGCCGATCAGTTCTACGGCCGCCACCGAAGCGAGGATGGCAAGCATCGCATAGAGTGGAAGGATGTGCCGCGTGCCGAGATCGATCGTGCTAAAGAGCACAAGGACAAGCATGAGCGTTGCGATGGCCAATGGGATTACGCTCGGCGCGCTCCACTGCTTCGCTCGGACCACGAGGAGAAGAGAGACGAGAACAAGTATGAGGAATGCAACCGGCGTTTTAACGCTCAATGCGACCGGAAAAAACAAGATCGAGGACTTTCCCATCAGGGGGTGGCCGAGCAGGTAAAATCCGCTGCGAAGGGTTCCCAACCAGCCCAGGCCGCGAAAAAATTCGGGCGCCGGCAGCGACAGGGCCATCGTCCAGTGAATAACGCCTTGCAGCGCGTGCGGGGTGTGGTGTTGCTGCATCCAGAATTGGAGAGAAGCGACCTGGGTCGGAAGAACGACCGGACCGAAGGAAAACCCATACCACGCCCACAGGGTAATCGCAGAGATCGCGGCAACACTCGCGATAGCACGTAACGTCCGCTTCCGAAAAAGTTTTGGGAAGCGATGCTTTACTCCGAATTTAAAAGATAAGATAACGATCGCTGCGATCGGAAAGAAGGTAAGAAAGGAGAACTTTGTAGCGCAACCCGTTCCAATAAGAATTCCAAGCCACAGCGTCCAAAGCAGAGAAGGACGCTCGAGCCACCAATCGAACGCAACACAGGCCGCCAGGAATACGCCGGTAAGCGGCATATCGGTCGTTGCGACTCCGGCATGCGCCAGGACCGGTGGGAGCAACGTAAAAAAAACGACCGCAAAACACGCGGTCCGTTCATCGAACATTTTTTTTGTCCAGACCCAAAGCGAAACGATGGCCAGGATAAAGAACGGCAAAACACCGAGCCGAGCGAGCGTGAGCGTTCGCCAATACGTTCCCTGGGCAAACAAAATTTCGTTCCCCTCCTTCCAGCGCGATCGATCGCCGTGCGACCGGGCACCGTCTGCATATGGCAACGCCGCAATGAACAATCGCGAGACCGGCGGGTGAAGCACTTCATAATCGTAGGTCCCGCGATCGAGCATTTGCATTCCGCAGGCCAGATGATCGGTCTCGTCCCACGTCTGACTGATCGCAGGGTACGACGATACGATCCTTGCAACGGCAATAACAACCGCACACACCGTAAGCACACTATAGAGGGACCGTTTTCGAACGAACGGGAGCTTCACGCTGCTACAACTTGTTTTTTCTGCAACTTGTTTCTGAGGCTGGGTTCAGAGCTCCGGCGTATAGAGTACCGCTTCTCCGGGTTCCCATCCTTCGCCGCCGCAGGGAGTATATTCCCGGCGGACATGTTCATCGAGTTTCGTACAGAGCGTCTCTTCGGCTGCAAAATGGCGGCAGGTGGCACACAGGCCGTTGCGGCTGGCATGGCGCACGGTCTCGACATGTTTTCGCCACGCCAGTTGCGCCGGATAGACCACCACGAGACCGACCGCGACAAAAAACAGCGTCCACCAGTCGCTGTAATTCGGCATGAAATTATAGAGGACCCACGCGCCCACCAGCACAAGTGCGAACCGGATCAGTCCCCAATAGATTATTGCTCCCACGTTTGAACAAGTCTCGAAGATCGGAAATAATTCATTTATGAGGACGCTCCCCTTCATCCAGGCCGTACCCAGACTCATCGCCGCGCTGCTCCTGGCTGCCGTCGTTCTATTTTCCTATTTTCGTCAAAAACGGAAAAAGCATAAAAAACGGAGAACCGGCCGATCGATCAGGTAGTACTTTCCTTCCCGGTCGCGCTCATCAGGATCCCGATCGGCCGCGATGCGGGAACGCTTTCCAGCGCAATTTTAATCATCGAAGTGATCGGGACCGAAAGCACCATCCCCCACGGCCCCCAGATCCATCCCCAAAATATAAGCGCGAGGAGCACCAACAGCGGACTCAGGTCGAGACTGGAACCCATGATGCGAGGCGTCACCACGCTTCCCCAGATGAATTGGACGGCAACCAGAACGATGGCGACCGCGAGCGGGGTCGAGATCGTACTGAACTGAAGAAATGCAACGAGAATGGGAAGTACCAGCGCGAAGATCGAGCCGATCGTCGGAATAAAAGTTACAAGGAACGTGATAAGCCCCCACAGCAGCGCGAGATCGACTCCGAACGCCGCAAGCACGATGGTCGATAAGATGCCGCTCACCAGGTTCATCAGCGTCACCGTGACGAAATATCGTTCCGTCCGCGCATCGATCCGGTGAATGACGGCCGTGAATTCTTCGGCTCGATTCGGATAGGCCGCCCGGATTTTTCGTTCGAAGAGCCCATGTCCGCTTAAGATAAAAAGCATGAACAGCAGGATGAGGCCCAGCCCGCTCAACACCGAAACGAAGCTACCCGCACCGGCATACAATATTCCGAGAATGGCAGAGACCTGGACGACATTCGTCCATTCGAGCGTGCGTATTTGTTGCTGCAGTGCTTCCGGAGCATTTGTCAGTAATTGTTCGAGGGCCGGCAGAATATCGTTGTTCCATCGCATTTCATAGCGCGGCAGCACCGAGATCAGCGATTGCACACTCGAAATTGTAACCAGGCCAATTCCGAAAAGGACCGCGCCGACGACAATGAACACAATGAGTAATGCGATCGGCATAGGAACATGGCGCCGCATCAGCCATTCGAGGAGCGGACGAAAAATGTTCGATAAGAATAGCGCGACGACGAACGGCAGGAGCACCGGCTGCATCGCATGAAGCGCCGCTCCGGACGCAATGAGCGACAGGACAAGCAGTGGAATGGTGACAGCGCGAGTTGATTTCATCGAGAACAAAGCAAAAATAGGGACTTTTAACTCTATTTCAATGAATTATTGCAAGCGACGCCCATCGGGGTTCAGAATTTGCAGAGCTTTACGTTGTCATCATGATCACTTACGTCCTTTCCGAGCGGCTCACCAGCTGGCAGGTCCAACGCTACAGCGACTCGATCACGGTGACCGCTTCCGGAATTCCGAATGAAGAAGATGCCCTCGAAATCGTCATTCGCGAAGCAAAGAAAGATGCCCCGTCGCAAATTATGAGAATTCCTTTGTCCGGCATCAGTGAGATTATCGCGACCTTCGAACTGCCCGAGTAATCAAGGAATTGCCCGAGTAGTCAAGGCACCCGGAATCGCCGTAAGACCCCACAGCAGCGTTGGCCCGAGTGTTGTGTCGTTCATATTAAAATCATTAATTATACGTTTCATGGTACAATTATTAAAATTATATTATGACTACCTATGTACTTTCCCAGCAACCGGAAGGCTGGCAGGTCCATCGCTATAGCGACGCGATCTCACTTATCGGCATGGCACATACCGAGGACCAGGCCCGGGCAATGGCATTCGAGCGAGCTCAAAAAGACGCTCCCGCGGCTGTGCTTCGCGTCGGAATGAACGGCGAAAGCCGGTTCATCGCAATGATCGGCGATTCCGACGCCGGGGTCCGTTCCCATTTTTAAGACGACCGCGTTCCCATTTTTTAAGGACGACCGCTGGCATTTTTTTTACATTCGCAGAGAAACACACACTCTGAACGCTTGCTTCACAGGCTGAATGCTACTTCTCAGCTTGAACATTGCTTCTCAGCTTTAACGCTTCCTTCTTAGCAAAAACGCTTCCTTCTCAGCTTGAACGCCTGCTTCTATGACGCCAGAAAATCGAAAGCATCTCGCGGAGCTGATCGAAAATAAAAAACAAGAACTGCTTGCCGAATGGCGCGAGCGTGTTCGTCCCATTTTAGCGGCGCAGGGACTCAGCAATCCAGCACTCGACAACGACATTCCGCATTTTTTAGACGAACTCGTCCAGAAAATTCGTGATATCGACGCTCCCCACTCCTGGCATCCCGCAGAAAAGCCGGGATTAGACCTGGAAACATTGGCCAAGGAACACGGCCGGCAGCGCCTCGAACTAGGATACGATGTGGTGCAGATCATTCGGGAATATGGAATTCTGCGCGAGGTCCTCATCGAGCGATCCGAACGCGAAGGCCTCGTCATTGGCGGCAAAGGCGGCCACGTTTTTTATTTTACGTTCAATCAGGCGATCGCTTCGGCCGTGGAAGCTTTTCAGCAGGCGAAGGAAGAAGAGACGCTCAAACGCAGGAAAGAATATCTCGCCTTCGTTATGCACGACCTGAAGACGCCGCTCAATGCGATCATGGTCGCCGCCCACGTGATCGAAGAACAATTGGACGATCCGCGGCTTGTCTCCGAGATGGTCCATATTATCATCCATAGCGGCGAGCAGTTGGATAATCTGTTGCAAAAGACGATCAAGATCGAAAAAGCGGCAGAGGCGAAAGGGCTCGACGAGCTTATTCCGAGAATGTTCGAGCTTTGGCCGCTCGTGCAGTCCGTCATCGATGAGCACCGGCTCCTTGCGACCAATTCGCATACGACCGTCAATAATCTCGTTCCCTCGAACTTCACCGTTTTTGGAGATGCCGTCGCGCTCAAGACGGTGTATGGGAACCTGCTGGCGAATGCGATCGCCTATACGCCCGGCGGAAAGATCGTGATCGGCGTGACGACATCGCGAAGGGACGCCGTCGAATGCTGGGTGCGCGACACCGGCAAGGGAATCCCCCCAAAACGGCTCGAAAAATTATTCAATAAAGTCGAACCGGATCCGAATAAAAAAGGAAGCACCGGTCTTGGGCTCGCAAAAGTAAAGCAGATCATCGAGGCGCACGGGGGCACCGTCTGTGCCGAAAGCAAGGTCGGGGAAGGTTCCACGTTCCGGTTTACACTGCCGTATCCCGGGCCCAAGGAGCCGAACGGAGCGACGAATCCGAACGGACCGCATTAGTCACCGATCGGACCGCGCCTGGGAATTATTTGCTTCCCAATTTTGCCCTACAAGTTCCCAATTTTTTGCCAAAAGCGTCCGGGCAATTATGCAGCAGGGAGAAGAATGATCGTATGTGTGCGAAATTCGTGGGAAAAAGCCAAATATCGCTCGTTGTGTTAATGAAACTTTGTATGCGCGGGCACGGAAAGCTATGTGTCTTAAGGAATGCTATCCATAAACGAGTGCGCACGAAACAACTTCCTCTCTCGGGTGTTATTATTTTAGCGCCTTCGCCAGGTCTGCCTTCGGCAACCACTGAATAAACAATCATTCATCTGTTATTAGGAATGGGAGACAAACGATGGAGGTTGCTATTAATCAGGATGAGACTCGCTCCGATCTGTACGGTGGCTGCCATATTGGCCTATGCCGGCTGTACCGGTATTACGAACCCGAACGACATCGTTTTTCCTGCGACCAATGTGAGTTTTAAGGCACAGGTCGAGCCGTATTTCTCGCTGGCCTGTAATGCGACCGGTTGTCACGATGGTTCGATCAATACGGCCGGCGGCGTCGACCTGACGTCCTGGGCTGGCGTTCGTGCCATCAATGTGACGCGGGCCAACGATACGGGTTCTAATCTCGTGCTGGTGATGTATGCCGAATTGCCACACTCCGGCCAGTTCCCGGCGAACGACAATCAGCGAAGTGGAATTAAGCAATGGGTTCGCGAAGGAGCACAAAACAACTGAGAGCACAAAACAACTGAGAGCACAAAACAACTGAGAGCACAAAACAACGGAGAGCACAAAACAACGGAGAGCACAAAAAAACGGAGGCGATCGGGTGACTCTGACAGCAGAGTGAATTTTAAAGTGTGTTTTTCGTGTCTCTGAAAAAGTTTGTAGGTTTGTAGGAGTTTGTAGGAAGGATAGAAAAGATGAGAGTTCTAAAAATGATGAGCGTTCGAGAAATGGGAAGACTGGAAGCCGTAATAGGAAGACTGGGAGCCGTAATAGCATTCGGGATCGTGCTGCTGGGCGCGCACAGCGCTATCGCGCAATGGCATTCGCACGATTCGCGAATGTATTTCGACTACGGCGACCCGATGATGACGAGCGTCATTCAATCCGCCGATGGCCATGCCGCCGACGTTCGTCTGACCACTGCGAACTCGATGTTCTCCTTCGTTCGCACGGCGAATTCTGCCAAAGGACAGTATTATGCCATTCGCGACGTCACCATCGAAGTCGTCGAAAAAGGCGAAGCCCAGCCGGTCATTACCCGCAATGTGGTCGATACGCTCTATGCAAAAACGTTCGACGAATCGATCTCGAAGACGTCCTGGCACGCCAGGAATGAGCACCTTGCGCTCCCCATGCTCGATTCGAACAAGTCTTATTCGGTCCGCATCGAAATTCGCGATGATATCGACCGGATGACGCTCCACGCCGCGCCGTTCGAGCTCCGTCCGACAACGTTCGCAAATGTCAATACCAGGAATGGGATCGCCATCGGCGATATTGCACTGGCCGACGATATGAGCAACGGCGTTGCGACGACGAGCGGCCAGGGAAACAGCTACATGTTCAGCCACGATATCGAGGGCAGCGTATCGTTTAAGCTGGCACCGGTCCTCCATAGCGATCCAATGGTCGATATCAGTGTTCGGCAGCTTACGAATCTTGTTAATCCGTCCGACACCGGCGAACGCTATCGTGGCGCGCTCGACGCGAGCGACCTGCGCCCGAATGCAGCATACGAATATTCGAGTGCCGATAGCGTGCTCCGTTATAAACTCGTTCCCACGAACGATTCCGGAGTTTGGACCGCGCTCTTTAATGTTCCCGGCCAGACGTTCGAACAGGGTAAGTACACGATCACCGTCCGCGTTCGGGCCGGAAGCGTCGAGCAGTCGCAGACGAACGACGTCGAACTGGTGTGGCAGGGCATGCCGCTTTCCCTGGAAGACCCGACCGATGCGATCGAGCCGCTCGGCGTGATCGCTCCGCCCGAAACGGTGCAGGCCATGAGTTCCGGATCGAAACAGGACATGACGCGAAAGCTCTATGCTTACTGGAAAACGCTGGACCCGACGCCCGGGACCGCCTACAATGAGCGCATGGCTACATTCTATCAGCGCGTCGATTATGCCGATTTCAATTTTGCCAATGGGCGCATGTTGAACGGAGCGATGACCGACCGCGGGAAAGTGTACCTCCTCTATGGACCGCCGACCAAAGTCGAGCGTTCTTTCCTTCCCGGCGAAGCCCCGACCGAAACCTGGACCTATAATAATAATGTCGGTCGCACGTTCTGTTTCGAAGCGCGCAACAGCCCGGGTAATTACGAGCTGACCGATATCAAAGAGCTATCGGTCGCCGAAAAATAAGGAATTTCTCTTCCACGATCAGCGCCTGTTCTGAATAGGCGCTGATCGTATGCCCCCGATCGGTTTCCTGGACCGCCAACGGCATCGATGAAATATAAGGACGTCGAAACATATCTCGCCGCTCTTCCGGAATTGGAACGAAAAGTTCTGATGAAACTGCGCGGGACGCTCACGCGCGCGTTACCGCGGGCAGAAGAGGTGATCAGTTACAGCATGCCGGCCTTTCGCCAGGAAGGAATTGTCGTCTGGTATGCAGCGGCGAAGAAGCATTATGCGCTCTATGTCTATCCGCGCGTGATGGCGGTCTTCAGGGAAGAGCTGAGAGCCTACGGCGGAACGAAATCCGCGATCCATTTCGACTATCGCAAGCCACTCCCCGCTCGATTGATCGCCAGGATCGCGAAAGAATCGCTCCTGCAAAATTTAGAGCGTGCTGCGAAAAAGAAGTGAAGTCCCCTCCCGCTCCCTGTTCCTATGCGTGATGTGGGATTTCTGCTTCCATGATGATATCGGTGACGTCGTTCGTCGGTTCGTACCCGTAAATTAAAGGATTTGCTTCGAGCCAGCGTTCGGCATCGATGGCGGCGATACATCCGGTCCCGGCGGCCGTTACCGCCTGGCGATAAACATGGTCCTGGCAATCGCCGCATGCGAAGACACCGGCGATATTCGTGAAGGACGTTTTCCCTTTCGTTTCGATATAACCGTGGTCGTTCATATCGATGAGGCCTCGGAAGAGTTCCGTATTCGGAGCATGACCGATCGCAATAAAGATCCCGTTCGTGGGGACCGTCTCGGTCGTTCCGGTTTCCGTATTTCTCAGGACGGCGCCGGTCACCACTTTGCGACCTCGCTCATCGGTATTGCCGAGCACTTCGATGATCTCCTGGTTCGTTCGCCAGTGAATTTTTGGGTTCGCTTTTGCGCGGTCGAACATGATCTTCGATGCGCGGAATTCATCGCGGCGATGCACGATCGTCACGGAGCTGCAAAAGCGCGTGAGGTAATTCGATTCTTCCATGGCCGTATCGCCGCCACCGACCACGAGTACGTCCTGGTTCTTGAAAAAGAACCCGTCGCACGTGGCGCAGGCGCTCACGCCATAGCCCATATAAAGTTCCTCAGAGGGCAGGTTCAACAATTTCGCCCGGGCACCCGTCGCAATAATAAGCGACTCCGTATGATACTTCTTGTCGCCGGCCGTGATCGTAAACGGCCGCTTCGAAAGATCGACGGCGGTGATCGTCTCGAATTTCGAGACCGTCCCGAACCGCTGGGCCTGTTTGCGGAGTACTTCCATCAGTTCGGGCCCCTGAATGCCATGCTCGAAACCCGGATAATTTTCCACTTCGGTCGTGATGGTAAGCTGGCCACCGGGCTGGTCGCCTTCGAACAGGATCGGGCTCAAGTTCGCGCGTGCGGTATAGAGCGCCGCCGTAAATCCCGCAGGACCGGAACCGATAATAATCACCTGATGGACATCGTGGCGCTTCAAATGCGTCGTATTATGCTTTTTCTTTTGCATGATGTTGTTTGGATTGCTTCAGAGCCCGGAGATTTCGTTTCAAGCCGGCGAGTTTGGCCCGTTTCATGGGCGATTTTTGAAAACGCCGGGAGTACTCGTCTTGTGCCATCGATTCGACCGCTTCTTCCGTGAGCGTTACGATCGTTTCGCGCGGAGCGAAGGCCTCGACCGGTGCCGGCTCGGAAAAACGGTTCCAGGGACAGACTTCCTGACACACATCACAGCCGTAGATCCAGCCATCCAGTTTCGCGGCCAGTTCCTTCGGGATCTCGTGCTCCGGCTTGAGCTCGATCGTGAGATACGCAATACAGCGCGTTGCATCGATCTCGTACGGTTTCAATGCGTCCGTCGGGCAGGCATCGATACACCGCGTACAGGTGCCGCACATATCTTCGGCGGGCGGATCGGGTTCGAGCTCGATACTAAGAATGATCTCCGCGAGGAACACCCACGAGCCGACCTCGCGCGTGATCACATTCGTATGCTTGCCGCGCCAACCGACGCCCGCGCGTTCGGCGATCGCCTTTTCGAGCACGGGTCCTGTATCGGAATAATATCGTCCTTCGGTGCCCGGTACGAGATTCTGAATTTCGGCGAGCAGCGTTTTTAGCATCTTCGGAACGATCTCATGATAGTCCGTTCCCCAGGCATACCGGGAGATTTTTAAATTTGCATCTTCCGGGCGTTCCGTATAATAATTCAGGGCTAACGAAAGGATGCTTTTGGCCTCCGGTAGAATATTTCGGACATCCCGGCGCTTATCACGATCGCGTTCCATCCAGTTCATGACGCCGTGTGCGCCGGACTCGACCCAACGCTGAAACCGGTCGGCTTCCGCGTCGAAAGGCGCGGCAGTGGTCACGCCGGCTTTCGTAAAGCCGATTTCGGCGGCTTTTTCTTTGATTCGCCTCGTGATTTCTTTACGGTCCATGATGTTTCCTTAACGCCGGTTTCCCTTAAATCGCACCCGTATGAATTCGAAATTTTTTGCTTTTCTAACGATCTCCTTTCTTGCCGCCGGCAGCGCCGTTGGACAAACGTTTTCGAACCCCATCCAAATCAGCCGCGATGCCGGAGCGCACGACCCCGCGCTGCACACCGGACGAGACGGAACGATCTACATCAGTTGGTTCGAAAATAACGCCGATATTTATTTTAGCCATTCTTCCGATGGTGGATCGACCTTTTCCATTCCGGTCCGAGTGAGCCAGCAAGTCACGACCAATGAGTGGACGTCGCTCCTGCAGCGCGCTCCCAATTTTGGCATCGATACCAAAGGGACCATTCACCTGGTGTGGATGGAAGCCCGGATTCCCGATCCCAGGACGAATCAGGAACAGAGCGATATCTGGTACGCCCGCTCGACCGATCATGGAATGACCTGGACGGCACCCGTCTCCATCATGGACGCCAACGATTCGGAACTTTACGACCAGGACTATCCCGCCATCGCCATCGATTCGCAAAACACGCTCTACGTTTGCTATCTCGACAACCGGGACCTGCTTCGCGGAATCGTTCCACATTATAAGATGATGCTGGAACGTTCGGTCGATGGCGGCGCTACATGGTCCGATCCGGTCATCGCCGATCAGCTCCCCGTTTCCGATGCCGGGACCTGCGAATGCTGCCGCGACGATATCGCGGCAAGTCCGGAGGGGCACGTCTACATCGCCTTTCGGACGAGCATGACCGAGACCGATGGCGATAAGCGCGACATCTTTATTTGCCGTTCTCGTGACGGAGGCCTTACCTTCGATAGTTCCATTCGATGCCAACTCGGCGATTGGACGCTTACGGCCTGCCCGACCAAAGGTCCGCAGATCGTACTCGACAAGAACGAAAACCTGCACCTTGCCTGGTGCGACGCCCGGGACGATTCGGGAAAACTTGCCTCTTACTACTCCACGCTCGGCCACGGCGATACCGCCGTCGTCCGGAATTACTCGGTCTCGTACGGCACGCCGAACGCCACGTGGCCGACCGTTGCCATTGCACCGAACGGCACGATCGCCTACTCCTACGCGCTCGATTATAGTGGAGGGCCGAATCGTTTTACTTATTCTTCCGATGGCGGCGCTACCTGGCATCGGACGCTGAATATTCCCGGCGGCTCCGGGGACGCGGAAACCGTCCCGTGCCTGACGTTCGACAGCGCAGGTAACCTTTTTGAGGCGTGGCAGGACGGGAATGCGAATGGAATTCTTTTTGCGAAAATTTCGGGCATCCAGAATTCATCGGTCACGGAAAGCAGTACCGCAACGGAACCGGACGTCTTTCCCGATCCGGTAACCAATGGCGTGCTCACGATCGCGATCGCCGAACGTCCACAACGCGTTCTCCTTCGCGATGAAAAAGGAAGTACGATCGAAACGGCGTCTCCAGACATCCGGGATGGCAGACTTACGATCTCCGTTCGCGATCTTCCTTCGGGGACCTATTTTTGCGAGATCGTCGGGAAACCGTCACGACATATAAAATTCATTATTCCCTGAGCCGAAGCCAGACTTCGTCCTGTTCGACTTTTACATCGTACACCGGAATCCCGCCAAGCCCGCCAATTGCTCCACTGTCAGCAACACCTTCAGTTCCGGAGAGCATCGTTCCCGATGCCATATCGAACGTCCAGCCGTGGAGCGGGCAGGTCACGGTCATCGCTTCGCAATGGACTATACCCGCGGCAAGGATCGGCGAATTTTCGTGCGGGCAGATATTCGAGATAGCGAATAGCTCTCCGCCGATCTGAAAAATCGCGACCTCGTCCCGGTCCATTTCGACGACCTTTCCTCGCTGGCCGTCCGAAGGAATATCCTGGATGCGGCAGGCGAAGGTAAATTCCCGCGGCGCTTCCGGGCCGTCGTTTAGCTCCCTTCGTGCCGCGTCCAGCGCCGTTTCGTCGAAATCGGTGTCCTCCGAAAATTCGCCCATAAAAAAGTCAGGGAACCCCATTGGATCCCCTGCCTTGTGTGAACACCTGTTTTCAAACTCTCATTCGAAGTTCGATCTATCTCGTTTTCTTTCCAGACGCCATGGACGTTTTCGACAGTCTGGACTGGACCATTTTCGCATGGTCCAGGTGCTTCGCGATCACCGGCTCGGCTTTTTTGATCGCATCGCGAAGCTCCGGCGATGGAGCCGTCGTTTCAAGCTGCCTGACTTCGGCTAAATCATTGGTATGGTCCTGTACGGCATCGTTGATATAAATACTGTCCAACGCTTGCGGGTTCGAAGCCGAGTTCAGCGCGCTCATTTCGCTCGTCATTTCCTGCGGCGTGTTATCGCCCGCCGGAGGCTGGGGCGTGATATTCATCTTTTTCGCGAGCTCGGCTTTCTCCGATTTCATTTTTGAATGGTCGGCGATCATCATCTGCGCGAACGAACGAACCTGGGGGTTCTTCGTCTTCATAAGGACGAGCTTCGCCTCGGAGATCTCGGCCGAGTCCGCTTCCGAAAGCTTCGCGATGATGTTGGCGTCGGTCAAGTTCCCATTGGAAGCCGTGCCCCCGTTCGCAGCCGTGGCGGTGCCGGAAGCCGGAGTTCCCGGCTGGTTGTTGTTTGCCGTCGATTCGGCGGTCGCCGTGGTCCCGGTGTTTGCGGTCGAATCGGTCGTGCTCGTCTGCGTATTCTTCGCACAACCGGTGATCCAGAGGACGAGCCACAACGCGGCCAAAATAACGACCAGGGTTACATATTCGCGCTCTTTTTTCTGGCCCAGGAGAGATTCGAGTGTCGGTATCGTCTGCATATTCGTTTTGTAAAAATTGGAATGGATGAGAACGCCAGGGTTCCCTGAGTGGCTTTGGAAGAGACAAACGATGTGCCCATGAGCGGATCGGGAAGAGCAAACGTACCCACGATCTCGTTTTTAAGAAAACCGGTGCAACCCGTGTATTTACGGTTTAGGCCTCATAAATTCCTAAAGGCGGCCGTCACCTCTTCCGGCGTAATCAGCTTCATGCACCGCTTGTGGCCGCAATGATAGAACGGGGAGAGTTATTGGCGGTCGAGGTGTTAAATTTCGGCATGAAGATTACTTTCGCCGGTCCTTTAATTTCAACATTCGTTAAAAACGATGTAACCATTTTGCGGCAGGAGCACGAGGTGGATGCCATCGATGTCGTTTTAGGCAAAGGGAAAATGGCGGTTCTTCGTCTCGTTAAATTGCATCTACGGATTATGTCTTCATTGATGACTCGTGATGCATTATTCTTTTGGTTTGCAGATTATTATACACTGATTCCAACATTATTCGCTCGAATGATTGGCAAAAAAGTTTTTGTCGTTGCGGGCGGCTTTGACATTACATTCATCCCGGAACTCGGCATTGGCGCACGCACGAGACCTCTGCGCTGGTTTGCCGTTAAAAATACGTTCCGACTCTGTGATTTTATTTTTCCAGTTAGCCAGGACACACAAAACGATTTGGACAGTGCAGTTCCAAATCATGCTCCGAGTGCTATGATTTACAACGCCGTGGACACGAAAAGATATCATTTCGACGATCGGCCCAGAAAGAAAATTGCTTTGACGGTTTCACAAGCCGATTCCATACCAGAATATCACCGGAAAGGAATCGATCTTTTCATCGAAATTGCAAAAAAAGTCCCGGATATTGAATTTCACGTGGCAGGCGTGCGAGGTGCGGTTGCTGAACGTGCCGGGCACGATGCTTCAGGAATCCTAAATGTGTTAATTCGTCCGGGAAGACTTCCACTGGACGATATTTTAGAGGAGTTTTGGGACGCTGCGGTTTATTGCCAGCTTTCTATTGAGGAACGATTCGGAGTTTCCGTGGCGGAAGCCATGAGTTGCGGTTGTATTCCGGTAATCACTCCTGTCAACGCATTGAAAGAAGTTGTTGGAAATGAAGGCTTCATGGTCGAACGTTCGGATACAGAAGGTATTATAGCCGCAATTCGATCTGCTCTAACGGCTTCGGACTCTTTCAGACGATCCGTTAGTGCAGCAGCGGCCAGGTTCGATATCAAGGAACGAGGGAAAAAACTACTTAACTTTGTGAATTCTATTGGAGCGAAAAATGGTCAGTTCTCGAAATCTCCATAAGTTTATTTTACTATGTGTCTTCTGCACGCTCACGGCAGCTAAGCTCGGAGCTCAATCGTGGGAATCGATTTCGCCGATGTACCAAGCTCGTTTTGACGCTAAGTGTGTTGAATTAAGAGACGGTACGATTTTAGTCGCCGGTGGTCAGGACAACAGCGGCGCTCTCAGTGAATGCGAGATTTACGATCCCTTAAAGGATCACTGGTCGATTACCGGATCGTTAAATCAGGCCCGTTATCGTTATTCCTTGATTGCGCTCAATGACGGAAGAGCCTTGGCAATTGGCGGTTTAACTACTCTTGGGGACGCCACGACGGAAACGTGTGAACTTTATGATCCCTCCACAAAATCGTGGAAATTTACAACTTCGCTTCCGGAAGCATCTGAAAACGTTGCAGCTTTAAAACTTCCGAATGGAAAGGTCTTCATTGCCGGAGGTCTCGACGCAAACGTCGATAAATATTTAGACTTCGATTTTATTTTCGACCCAGTTACAGAAACGTTAACGCGTCTTCCAGACATGAGAATTGGGAGAACGGGCCTTCTGCTATACAATAATCCAGCAGGCGATACGCTGATGGTCTGTGGAGGAGAATTCGATGGATTCAGCGGTTATTATTTGCGCAGCACGTGTATATATTCGTTAACTACAAACACGTGGGCACTCGCAGATAGCTCGATTGAACCACATGATAATGGCCAGATTATGGCAATCGAAATGCCGGATAATAAACCATTATTAGTTTCCGGCAGAAGCGGACCAAATATCTTAACTCCCAACGTGGAGGCATTCGATTGGAATACAGATTCATGGTCCCATATCGGTGAAGTTTTTCGTGCACAATGGCATTGCTACGCTTTTCGGGTTGGCAACGACAGCATCATTTTAATCGGAGGTTCGACGCCAGACTATCAAAATGTTTCACCGCATACGACATGGTTTCAATATTCGACGAAGCAATCGTGGGCGGGTCCGGACATGATAAACGCTCGATTTTTATACACTGGCCTACTTTATACGTTACCTACGAGTTTGGCATGTAGTGATTCTGAATTTGTTTTTGTTTTTGGAGGTGCCGATACGGGAAGCAAGGCCTTATCAACGTGCGAAAAGTTGGCGGTAAAATCGGATCGAGGTTTTTCCCGGCCTTCCCTTCTCCACCGCGAACTCGCCAGCGCATACTACGGCGACTACGACACGCTGCCGATGGCGTTGGATGTCAGTGCGGCGCTCGATATCGATTCATTGTGGCCATCGCTGACGGAACTTTCGGGAACGTTCGCGTGGGATTCTTCGGTCGTGCAGCTCGAGGAGTTCCTTCCGCCAACCGGCTGGCGGCTTCGCTCGCTGGCGAACAACGGGAACTCTGCCGATTTCAGCGTCCAGCGTTCCGGCGGCAGCCCGACCGCGCCGCTGCTGCTTGGCACCGCCGTCTTCCAGCCGACTTCCGATGCGCTCGCAACGTCGTGGGTGTCGCTTCCCGATTTTTCTCTGACCGCCGGCGGCGAAACCTTCTCGCTTTGCGTTACCGACGATGAGGACAGCCATTGGGGCGTGCGGACGCTGGGAATTAAAAGTGGCGTTTCGATCGAGACCGCGGGCGGGGTCGCCCGGATTTACCCAAATCCGGTCGAGACGGCGATCCATGTGGAAAACCCAGCGAGTGCGCCGGCTGCCGTCTCGATTTACGATGCGCTCGGGCGCGAAGTTACCAGCGGGAAAGTCCCGAGCGCAAGCACGGGTTCGTTCGATATAAGCCGGTTTTCTTCCGGCGTGTATTTTGTACGCACGACGATCTTCGGTCAGGCCGCCGAGCACACTATCGTAAAACCATAGAGGCCGACTCCATAGCGGCGCATGGCCATACGCCCAAATGTATAATCGACGTGACCATCCTTTTTGTCGAAGATAACGCGAATACTGCCCGTGCGGCGAAGGTCATGCTCGAATTGCACGGCCATGCGGTCGATACGGCCGGAAGTGTTGCCGATGCGCTCGCGCACCTTGCCGCCGAGCCGTACGATGTCCTTGTAAGCGATATTCTCCTTCCTGACGGAACGGGCTACGACATTATTTCCAGGGCACCCAAAAAGTTACATTCCGTCGCACTCACCGGATTTATCACCGATTCCGACCGTGAAGAAGCGCTGTCGAAGGGATTCTCCGCCTTTCTTCCAAAGCCGTTTCGAACGGAGGACCTTATCGCGGCGATCGAAATGGTAAATGAAAAATCGTAAGCGTGGAGCGTAGTCCTTCCTGTGTCAAGCCCTGAGCCCTGGGATGACGCAGGCCAATGTAACCGGGTCGCTATTGATCTTCCCTATTGACCGTAAAGCTGGCAAACTTGATCGTAAAGGTGTCAATAGCGAAACCAATTCGCGGGCGTTCCACTTTGCACAGTTCGTACTCTAGCGACTCCGTACTCAGGACTTAGCACTCACAAGGCATTGTTTCAATACATCGTACGCCGGATCCTCCTCTATATTCCGACGCTGTTCATTATAACGGTTATCTGGTTTGGGATCACGCGGATGGCCCCGGGCGACCCCGCAGAACTCAAGGCCGGCGTTGGCACCGAAGGCGCGCAGCGCGGCAATCAGCAGCTCAATGAGCAGATCATTCAGCAGATCCGCGCCCAGTGGCATCTCGACAAGCCGATCTGGTACTGGACGGTCTTTAGCGATCAAAAAGACTCCAACGACGAACTCCTGCCGCTTACGAAGCGGCTGACGTTCAAATGGAACGGAACGAATAACCAATACCACCTCTGGATGGCCGACCAGCTCCAGGGCAATTTCGGAGTCTCGTTCCAGGACCAGCGGCCGGTCATGGATAAAATTCTGGAGCGCGTCCCGATCACGGCCTTCCTTTCGCTCATTTCGATCTTTCTGTCGTTCATCATCGCGATCCCGATCGGTATTTATTCCGCAGCAAAATCGCGAGAGAACAGCAAGATCGACCGCACCGTATCGACGACGCTTTTCGTCCTCTATTCGCTGCCTTCGTTCTGGATCGCCACGATGCTCATCATCTTTTTCGGCGGCGGCGACTTCCTTGCATGGTTCCCAAACAACGGACTGCACGGCAACGACTATCCCTACTCCACCTGGCTTGCGAACACGGGCGATCTCTTCTGGCACCTCGTGCTCCCGATCCTGTGCTATACGTATGGTTCGCTCGCGTTTCTTTCGCGACAGATGCGCGGGTCGATGCTGGAAGTTATCCGGCAGGACTATATCCGGACGGCGCGCGCCAAAGGGCTTGCCGAAAAGGTCGTGGTCTATAAACACGCCCTTCGGAATTCGCTGATCCCGATCCTTACGATCATCGGCGGGTTGCTGCCGGCGGTCGTCAGCGGGTCGATCATTCTGGAGACGATCTTCACGATCCCGGGGCTCGGCCTGCTCGAGTTCAATGCACTGACCTCGCGCGATTATCCGGTTATCATCGAAACGGGACTCATTTCTTCAGTGCTGACCCTCGTCGGAATTCTCCTGAGCGATATTCTTTATTCCGTAGTCGACCCGCGTATTGCCTTCACGAAAAAATCGGCTTGATTATTTAATTCAATGGAAGAAAAAAATCCATTTCGCAACCGCGGGCAGTTCCAGGCCGAAAAACCATCGGCGGAAACCGTCGGGCTGGTCGATCGTGTGCCGGTGCATGACGAATACTTAGTCGGCCAGCAGACGGCGCAAACGGCGCCGCTGCCGGAGGAACTTCCATCGGCATTCGAAACGGCGACGGCGCACGCACGGACCGAGTCGCGAAAAAACGTTACCCAAACGTTCTGGTCGCTCGTCCGGCATCAATATAAAAAGAACCGTGTCGCGGTCTATGCGCTCTACCTGGTCTATTTCCTGTTTGCGATCGCGATCCTGGCCGATGTGCTCGCGAACGACAAACCGCTCTACGCAAATTATAAGGGAACGACCTATTTCCCGGTCTTCAAGCAGTATTTAGCCGATCTTCGTATCAGCGCCTGGTCGAGCGATCTCGTCATGGCCGACTGGAAAGAGCTCGAGCAATCCGGCGCCGTTACCAACGCCATCTGGCCACCCATCCGATATTCCGAGTCCGACGAAGACCTTGCCAATACGCTCGCCGCACCCTCTTCCGCGCATCTGCTGGGGACGGACGGGATCGGGCGGGATGTGCTTGCAGGAATGATCCACGCGTCCCGTATCGCGCTTTCGATCGGCTTTGTCTCGATGTCCTTCGCGATCCTGATCGGCGTCGTGCTGGGCGCGCTCGCAGGATTTTATGGCGGGTGGGTCGATAGCCTGATCTCTCGCCTGATCGAAGTCGTGCTGACACTGCCGACGTTCTTTCTGATCATTGCAGTCGTCGCGATGGTCCAGCAGGGATCCGTCTGGCTGATCATGGTGCTGATCGGCCTAACGAGCTGGCCCGGCATCGCGCGGTTTACGCGCGGGGAATTTTTACGGATCCGCAACATGGAGTTTGTCACGGCGGCTTCGGCGCTTGGATTAAAAAATTCCCGCATTATCATGCGTCATGTGCTGCCGAATTCGCTCGCGCCGGTACTGATCACTGCCGCGTTCGGTATTGCCGGCGCGATCCTGATCGAAGCGGGCCTTTCCTTTCTTGGCTTCGGTGTGCCGCCGACGGTGGTGACATGGGGCAGCGTGCTGAACGACGCTCGTAACGACATCCACGCCTGGTGGCTCGCCGTGTTTCCGGGATTTGCGATCTTTCTCGCCGTCGTCGCCTATAATCTCGTAGGCGATGGGCTTCGGGACGCGCTCGATCCGCGGCTCCGCGACTAAACGTGCGCGAGGCAATCTCGCCGGATCGGTGCATTCGTAAACGGATCCGAGCATTCGTAAAGCCTGTTTTCGGCGATTTTGTGGAAAATTCACAAAAAAAACATTCACGAATCGCAGAAAAAACGGAACCAAACGCCTCTGAAATTCAATACAAGGCGTGTGCGACGAGTACCGTAGTGCTTCCCGCGCACCCTGCACTTTGACATTCATTGTTCCATCAAAACAGATTTTCGATACGTAGAACATGCTTTGGACATCAGAATTAGCCGAATACCTCGAAGATGCTCCGTGGCCTGCCAATAAGGCCGAACTCATCGACTATTGCGAACGCATCGGTGCTCCGCCCGCCGTCGTCCGTAACCTCGAAGAAATTGAAGACGAGGACGAGCAATTTGAATCGATCGGAGAAGTGTGGCCCGATTATTCTCCCGAAGACGACGAATTTTATTACGACGACGAATTAAACGAATACTGATCGTGGCGCGCAACCGAGCGCGCAAAGCGGGCCCGGGCGTAACACGGTCCGTCTGCGGTGCTGCTGTCCTCCTTGCGCTCTGCGCATCCAGGCTGATTGCACAAACGACCGGCCCTGGAGCAGAAGAACAACCTTCGAATATTATTCCCGGCGAAGTCATCGCCGTGCGCTTCGTTGGCAACCATGCCCTCTCGAGCGAAGAGCTTGCGACCGTCACGCAAACAAAGGCTCCCGGATTTCTTAGCAATTTAGCCTATCATGCACTCCTGCATGTCGTCGGCACGCCCTACGAGTCCCTGGAAATCCCAAAATTGGAGCGCGATACCGCCGCACTCAAACAATATTACGCGGACCACGGCTTTATCGACGCACAGGCCACGTTCCGCATAACGTACAATCACAACGATCTCCGCGCCTATTTCGATTACATCCGCCACCAGATGCTCGTAAAAGGTGGCGTCAATGAAGGTGAAACGCTTCCGACGGTCCGAGATACCGTAACGTTCTATATCACGGAAGGAGAACCGTATACGATCTCACGCATTGCGGTCGAAGGGTTGGAATCGCTCCCAATCGACCTGCAGCCGCAGGTGACGGAGCACGTTGCGATCCATACCGGCGAGCGATGGTCCCGCGTAGCCGCTGCGAAGGAAGTTCAGCGCCTGATCAACATCCTCGTCGAAAGCGGCTATCCGAACGCGCGTTCGGACTCGCTGATCGTTAATCATACCTCCGGTTATCATACCGTCGATCTCCTTCTCTTCTTCCGGTCGGGCCATCGTTATCGATACGGTCCGGTCCACATTATTTTCGATTCTACGGCGCCCACCCGGTCCCGCATCGCAGAAAATGTGATCCTCGCTCAGCTTACGACGATCGAAGGACATTGGTATCATCTTTCGGACGTTCAACGGAGCGAAGCGAACTTAAGCAAACTCGGGACATTCGATCTTTTTCGTATCTCGCTCGACACGACCTACCTTGCCCGTATTCCCGATTCGCTCCGAGACTCGGCCGACGTTCCGATCCTCGTTTATCTTCGGATGAGAAGGATCGTCGATTTCCCGATCAACGTTTTCATCGGAACGAGCATTCAGGGTTTTGTTTTCGGCTTCGGTGCTGGATTTATCGACAAGAATTTAACGGGCGCCGCGGATAATTTAAACTTACAAGGCGCGGACCAGCCGCTTCCAAGTTCCCAACAACGCTATAGTTTAAGTTTGGACTATACGCGCCCCTATATTGGCCTCGGTCGGATTCCGCTCATCGCCGGTCTTGGATTCAGCCTGCAATCCCAACAACCGGTCTTCGGGCTCCAGCAATATTCCGAGCACTCGTATACCGCTCATGCCGGATCGAATATCGTGCTCAGTACGACCGACAATAAAACCACACTCGCTCCCGATATCTTAATTGCCGATATCAATGTCGCGGGAGATTCTGCGGTGCTGGCCCTTTTACCTAAAAAACAGATCAATCTTCTCCCTTCGGTTAATTATCAGGACGATCGTACGAACGATCCGATCAATCCAACTTCCGGGGACTTACTTTCATTAGGCTTCGAAGTCGGGGTCCCATCAAAATTCCTGCTGGGCGATTCGAGCTCCGACTACGCGAAATTCGTCCCCCAGATCAAATATTATTACGACTTTACGGACCACGGCGGTGCGGTGCTCCAAACACGCGTTCGTATTGGATATTCGTATCTTTTTTATGACGCCGTTCGTTCGCACGACCCTTCGTTAGACCATCGCTTTTATGGCGGTGGTGGCGCTTCCGTGCGCGGTTGGGCCGATCAGGGGCTCGTCGTTTCGCAGGATACGAACTATACCGCGAATCTCGGCGGGTTTTACGATCTCGATGCCAATCTCGAGTTCCAGTTCCAGCCGTTCTATTATACGCAGGAATTTACCACATGGCAAAAATTTTCTTCACCCCTGCGCATCGCGCTCTTTTACGATGCCGGCAACGTCTGGGACCAGATCGTCCAGGTTGCACCGCACGAAATTTCGGTCTCACAAATCGCACAGACCCTGGGACTGGGCATCCGGTACAATACCTTTTTCGGAGCGCTCCGTGTCGACTGCGGTTTCAAGCTCTACGATCCTTCGGGCCGGTTCAACAACGATTTCCACGCGATCACGCCTGCGATGAGGGGCGGATGGCTGTATTCCCTTCCCATGCGTCAATGGTTCCACAGCGGCTATACGTTCAACTGGCATTTTGGCATCGGCCAGGCGTTTTAGGGAAATTTCGGTCTGTGACTTTCAGATTTTTTCCGTGTTAAATGTTCATTATACGTGAAGCCGAGTGAACCGGAGATGAGCCAATGCCGTTTTTGGTTTTA
>JAJPIQ010000026.1 GCA_021324685.1 Bacteroidota bacterium
AAGTCCCGAAGGGACGGAGTACACCGCCCTTTGCAGGGCTATGAAATTCAAACACAATCGCAAACCCAACATTCCGCTTCGCTCCATGTTGGGCTGCGAGTACATCGCCGCTTCGCGGCTGGGGAAATTTAGTCGCGGAGCGACGGAGTACCCGCAGCCCAGGGTGTAGCGCAGCGTAACCCTGGGTAACGGTCGATTTGTAATCCCCATGAGTCCCGGAGGGACGGAGTACGGTGCCACCGACCGTAAAAATACCTTTCGGAATGGCCGATCCGCGGGACTTTTCACTGCTGTTTTTGCGTTGTAAAATTGTCCGGAAACTGCTGATTTTACGCGTATTTTCAGCAATTTGGACGTTTTCTAATCTTGCCCTGGCGACCGTCCCCGGCCGGGGTATTTGCAGTAATTTTTCGGCTTCATTTTTTGCCGGTGTACCGACCGGCAAAAGGGATTTTTTAAATGGCAAATCAGGAATACGGCGCAGAAGATATTCAAATTTTAAAAGGGCTGGAAGCCGTTCGGCGGCGTCCGGCGATGTACATCGGCGATGTTTCTTCGCGCGGTCTGCACCACCTTGTTTATGAGATCGTCGATAACTCGATCGACGAAGTGCTCGCCGGCTTTGCGAGCGAGATCAATATCATGCTCAAAGCTGACGGCTCGATCGAAGTGCGCGATAATGGCCGAGGCATTCCGACCGGCATTCATAAAGGCGAAGGCGTAAGCGCACTCCAGGTCGTGATGACCGTTCTGCACGCCGGCGGCAAATTCGATAAGAATGTTTATAAAGTGTCCGGCGGACTTCATGGCGTCGGCGCCTCGGTCGTGAACGCGCTTTCGGAGTGGTGCGAAGTCGAAGTCCATCAGGACGGCAAGATCTTTTACCAGAAGTACGAGCGGGGCGAACCGCTGGCCGATGTAAAAACGATCGGGAAAGCGAAAGATACCGGCACGATCACCCGCTGGAAACCCGACGCCGATATTTTCAAGCAGTCGATCCTCATGCGGATGGACGTCCTGCGCGAGCGCATGCTCGAGCTATCGTTCCTGAACCCGCAGGTCTCGATCACGCTCGAGGACGAGCGGACGAAGGAAAAAGAGACGTTCCATGCCAAGGGCGGGATCAAGGACTTTGTCAAGCATGTCGACCGCACCCGCATCGGGCTGCACAAGCCGGTCTACATCGAAGGGGAAAAAGACGCCACACCGGTCGAGATCTGTTTCGAATATAACGACGGGTTCAACGAGAACCTTTTTTCGTACGTCAATAACATCAATACGCACGAGGGCGGCTCGCATGTGGCCGGCTTCAAAGCGGCGCTTACGCGCACGATGAATAATTATGCGACGAAAAACAATCTTGTAAAGTCGGATAAAATTTCGCTCACGGGCGACGATTTCCGGGAGGGACTGACGGTCATCATTTCCGTTAAAGTTCCGGAGCCGCAGTTCGAGGGACAGACGAAGACGAAGCTCGGTAATTCCGAAGTCAAGGGGATCGTCGAGAGCATCATGAACGAGCAGCTCGCGCAGTTCCTCGAGGAGAATCCTCCGGTCGGAAAACGGATCATCGAAAAAGTGCTCCGCGCCGCCGAAGCCCGCGAGGCCGCCCGTAAAGCGCGCGATATTGTTCGCCGCAAGAACGCGCTGGAAAATTCCGCGCTGCCCGGGAAGCTTGCCGATTGTTCGATCAACGATCCGGAACACTGCGAAATTTATCTCGTCGAGGGCGATTCCGCCGGCGGATCGGCCAAGCAGGGCCGCGATAGAAGGTTCCAGGCGATCCTTCCGCTCAAGGGAAAGATTTTGAACGTGCAGAAAGCACGCCTGCACAAGATGCTGGAGAACGAAGAGATCCGGAATATTTTTACGGCGCTCGGAGTCGGCCTGGGCGAGCAGCAGGACCTGACGAAGATGCGGTACGGCAAAGTGATCCTCATGGCCGATGCCGATGTCGACGGCGCGCATATTCGGACGCTGCTACTGACGTTGTTCTACAATCACATGAAGGACCTGATCGAAGCGGGACACGTCTATATCGCGCAGCCCCCGCTGTATAAGATCAAGAAAGGGAAGCAGGAACATTACGCGTACAACGACGAAGAACGCGACGAAATTTTAAAGCGGATCAAGTCTGGCAAAAAGGAAGAGGACGAAGTGATCGAAGCCTCCGAAGAAGTGGCGATGAATGGCGAAGCCGCGACCGCCATGATGGACGGCCAGCCAACGAAAGGAATTGTGATGAGCCGCTTCAAAGGTCTCGGAGAAATGAATCCCGAGCAATTGTGGTCTACGACCATGAATCCCGAAACGCGGACGCTGTTGCAGGTAACCATCGAAGATGGTTACGCCGCCGCAAATATTTTCGAGACGCTCATGGGCGATGCCGTCGAGCCGCGCCGCCAGTTCATCGAAAAGAACGCGACGTATGTAAGGAATCTGGATGTGTGATCTATGCCGGAAATCTGCAGGTTCCTGGGGATCATCATTCGAATGTTTCCCGAAAGTGGGATTCAGCATCATCGTCCGCATTTCCATGTGAAGTATCAGGAGCATTATGCAACGTATGGAATCGATCCCATTGAAGTGATAGCGGGGTCATTGCCTACACGGCAACATCGCTTTGTCGAAGCCTGGGCTGAGCTTCATCGAAAAGAACTTATGAGAGACTGGAACTTGTTGATTTCCGGAGAAGAACCATTGCCCATCGAGCCATTACGTCAATGAGCGACACTCACGAAATTCATTTTATCCGGGAGTTCGAACTTGTGGGAGAGCATGCACTCCGTCTCACGTTCGAGGATGGGTTTATTCGGGAGGTCGATCTTTCGCCCGTCCTGTATGGGAAGCTTTTTGCGCCTCTCCGCGACCCGGCATATTTCAGGCAAGTACGGTTGGAACCTGATTTTCATACGATTGAATGGCCAAACGGTGCTGATTTCGATCCGGAAACCTTATATCATTGGGATCGATATCGAGGCGATATGATTGAACTGGCGGAGAAATGGAAGCATGCGGAAAATACATCTGATCCCACTTTCGATGCCAATGACCTGATCGATGAACGCGATCCAGTAATGCTGACGAAAGATATTCCGGGTCTTGGCTTAGTTGCCGGCGATATCGGAACAGTTGTCGCGATCAAGTCCGATGGAAACGTGTTCGAAGTCGAATTTACGACGGCTGAAGGGCATAGGCTTGGGGTCGAAACCCTGGAACGGAGCGAGGTACGGCCTGTGACAGGCAATTCGATACTTCACGTTCGGGAACTCGAATCGATGTGAGTTGCCGAGCTCCTCGGCTCATTTCTTAAAGGCCCGCGCAATCATAAGAATTATTCCCAGGATAACGACGACGACAATAACTCCGACCCATACGCCCGCTTTAAAAATATCGCCGATAGCCTGACATCCTGCTAACGTGAAGGCACAGACGGCCACGAAAAGGAAAAAGGAGAATAGACGGTTCATGATCGAACCCTCCGCAAACACCGGGCCAGACTAATTCCTCATATTTCGGCGCTAAGGCCAGCTTAATTCCTCATATTTCGGCGCTAAGGGGAGACTGGGTTGCTACTTTTACAGCCGTCTTTGCCTGCGCAGCGGCTTCCTTGGCGGCGATGGCCGCTTCGTGAACTTTTTCGATCGCCGCTTCTTTCGCCGACAATGCGGCCTGCTTGAAATTGGGAATGGCATGCTGGACGACTTCCACTTTTGCAAGGCCCATGATACGCAGAATCTGAATATACCACCAACCCATGTCCACTTCGAACCACCGTTTTGAAAATTTCGCGCTGGAAGGAAATTTGTGGTGGTTGTTGTGGAGCTCTTCGCCCGAAAGCAGGAGCCCGAGCGGAATAATGTTGCGGCTCGCGTCCTTTACTTTGTAATTACGATAGCCGATGGTGTGGCCGAGGCCGTTGACAATACCGGCGGCCCAGAAGGGAACCCATAAGACCTGCCCGGCCCATACGAAGAATCC
>JAJPIQ010000004.1 GCA_021324685.1 Bacteroidota bacterium
CGCGCTACATCGCGGATCGCTTTTTCGGCCGCAGCCCGCTGATAGCCCAACGCCAGCAGCGCTTGCAATGCATCCGTTCGGACTGCGCTGCCGTCCGTCCCCGGTGCCGTATACAGCTCTTCTTTTAAGAACTTGTCTCGAAGTTCGACGATGAGCCGTTCCGCCGTTTTGCGTCCCACACCGGGAATCGCAATCAACCGATGAACATCGCTGGTGCGAATGGCCTCCCTCAGCGCCGCTTCTCCGACCCCGGAAAGAATTGCGATTGCGCTCTTCGGGCCGATCCCGCTAACGCTCACTAACTGATCGAAGACCGCTCGTTCGGAGCCAGAGGCAAAACCGAAGAGCGTCATTGAGTCTTCACGGACAATGAGCCGCGTGCAGAGTTCGCAAAGTTCCCCCAACGCGCCTGCCGCATTGTACGCTTCCTGCGTCACGAGTAACTCATAGCCAACACCGCTCGCTTCGAGGACGAGCGTAAAAGGGATCTTAGAACGGATTGTGCCGCGAACAAGGGCGATCATAGTGAGAAATCAGTAACAGGGAACCGACTGAAAACACTCTCGCACGCTATCCCAGGATATAACGATTTTTTGATAAGGGGTCGTCCATCCACTGTTCTCGATCGGCATGGCGCTTCGGCGGGGATTGTGGTTTGGGTTTCTGCGGTTCGTTCACCTTCGCTACTTTCATTCCCTGGACCTTTACGCCGTATTTCTGCTCCTTCATGGCTTCGTACGCCGGCGTATTCGGAAGGATCGCGGGCGGCGGGTCCTCACGCGTTCCCGTAAGATAATAGTTGATCAACTTGCGCGCGATCGGGGCCGAGACCACGCCTCCAAAACCCGCATTTTCCACCAGCACGCAAATTGCGATGCGCGGATGGTCGTACGGGGCGAAGCAATCGAACCACGCATGGTCTTTCCCGTGGGGATTCTGTGCCGTTCCGGTTTTCCCGGCCACGAGAATGGTCGAATTCGGGATCGCAGCAGCGTGCGCCGTGCCGCCAGGTTCCGTGGTGACGCCGAGCATCGCGCGCCGAACCGTCTCGATGACGGTATCCGGGATCGGCAACCGTCGCGTTTTATAGGCGACGGTATCCCATTTCCCCGTACGGATATTATAGAACGCATGCGCCGCATGCGGCTGCACCCATACGCCGTGGTTTGCCCAGCAGGCCATATAGCACGCCTGCTGGATCGGCGTCACGCCGATCTCCCCTTGTCCAATCCCCTGGCTTACGATATAGCCCTGGGTCCACCCGCGGGGATAGAGCTTGTTCATTCGTTTCGTATTGGGAATGAATCCGCTGCCTTCGTGTCCGATATCGACCCCCGTCGACTGATCGAATCCGAACAACCGAGCATACCGGTACATAGAATCGATCCCAAGCTTCAGGATCATATGGTAATAAAAGACATCGCACGACCGGACGATCGACTGATGTACATCGACCACTCCATGCACGGCGTCGTCGTGGTACGTATGGTCGCCAAAGGTGAAGGATCCCGGACATGTCAGCTTAAAATCGAAAGGGATCGTTTTTGTCGTCAGGCAGGCGGCGGCCATCAGCAGCTTCCAGGTAGAGCCCGGCGGATAGCGCGTTTGTGTGGCGCGGTTGTAGAGCGGATGGTCGGGGTCGAGCATCACGTCCTGGTATTCCTGTTTTGTTGTTTTGCCGGAAAAAAGATCGAGATCGAAATCGGGCTTCGAAACGAGCGCGAGAATATCGCCGTTGCGTGGATCGATCGCAACGATCGCACCGTGATACGGATCGAGCAACTGCTCGGCATATTCCTGGAGATCGATGTCCATTCCAAGCTGGATCGATTCCCCATCGACACTCGGAATATCGGTCACACCCTGGTTCAATCGTTCCTGCTCCTGCCCTTTCGCATCGACGGCGATGAACTTATATCCTTTCACGCCGCGGAGCTGGTCCTCATGGACTTGCTCGAGTCCGGTCGTTCCCACGACGTCTCCAGGATGATAATAATCACTGTCGGCTGTGGTGTCCAGAGCATCGAGCATCCCCTGAGAAATCTCTTTTGTGTATCCGAGCAAATGCGAAGCGCGCACCGGGGCAATGTACTCGCGCTTCGATTCGGTGACGACATCGACACCGGGAAGCCGATCGTGATTCTCTTCGACTTCGGCGATGATCTGTGCATCGGCATCACGCCATACTTTGATCGGCTGAAACCGGGTATAAAAGCCGCCCTGGCTGATCTTCTCGATGATATAGTTCGTATCGACACCTAAGATTTGCGCCAGGATAGGCAGCGTCTGCCTGCGATAGGGGTCGAAGTCCTGGCGTGTAATCGCAATGCTGAAAGAAGGCACGCTCGCGGCGACTACGCGACCGCGACGATCGAAGAGCGTCCCGCGGACAGGGATCTGCTCGATCTTTTTCAGGCCCTGCTCGATCGCTGCACCGCGCAGTGTCGGCCCTTCGATAATCTGGAGTTGAACAAACCGGACAAGAAATCCCAGGAAGACGAAAACGATCGCTCCCGCCAGCACTTTCGAGCGCAGTGGCGAGGCAAATTCATGTTCGTTCAGTTCGGGCATGTGTACCTAACACGACAAGCAAAAAATTAAATCAAAATATATACCGTATTTTTGCATTATGCCCCTGCGCAAAGAGACGTTCGAGACGAGTTCGGAAATCAGGGTCCCGGCAACGGTGGACCACGATACGGGAACCGGTGACCAAAATATTCAGCCTCCGGACCACGGCCTTCTCTCCCGACCTGGCGAGTATCCTTTTACTCGCGGTATTTATCCCGAGATGTACCGCTCGCGACTATGGACCATGCGGCAGTATGCCGGATTCGGGTCCGCAGCGGAATCGAACAAACGGTATAAATACCTTCTTGCCTCCGGGACCACCGGTCTATCGATCGCCTTCGACCTTCCGACCCAGATCGGCTACGATTCGGACCATTCGATGGCAGCCGGAGAGGTCGGACGCGTCGGCGTGGCCATCGACTCGCTGGCCGATTTCGATGTGCTCTTCGATGGGATCGAAATGTCGAAGATTTCGACCTCGATGACCATCAATTCCACTGCGGCCATCCTGCTCGCACTGTATGTTGCAAAAGCAAAACAGCAAGGTGCCGATCTCCGGCAACTTACCGGTACGATCCAGAATGACATCCTGAAAGAATACGCCGCACGTGGAACCTATATTTATCCTCCGGCGCCTTCCATGCGGATCGTGACCGATATTTTTCGCTGGTGTGCGAACTCGCTGCCGAGTTGGAACACCATCTCGATCTCCGGGTACCACATCCGCGAAGCGGGAGCAACTGCGTTGGAGGAAATTGCGCTCACGCTCGCGAATGGAATTGCGTATGTCGAAGCGGCGCTCGCGGCTGGCCTCGAGATCGACCGCTTTGCGCCGCGATTGTCATTCTTTTTCAACGCCCACTCGAATTTCTTCGAGGAGATTGCGAAGTTCCGCGCGGCACGCACACTCTGGGCTGAAATCGTCAAGGAACGGTTCCAAGCCAAAAACCCGGAATCGATGAAACTTCGGTTTCATTCTCAAACGGCCGGCTCGACCCTCACGGCCCAGCAGATCGAGAATAATATCGTCCGAACAACGGTCGAAGCCATGGCGGCCGTCCTGGGCGGTACGCAATCGCTCCATACGAATGGCAAGGACGAAGCGCTCGCGCTTCCCACGGAAGAGGCGGCGCGCACCGCGCTGCGCACACAGCAAGTCCTTGCCTACGAATCCGGCATTGCGGATACGGTTGACCCCATGGCGGGAAGCTATTTTGTCGAATATCTCACCTCGGAGCTGATGCGCCGAGCAAAAGAACTGATCGAGGAGATCGATTCGATCGGCGGCGCGGTGCGCGCTATCGAAGCGGGGTTTTATCAGGAACGCATCGCCCGAAGCGCGTATGAGTGGCAGAAAAAAGTAGAAGAAAAGAAAGAGATTGTCGTAGGGGTCAACGAATTCGTAAGCGAAGAACTCGAAGCGCCTGAGACGCTGAGGATCGATCCTAAGCTCGAAGCCGACCAGATCGCTCGCGTGAAAGCCTTTCGCGCGGCGCGCGATCAGGCAGAAACCGATCGCGCGATCATAGAGATAGAACGCGCCGCGCGGGATGGGTTGAATCTGATGCCTCGGCTTATTGATGCCGTCGAACGCCAGGCCACCTTAGGCGAGATTTCGGACGCTCTCCGTCGCGTCTTTGGGGAATTTAAAAGTTAATCGTTCCGTGGCGCAACGTGCCGCATGACAAGGAAATTTTATTTTATCGTTTGCGGATCGGTGAAGTCCTGCCGCGTAACGAAACTCCGGTCGGTCAGGCTCTGAAGAAATGCAATGAGGTCGTCCATTTGCGGCTGGGTAAGCTGCAGGGCATGAATGAGAGTGTCCTGCGTGGAGTTGTGCTTTCCACCTTCGTTATAGTGGTCGAGGACCTGCTGAAGCGTCGTAAACCGGCCATCGTGCATGTACGGGGAGGTGAGTGCGATATTGCGAAGCGACGGGGTTCGGAACTTTCCATTGTCGTTCGGGCTCCCCGTCACGTCTTCGCGGCCTTCGTCCTCGTATTGGAAATCGAGACCGGTCGAGTGATAGGCATTATCGGTAAAATTAATGCCGGAGTGGCATGCGACGCAATTGACATTTTTGCTCGTAAAGAGCTGGAGCCCGCGCTGGGCCGCCGGCGAGAGCGCCGAAGAATCTCCGAGTTTGAACTGATCGTAGGCACTGGAACCCGAGATCAGCGTCCGCTCGAATGTGGCGAGCGCCTGTGCGATGCGCGGCATGGTGATCGTCTGATCGCCAAAGGCGTCCGCGAACAGTTCCCTGTAGTAGGCGCTGTTCGAAAGATTCGCAATCACCGTATTACTATCACTTCCGAGTTCCACGGGATTCAGGATCGGTTTGCTCGCCTGAGCTTCCAGTGTCGTGGCACGTCCATCCCAGAAAAAGTTGGTATCGTACGCCACATTCATAAGCGCGGGTGCATTTCGCGTGCCGGTCTCGTTAAACACGCCTTTGCTCACCGCATTGCCGAAATCGCTGAAACTGGCGGAAAGCTGATGGCAACTCGCGCACGAATGTTGGCCGTCTCGGCTGAGCTGCGTCGCATAAAAAAGCGATCGGCCGAGCGCGACCTTCACCGGTGTCACCGGGTTATTGGCCGGAACGGGCGGTTTTGGGAACCCTGCGGGAACCACCAGAGGGTCCTGCGGGACCTGTGGCATGTTAATGTCGGTATTGGGGGAAGGCTGGCACGAAGCCAGGACGAGCGTTACGCACGAGAGCAAAAAAAGACCGGTACAACGAGATGCGGACAACATGGTCGTATGACGTTAATGGAACGAAAAAGACAATCGTAGAAAAAAGCGCCGGGACAACAAACACATGCCGTTGGCTGCTGTCCATGGGAATAACCCGATTCCCACCGAAAAGTTACACTCGATAAACCTGGATTTTAGCTTTCTGTCGGTGTAAAATTTTTGCCCTTGTCCTGATTATCAGAATGCACGGAAACGATGCCCCAATGCCCACGGCCGTTGGCCGCATACAAACATGCAAAGGACCCCGATTTTTGATCCCGCAACGATTTCAATGGTAACTTTGCAACAAATTTATTCGCCTGTAACTTCGTCCCTGCTTTGGGGTTCTTTGAACGTTCAATTCTTGTTCGTTATGACTGTACTTCACCGCATCGTTCTTGTCTTAATATTCGCGTTCTTCATTATTCCCGAGCTACACGCGCAGACGTGGAGCGATTCGCTTTCGAAAGAGGAACGCTTCTGGTCGCGCTCGGGCGGCGAAGCACGCGAGCTTTCGCTCGGCGCCGGTGGGTTCGGGATGTTGGGTGACAGCGGAATAAAAACGTTGCGCACGAATCCTTTCAGCATCGATCCGGTCTTCATGCTCCAAAATCCGGCATACGGCTCACACTATGCAGGCTATCTTTGGTTCGACGACGGGGTCGCTGGAAATGCTACCGATGGGGGTACGGGGCAAAGTTTTGGCGGATCGTTTGCCCTTTCCAATAATGTAACGGGTGGCATCGTACTCGCGCGGACCGATGCCACCGGGTTCTCGCTCGTGAACCCCAATATCTTCGGCGAGCTGTCGAGCCTTTCTGGGAATTTTTCCTATGCACCGCCCACCAATACCTGGCAGATCATGGGGTCCGTGCTCGAAGGGGAGACGAGTATCGGCCTTGCGCTCTCCTACGCTTCGAGCTCCGCGACGGTCACGAGCGGCATTTCCAACGATAGCGGCGTCAACACCAGCAGCTCCCGTCAGGCGAATTTTCATCAAATCGGTCTTTCTGCAGGCGCACTCTGGCGTAGCGATAACGGGACGATGCTCGACCTTGGGGCGACCGCGTTGCTGCCCACGCTCAGCTCGAGCGCCAGCGGTTCCGGAGCGATCTCGATGCATGCGATCGGGATCAATGGCCGGCTATTCCTTCCGTTGCATGATGAATTTTATTTAGTTCCGATCGTGAATGCCTATTTTGCAACAGGGACTTCGACGTTCCTGGCCACCCCGAAAGACCTTCCTTCCAGTCAGAACTACGATGCCGGGATCGGCGTGAACTTCTGGCAGGGCGGGATCCATATCATGAGCGGCGTGACCTTCGGGTACTACAAACAGACGACCCCCGCGATCGCCTCGATCACTCCGGAACTTTCCAAAACGCAGACCATCGTGCCCCGATGGACCATTGGCGCGGAATGGCCTATCCTTCGATGGCTCACGGCCCGACTTGGATACTTTGCTTCGAGCGCTTCCGAAACAGACGTTGTGCTCGCCTCGCCGACCACGACTCAATCGGTTACAAACGGCTCAGCCAACCTATACTCGCCGCTGTATGGCAGCACGTCAAGCGGTCTTACCGCCGGAGCAACGTTCCAGATCGCGCGCTTCAATCTCGATCTCACGATCAACGACGAAATGTTCCGTTCCGGCCCGGCTAATATCTTCTCCGGCTCTGCGTTCGGGTTCGTGACGATGGGATACCGTTTCGAATAATCGTTCCCCTAATACGAGGAGAATTCGGATCTTATCGTAGGGTAATTTTTCCCAGGATACCGTCCGTGCCCCCGTTCGGCCCGGCGGTATAATAAAGCGTACCGTTATAGACGACGAGCGCCCAGAGTCCGGGTATCGTAATGGGGTTCCCGCTGGCGTCACTCAGGGTTCCCACCATCGCACCGCTGGTGCGATCGTACACGTGGATCGTTCCATCGCCAAAATTGCCGACGAGAAGTTTTCCGGCATAACTTCCGAAACTCGCCGGTGCAATGGCCAATCCCCATGGCTGATCGAGCGAACCGCCGGAAACGAGCGTCTTTTCGTACGTACCGCCGAGACTAAAGAGATCGACCGAACCGCCGTTTCCGGCACCGACTGCAAAATAAGGAAATGTTCCACTCGATTTAGCTTCCGTCACGAACAGTTGGGTGTCGATCTGGACCACATTGAACGGGGTGTACCCGTTCTGGAACCCGGCGCTGAACTGTACGCGGTTATAATTCTGATCGAATTGATCGAGGGAAGCATTCTTCACATTGGGAGCATATAGCACGGTGGCGCCCGTGGGCATCGTCACGAGCGCAAGGCCAGTGAAACTGGAACTGGTCGAGCGGTCGGCAAGAATGAACGAACTATCGACGGCTCCGCCGGCGATCGCGGCGATCGTCCCATTCAATTGCGAAAAAATCCACGTTGCATTTGTTCCCGCCCCTGGAACAAAGAACGAATTTGCAACGGTATTTTGCACGACCCCGGTCGGGCTTCCCTTCACACCCCCGGGACCGTTGATATAATAATGATTTTTGAGTGCACCGGTCGTATCGTAGATCGTCGTGAGCCCGCTGGCCCGATCGGCAACCCACGGAAATCCATAGGTCACATTGAACGCCAGGCCCCACGCATCCTGTAAATTGGTATCGGTATTCACAGCGCCAGAGCTCGCTTTATTGGCCGCAAGCGGCGTGACCAGAAAGCCTTGTGACGGTGCCACGACTGTAGGAGACGTCGAATTGTTTTTGCAGCCTGCGGCAACGAGCGTAAGCACGATCGCGCCCAGAATAGAAGTTCGGATATTCTGTAGCATAATGGCAGAGTTGAATCTCGTGTGTATCAGCGAGAGGAGGAAAGCAATGGGAATGCCGGTTTCTTTCGATGAAACCGGCGAAACCAATACGACGCACCGCGCGTAGCTCATGAGAGAGTCATAACAATAATTCTATGTCAGTCCTGGTCGCTGGCGAGTCTCGCCCCAGCATTTCCGATGCGATCTCTTTTAGCATGCGCTCGAGCCTGCTGAAAGGTAGTAAAATAATTTCCGAGATCTCTTCGCGACCTCTGCGATTTGCCGTCCAGGATGAGCTCTCCGATTCCCCGATCATCGCCGAATCGCGTACTTTGCTTCGGTCTTCACGATCCGAAAACGTTCAGCTCGTCCTTGGAAAGATCGAAAACCTCCGCATTGCTGCTCGGACCATGAACGGAATCGTAGTGCGAGCGAATGAGGTCTTCAGTTTTTGGCGTCATGTCGGAAGACCGAGCAAAGCAAAAGGATACGCGGTCGGCCGGGAAGTCCGGGAAGGCTGTATTATTCCGACGATCGGCGGTGGGCTGTGTCAGCTCTCGAATGCGCTTTACGACGCAGCACTTCAGGCGAATTTAGACATTATCGAGCGACATGCCCATACGCGGGTTATCCAGGGCTCACTGGCCGAGTCGAATCGAGACACAACGGTATTTTGGAATTATATCGACCTTCGTTTTTCGGCTCCGTTCGATTTCCGAGTCGAGATCGAACTGACGGAGGACAATTTGATCGTTCGTTTTCGAGGAACACGCTCCGCGCGAACGAGCAATATCGCTCTTCCGTCGCTGCCAATTCACTCGCTCGACCATGACTGCATGAACTGCGGCGTGAGCGCGTGCTTTCGACAGCGAACGCCAACGATTAGCGAAGGCCGTGCGGCGTATCTGCTCGATGCCTACTGGCCGGAATATGACCGATACCTTCAACGTATCGATCATGGAAAGAATCTGTGGTATGTGCCCATTCGCGCCAACGGATTTGTGCGAGAACGAAGTTTAGGAACTCGCTTGTCGAAAAGTTATCGTTGCGCGGGCCCCAGCCATGAGGCACTCTGGACTGCGCTCCGCAGGCGCCAAACACTGAGAAACCTTCCGGTTCAAGGCAGTTCACTTCAGCGGGCTTTACTCGGTTTCGATAAGGAATTTGCGGCTTCGTACGCCCGTAACATTCCCTTCGATGTCGAACATCTTGTCATTGCTCAAAACCTGTTACTACCTCTCGATGCCCTTGGAGTGCTCGGGGGCCGGACGTACGACGTTCTTATGACCCGCCTGCCCTTCGGCACACTTCAAGAGGCCCTCGATCGTGCAAAAGGGTTCCACCCGGAATCCGCAACGCTTGGAGATTTTCGAGTACCGAAATCGATAGTCGATCGGGAACGGTCGCTCCTCGGTCGCGCGCGCAGGATCATTAGCCCTCATGCTGGCATTACGCGCCGCTTCCCAAACAATGCCGTAGAATTAGATTGGAACCTGCCGGTCGTTCAAGTTGCACAACAAACAGAGCGAGATCTTATCGTATTTCCCTATCCTGCCATTGCGCGAAAAGGGGCCTATGAAATGCGAGCGGCTGCGAAAAGTCTTGGACTGACGATCGGGGTGCTGGATCGCGAACTCGAGTTCCCAGGCTTTTGGGAAGATTGCGAAGTAATAAAACTTTCCTCTTCCGAAATGCTTCGGCGTGCAAAAGTCGTTGTCGCTCCCTCTTTTGTGGAACACGAGCCACGGACTCTACTTCGAGCGATCGCATCGCATATCCCCGTGATTGCAACTCCGGAGTGTGGAATTGAAAAAACAACAGGATTAACGCTTATCACCAGTGGCAGTGTCGAAGCATTGATCGCGTCGCTCCAACCGTGGGCCTAACGGTCGCGAGAATTCTATTGCGCCCGCTCCCTCAAAAAGTTCTCGATGCCGCGTACATGTGCCGCGGCAAGTTTATCCAGAAACGCGGGATCGCGTAGCGCGGCTTCCTGATCCGGGAACATCATGTAGAGCGATTCCGTGAGCGCGCAGGGCATCCACGTAGGCCGGCAGATGGCGAGGCTCTTTTGGAACGATCCTAAATTTGGGATGCCGGTAACTTGCGATATCTCGTGGTCCAGATCGGCGGCGAGCATCGCGGAAAACGGATGATAATAATAGGTCGAGGTTCCATAGTTGAGGAATGGATCGGTACCGTCCGGGAACGCATTGTTGTGCAGGCTCACCATCAGATCGACATTCTCTCGCACGGCGAGCGCCGAGCGAGCCTCGAGTTCCTCCACCTGCGCATCGTCGCTCACAACCCCATGCAGGTCCGAATGGGTCATTTCAACGATCGCTCCTTTTTGCGCGAGTTGATCGCGTACTTTTTCCGCTTCGGCGAGATTCGCTTCGCGCTCGGTTAGTCCGGTTGGCCCGATCGCACCCCCCGGAGGATGGCCCGGATCGAGCATAATTCGAATTCCTTTGAGTGGATTATTCACGTCGATCGTGGGTGGCCGGCGTATGCGGACATCGAGCGAGCCATCCTGAGTATAAAACGCTTTGTATCCCCAGACCGGTTTGCTCATCAATACGGTCACATCGGTTCCCACTGCAGATGAATCGTAACCGATGTTATGGATGAGCGGGTCGGGCTGTGAGGGCTGCAGCGAGCCGGGATGCGCTTCCCCATAGATATGAATTTGAAGGGCGGTTCCCTCTGGAACGATCTTGAACGCATTATGATCGCATGGCAGGACAAGGTCCAGGTAGTGCCCAGCGGGATAGAGCCCGCCTGTTTCTCCCGAACGCGCATGGCGCTCGCCGGGCCGCAATTCGAAGTTCGTATCGGCGACCCAGGCGTAGGTGTTTTTATCGAGTTCGACCCTGTAATACTTCCCTTGCTGCTCGACGACCCGCACCCACGCGCCCCGCGGAAAGAACCATTCGCGGTTCCCATCCGGAGTACGCGCGCCGGGAGCGACGTCATTGCCGGTCTGTACTGTATCGCTGCCTTTAACGATCTCTGCCCAGGTGTCAAGCGTGCGATGTTCTTTTTCCGGCACGTTCTCGATCGGAGCCTGAACGCCTGGGATCGTTTTCGCGCGGTAGGCGACGGTCGAAGAATCGAGATCATTGCCACGCCGAGCCACGAGATGATACACGCCATCGGACGGCATCGGAAGGAACGCAAGGAACGCCCCGTTCTTCCATACCGGCACCGGATAGCCATTGATCGTGAGAGAGGCATGGCCATTTCCGGTCGTCCCAAAAATAAAATTCGAATCGACGGTGGGCCGCCACTGACCCGGTACCGGATAGGCGACACGAAGATGTATCGGCGCTTCGGGCGCGCTTGGGATCGGCTGCGGAATGGACGGCGCCGATGGCGGAGGGGCTGGCAGCGGTTTAGGGACGGTCGCTTTTTTCGACGGCGCACAGCCGACCGCGACTAAAAGCACAAGAGCAAGAATGCGTTCTATTGAAAACCGTGATGCCATGACTCGAGAAAAGAAGCAAAACATTAACCAAGACAAAAACGAGATAATGCGATAAAATCTTAATGCTGAGAATTGAGAGCATAATTGCCATAAGTGGACTTCCGTCATGCACATCCGACGTAAGCATAAAAATATTGCAGGCAAAAACGTAGCGACGTATTTCATGGACCAGGACAATAACAGGAATAGAGACCACCGATCGTAAAAGAGTAGTGCGGATTCGGAGTTGTTTTCGGTGTGTTTGGACTTTGTGCCGCACGACATGCCTGCTCATTCCTCGGAAACAAACGCGAATTTCAAGATCGCGATCGCGCTCAATGTCGCGATCGTTGCGATGCAGGCGGTCTATGGCTTCCTTAGTCATTCGGTCGCCCTCATTGCCGATGCCGGCCATAACCTGACTGACGTCCTCAGCCTTATGCTCGCCCTTGGAGCGAACCTGCTCGCCTCACGGCCACCCACAAAAAAACGGACGTACGGCTTTCGGCGAACGACGATCCTCGCCGCGCTTTTCAATGCCATGATCCTTTTGGTCACCACCGGTGCGATCGTGTTTGCCGCGATCGAACGGCTGAGCCACCCGGTTCCCGTCGAAGGCGCGACCGTCTCGGTCGTCGCGGGAATTGGAATTATTTTAAATGCCGCATCCGCGTGGCTCTTCGCCCGGGGAAGGAAAGCCGACCTGAACACCAAAGCCGCATTCCTTCACATGGCGGGCGATGCGGCTGTTTCGGCCGGAGTCGTGGTGGCAGGAATTGTTATTCTCACTACCGGCGCGCTCTGGATCGATCCCGTGATGAGCATCATCATTTCGGCCGTGATCGCCTTCGGAACGTGGTCCCTGCTGCGAGATTCCTTCAATCTCGCCGCCGATGCCGTTCCCTCGGAGATCGATGCCGGCGCCATCGAAACGTATTTAAAGAGCGTTCCCGGCGTGGCAGAAGTACACGATCTTCATATCTGGGCGATGAGCACTCAGCATGCTGTGCTCACCGCCCATTTAGTCATACCGCAACGCGCGGTGGAAGACGATTTCCTGTTCCTGATCGCGCGGGAACTCCAGACGCGGTATCATGTCGAGCATAGCACGCTGCAAGTCGAGCGGGGCAGCACACCCTGCGAACTGGCCGCCAGCCACGTGATCTGACTGGTGTGGCGATTAAAAATGGCCTACGTGAGTCATCGAATAGGGCGAAATCATATTCGCAGCGAAGCCGCCGACCGCACCGATCACAATATAGATCGCCGCAAGCACTAAAATCGAGACGACGACGTACCCGATTTTTTTCTCTGCCGGAATGCTCATCGCTTCGGACACATGCTGCCAGAGAAGATAGATGGAGAAAATACCTCCAGCAAGCGCGGCAAGCCATCCAAGTACTGGAATCGCCGAGACGGATGTTCCCAACCACGCCGGCGTGGCCGCGAAAACATAGAACTTCAGGGCGGCAAGTCCATCGTTTTTTCCGCCGAACGAGGGCGCGATGGCGGCCAGGATCGCCGGTGTAATGTAGAGCGAGGCGATGCTCAGCGCAAATTGTATTAGAATCGACGAGACAACATACGTCGAGGAGAACGTAACGAGGCTGCTGATACTATTGAGGAACAACAGCGAGAGGACAAAATGAACGACATACACCGCCGTCAGCAGCATGATCCCATACCGGAGCAAGTTCTGCCGTTCTGATTCCTCGGCCATCACCCGAGACCATTCTGCGTTCTGATGAAGTACGATTTCTTTTGCGTTCGAAATTTGCATGGTGGTTTTCTTTCCAAAAATGAACAACAACTACTTTGAACGGATAAATATACGAACGTTTTGAAGGTGCCGTTTGCGCGCGGAATCCACTTCGCATGCTGTTCGCGAAGCAGAACTGCGGCCTTTTTGCCGGCGGCTTTGGAATTCCGCGAAAAGAATTGTGTTATCGGCCTTTTGTTATTCGTCATTTGTCATTGAATCCATGGGCCGAGCCTTCGAATTCCGAAAAGCACGTAAGTTCAAACGCTGGGACAAAATGTCCAAGGCGTTCACGAAAATTGGCCGCGA
>JAJPIQ010000018.1 GCA_021324685.1 Bacteroidota bacterium
CGCCTGATGAGCGGGCAGTCGATGATCGTGGCCTCGGGCGCGATCGAATACCCCGCAGAATATCAGGCCATGTCTCCGGAAGCCTTGTCGCAGCTTGGGGTAAGCAAGGTCGTCCAAATTTCGAATACGTATGACCACCGGCTCATCCAGGGCGCCGAGTCCGGGGCGATGCTCGCGCGCATGCATGCATTGCTCTTAGGCGCAGATGGATTTTACGAAGGAATTTTTGCAGATCTCGAGATCCCGGTGCGGCCTTTTCATTGGTCGCTCGATTCGAACCCGGCGCTGCTGCCGGGCCCGGCAAGAGAACGGCTGCAGATGAAAAAGCAGGCCGGCGTGCTCGATATGATCAATGCGTACCGGGTGCGCGGCCATTTGATCGCCGATCTCGATCCTCTGCATGCGGTGAAAGTAAGCTACAATGCGGAGCTCGACATCGAGACGTATGGCCTCACGATCTGGGACCTGGACCGGGAGTTCGATGCGGGAACGCTTGCAGTCCCTGGTCCGGTCACCCTTCGGAACATTATTGCGGCGCTGCGGCGCGCCTATTGCGGGACCGTCGGCGTTGAATATCGCCATATCCAAAGCCGCGAAGAAAAGCTCTGGATCCAGTCGCAGGTCGAAGGGCTACCGCAGGCCGTTCCGGCCGAAATTCGGAAGCACATTCTCTGGAAGCTAATTTCCGCGGAGCAATTCGAAAAGTTCCTGCATACGAATTACCTGGGCCAGAAACGTTTTTCGGTCGAAGGCTCGGAGACGCTGGTGCCGCTGCTCGATCAGTTGATCGAACATGCTGTCCGGCAAGGCACGGACGAGATCGTCTTCGGCATGACGCACCGTGGCCGCCTGAACGTGATCGCAAACGTCCTCGGCCATTTTTGCGAGCGCATTTTTACGGCCTTCGAAGGTTCCGTCCATCCGAATTTCCCTGCCGATGAAGGCGATGTGAAGTATCATCAGGGCGCTCAGGGCACGCGGGAGACGCAGGGCAAAACGGTCCCTCTTACGCTCGCCAATAATCCGAGCCATCTCGAGTCTGTCGATCCGGTGATCGAAGGCATGGTGCGGGCAAAACAGGATGAATTAGGTTCCAACGGCGTGCCGCGGGAAGAACGCTGGCAAAAGATCCTTCCCGTACTCGTCCATGGCGATGCGGCCTTTGCGGGCCAGGGGATCGTCATGGAAACGCTCAATCTTTCCAATCTCCACGGCTATCGGGTTGGCGGGACCGTCCATATTGTCGTCAATAATCAGATCGGATTTACGACCAGCCCCGAATTCGGACGCTCGACCGTGTATTCGACGGACGTTGCGCGACTGACCCAGTCGCCGATCTTTCATATCAATGGGGACGACCCCGACGCGGCGTACCGAATGCTTTTGCTCGCGCTCGAGTACCGAAAAACATTCCACAAAGACGTCGTCATCGATTTGATCGGGTTCCGCCGTTTGGGACATAACGAGACGGATGAGCCCTCGTACACGCAGCCGCTCATGTATTCTCGCGTGAAGCGGCATCCCGGCGTTCGCGAGTTGTACGCCAATCAGCTCGTACGCGAAGGAGTTCTTTCGCAGGAGGAAGTCGAACGTTTGATCGAGGAGCGAAAACGGCGATACACCGAAGCGATGGCTCGCGCGAAAGCCGTGGCCGCGAAACAGGCAAAGCCCGAAACGCCGCCGTTGCCACGGCCGGAAAAAGACGGTTCCGAGATCGTAGAGACCGGTATCGACCGCGCCCGGATCGAGTCGATCGCACGCCAGATTACCATCGTTCCGGCCGGCTTTCATCTCAATCCTAAAATGGTAAGCCAGCTCGCGCGTCGTACCAAAATGGGTGAGGGAACGGTTCCGGCCGACTGGGCCTTCGGGGAGGCGATCGCTTTCGGGTCGCTGGTGATCGAAGGGACGCATGTGCGCCTCAGCGGACAGGACTCGGGGCGTGGGACCTTCAGTCAGCGCCACGCCGTACGGTACGATATTGAAACCGGAGAAGCGTGGGCACCACTGGCCCATTTGGACGGCGCGAAGGGAAGATTCGACGTCTATGATAGTTCCCTTTCCGAGGCCGGCGTTCTGGGATTCGAATATGGGTATTCCATTATTGCAGGACATGATCTTGTCCTGTGGGAAGCTCAGTTTGGGGACTTTGCGAACGGTGCGCAGGTGATGATCGACCAGTTCATTGCTGCCGGCGAAGAAAAATGGGGACAACGATCGCGCCTGGTATTGCTGCTGCCGCATGGGTACGAAGGGCAGGGCCCCGAGCACTCCAGCGGCCGCCTGGAACGGTTCCTGCAGCTCTGTGCGGAGAATAATCTGCAGGTCGCGAACCCGACCACCCCGGCGCAATACTTCCACCTGCTGCGCCGCCAGGTGACACAGAACAATCCCACCCCCCTTATCATGATGACGCCCAAGAGCCTGCTCCGGCTTCATGCCGCGTCCTCTTCGTTGGAAGATTTCACGCACCGTGGGTTCCAACCTGTTATAGGAGACTCCATCGCCGACGCACAACGCACCAGGCGCATCGTGTTCTCATCTGGGAAGGTTTTCTACGATCTCCTCGACGCTCGCGGCGAAAATACGCAGGTCGCGCTTGTCCGAGTGGAACAACTGTATCCGTTCCCTGCCGAAGCACTGAAACGGACGATTGCGGCATTTCCTAATGCGAGCGAGATCGTCTGGGCGCAGGAGGAACCGAAAAATATGGGCGCGTGGACGTTCGTCCGCCCTCGGCTTGAGGCCCTTTCTAAACTTCCGGTGCATTATGTCGGCCGCGCCGCGAGCGCCAGTCCCGCGACCGGTTTTTACGCCGTACATGAATTGGAGCAACACGCGCTCGTTTCCGAGGCATTGACGATGGAATGATTTTTCCCCATCGCATTGCAAGTTAGCGGCCACTTTTTTAAGTGGGAAGGCGGTTCTTAAAGCGAACATTATCGCCTTTGAAGGAGTCTGTGAAAGCGGTCTTTTTTCTGTTCTTTTTTCTGGCCTTCGCTTCGGAAGCGATATCGCAGTCCGTCGCAAGGATTTCCGTCGCCGGGGTTGTCACCGATAAAACGTCAGGCGAAATCATCATTGGGGCAGCGGCAACGCTTTTTAAAGACAGCACTCTGAGCGGGCATCCATTTCGAGGTGCCCTTACCAATAAGTTCGGATTTTTTTCCTTAGCAAAAATTCCCTCAGGCGACTATTGGCTCGCCGTAAGATCGCTTGGATACAAGCCGGAAATCGAGCGGATCACGATCGGCGAGCGCTCGCTCCGGCTCGATATCGCGCTCGCACCGGAGTCCGAGCAAAAGGAGGTGACGGTGTTGGGCGAAAGAACCCCGGCCCCGACGCGTTCGATCAGCTCCGTCGATGTGAAACCGGAAATGCTGCAACACCTGCCGTCGCTGGGCGGCGAGACCGATATTTTTCGCGCGCTGCAGCTCTTGCCAGGAATTAAATCGTCGAGTGAAATTTCGAGCGGGCTCTATGTGCGAGGCGGTTCCCCGGACCAAAATCTTACGTTGCTCGATGGCGTCATCGTCTATAATCCAACGCACCTTGCGGGGTTTATGAGCACGTTCAACTCCGATGCGATCCAGGATATTCACCTCGTGAAAGGCGCGTTCCCGGCGGAATATGGCGGGCGCCTCTCGAGCGTTCTCGACCTGACGATGAAGGAGGGAACGAAAGAAAAGATCGAAGGAACGGCGGGAATCAGCATGATCGATTCGCGGCTGACGCTCGAAGGACCGCTGTCGGACAATTCGACCTTCATGATCTCCGGACGCCGGATGTATCTCGATCTGCTGCTTGCCCTTGCCCCGAAGGATACCAACAATATCACGCCCGATTACTATTTTTACGATTTGAACGGCAAAGTCAATTTCAAACTTGGCGAGAACGACCGTCTGTTCCTCAGCGGCTATTTCGGGCGCGATGTGTTCGGCATTCCGGCTTCCACCGACTCGAATACCGCCAATATTTTCTGGGGCAATGCGACCGCCAATATTCGGTGGTCGCACATTGTTTCGCCTTCGCTCTTTACGAATTTCAGTGCGATCTATACGAATTACGTTTCGAGCACCGATTTCGAAGATACGCATGCGGATGCAGCCAGCAATAATAATTTCAAGTCGGTGTCGGGCGTGACCGATTATATGGTGCGCGGAGAAGCACAATATTTTCCGAACGATGCCAATACGTTTAAATTCGGCTTCGAAGCGACCAATCATCGGTTCCGAGCCGATGCTTCCGCGAACATCGCACAGTTTGCAACGATCGACGAAAGTCCCACGATCTTTCGTTCGATCGATGCCGCGATCTACGGGCAGGACGAATGGAAGATTTCGCCGCAGCTTTCGAGTAATCTGGGAACCCGATTGTATTATTTTCAGGACGGCGGGTACTTTCGCGTGGAGCCCCGGCTGGCGTTCGCCTATAATGTAACGGAGGACGTCCAGCTTACGACCGCATTCTCGGTCGGTAACCAGTTCTTACATCTCATCACGCGCAACGACATCGCGCTGCCGACCGACGTGTGGTTCCCATCGACGGCAACCGTCAAGCCGGAAGAAGCCGTTCAGGGGGTGGTGGGGATGCAGACGCACCTGTTCGATAACCAGTATTTCTTTTCGGTCGAGGCGTATTATAAGTCGATGTGGAACCTCTATGAGTATAAAGACACCGCCTCGTTCTCGCTCAATGTGCCGCTCGAATCGTCATTTACCAGCGGGACCGGGAAGGCCTACGGGATCGAATTTTTTCTCAATAAACAAGTCGGTAATTTTACCGGCTGGCTCGGGTATACCCTTTCGTGGGTGATCGAAACGTTTCCGGAGCTTAATAATGGCCAGCCGTTTTATCCTCGGTATGACGAGCGGCACGATATTCAGGCGGTCCTGACCTACCGACTGGGCGAGACGTGGGAACTTGGTGCCACCTGGACGTATGCCACCGGACAGGCGTATACGATGCCGACCGGGCAGTTCTCGCTCAGCCCGCCTCCGCAGGGACAAAATGGATATTCCTATTCCGACGACCAACTCGAATATACCGATCGAAACGCCTATCGGCTGCCGGCATTCCATAAACTCGATCTCAATTTTTCGCATTCGTTTTCATGGTTCCGGCTGCCATGGGAGGTGTCGATCAATATTTATAATGCGTACAACCATTTGAATACATTCGGCCAGTTCGTCGAACGGGGCGAGATCATCGACTCCCAGGGAAACTATACGCTGGGGCCGTATCAGGTGCATCGGATCACTTTGTTTCCCATTATTCCGACGTTTGGATTAAGCTGCAAGTTTTAACATGAAATTACGAGCCTGTCTTTTCCTTGGCGTGCTTGCGTGTTCGGGCTGTGAGCAGATCGTCGATTCTTCCGATTTGCCGTATAAAGACGAACTCGTGATCAACGCGACACTCGAGGCCGGGAAACCGATCGCCGTAAAAATTTCCCATATGCTCCCGCTTACTTCTTCGAACAGCGATACGATTATTTCCGACGTTCAGGCGACGATCTCGACGAACGGAATAACGGTCCCGCTCTATTTCAATTCGTCGTATGGTTTCACCCCTTTGTATAGTCCGAAGGACTCGCTGGTCGCAGTGAGCGGCCAGCGTTACGCCCTTGACGTCCAATGGCATGGACTGCACGCGTTTGCCACAACGACGGTCCCGTTCGCGGTCCCGATCGATAGCGTGCAACTCCTGAATTATTCGATCGGCGAGTATGGGAATTATTATGTAACGGCGGCGCTCGGAGTCCATCCTCCTGCCAATCTTAGTTTCCTGGCCTCCTATGCGATGAAATCCAGGCAGCTTACCTGGCATGACTCGGTCGTGTATAAGGGGGATTCCGCAATTTTCATTGGAGACACGATTTGGGATACCGCGTGGATGTTCCAGCCCGTACAATATTGGCAAGCCGAACGGTCCGAAGATGCCGGGACCGACGGGGAGTTGTGGGTGCAGTATACCAACGACGTCAATTACGATCCCGCAAACGAATATTATGACGCCGTGCTCTATACATTCGATCGCCCATTTTACGATTTTGCCATTTCGTACGACCGCTCACAGGGCAACGATATTTTCGCTTCCGGTGGCGCCAATCCCAGGTGGAATATTCAGGGAGATGGTATTGGTATTTTTATCGGTATGGCACGAAGCACGAAAGCAATAAATTTTTGATCGATTGCCGCTTAGTTCGATCGATTGCGGGTTGCGATGAAGCACTATTAATCGGAATTTTTCCGGGACCGTGTTACGCCGGGAGCATTTCGGCGTTATATTTCTGAGGTCGATGGTCCGCCCGGCAGCGTGAGATCCTCTGGTGCCTGGTCCGTTCACCGCCAGCCTGTGTTCAGCAATGGGCCTGGTCCGTAACTAAAACTTTATTCACTTTTTTATTCGAGGTCTGAAATGAAACGACTCATCGGAAGGTATTCGCTCGCACTTTTTGCACTCTTCGCCTTTCTGCCGCTCGCCTTAAATAGTTGTTCGAATCCTAATGCTGCCCCTTCGACGACGATCACGCCAGCAGATTATTCGGCCAGCGCATTTTTCGGTACCGAGGCATTGGGCGATACCTCGGCAACACCATTTCCATTTTGCTTCCCCGTTCCATATTTGCAGCAGAAACTCGGGCTGACCGATACCCAGGTCACGGCACTCCAAAACCTGCAAGACTCGTTGCGACTCAAGTTTCAGGCACAACTCGACTCGTTGCGTACCGCGGGAACGCTTAATCTCGATTCCATTCGCGCCTTACGACTGGACTACCAAACGGAACTTTATACGGGCGTTGCCGCCATTCTGACCCCGGCTCAATTCGCGGAACTGCAATCGCTGACTCCACCGATCGGGTCCGATAATCGATTCGGGCACGGGCCGGCGTTCCGCCGTCGCGGCTATCGTAACGATCACGATGCGGACGATACGGGACGAGTCCAGCTTACTCCGGCACAGCGCGATAGCCTGACACTCGCTCACCTCGAATCGGTGCTTGCTCGAGCCGGAGATACTTTGAGCACGAACCAGATCACGCTCATTGAAAATATACAGGCCTCCGTCGATGCGGACACCACACTCACTCCGGGGGGCCGTCTGGCGGAGTTCGAGGCGCAGCTTCAGACGATCCTTACCGCAAAACAGGTTGCCGATCTCAGAGCTGCGGGGGATGCCGATCGCCGCTGGCATCATCGGTGATCGCTACGGGCATCGCCGGCGATCGCTCCTCATATCATCTCTGATAGCTTCTGGCGCCAGTGCAGAGACGTTTTTAGACACAATTCCTCTCTACCTCGGAAGGGCCGTGAATCGTAATGATTCACGGCCCTTGCATTTTTCGTAAATTTGTACACCCGTGTTCATTTTCAGGGCTATTATGACTGCTTTTTATCGTCTTTCGCTTGTCATTATCGTTCTTTCGTTCTCTGCTTCGCTTCGTGCGCAGGGCTTTGGCTGGGACTACCAGGAGCAGGCTCGAACCCATACGACGGATCTTCAGCATATCGAAATGCACATCTCCTTCGATGAGCCAGCGAAGAAGGTGATGGGAACGGTGCTGACGACACTCGCTATTCTTCCGCAAAAAGATCCGGTGACGGAGATCGTCTTCGATGCCCTGAATTTGAACGTCCAGCACGTTTGGCTCGAGGAGCGCGGTAAAAAGCTTCCGCTCACCTACAATACGAGCGATTCCGCGAAACTGCACATTACGCTGGACCGCGTTCATCCCAATAACGTACCGTTCACCATTGGGATCGAATATTGGGCGCAGCCGAAAAAAGGAATGTGGTTCATCGAACCCGACACGTTTTATACCGAACGCCCTCAGCAAATCTGGACGCAAGGGGAAGGCGAGGAAAACCGGAATTGGCTGCCGACCTACGATTATCCCAACGATAAGACCACGACGGACATGTATGTCACGGTCCGAGCCGACCAGCAGGCGCTCTCGAACGGACGCCTCATGGGAAAAGAAAAGAATAAGGATGGAACAGTAACCTGGCATTGGAACGAATCGCATCCCTATTCCACGTACCTTATCATGCTCGGGGTGGGGCACTATGAAACGCCGACCGATACGTGGCGCGGCAAGAATGTCGAATATTGGGTATACCCAGGCTGGAGCAAAGACGCGCACCGGATTTTCGGACTAACGCCGGACATGCTCGAGTTCTATTCCACTCGCACAGGGTTCCCATATGCGTGGGAGAAATATGCGCAGATCGCTATTGCCGACTTCATGTATGGCGGCATGGAGAACGTTTCGGCGACGACGCTGAACGATTATGTGCTGTTCGATAAACGTTCCGGCATCGACTTTTCGAGCGAGGGCCTCATTGCGCACGAACTCGCGCACCAGTGGTTTGGCGATCTCGTGACCTGCCGCTCCTGGATCGAAATGTGGCTGAACGAGTCCTTTGCCACCTACTTCGAAGCGATGTACCGGCAGTATCACGATGGGCAGGACGAATTTGGCGAGGAAATGCAGGGCGATCAGAATGCCGGCCTCGAAACAGAAAGATCTCAGGGTAAAAAGCCGATCATTGCGACCAATGGTTACACCGCGAACACCTATTCTCGAGGCGCCGCAACGCTGAATATGATGCGCCACGTGCTTGGCGATACCGGATGGTGGCATTCGATCCATCATTATCTCGAAGTCCACCAGTACCAGCCCGTGGACCACCACGATCTTAAAATTGCGATCGAAGAAGCGACCGGGCAAAATTTAGAGTGGTTCTTCGACGAATGGCTCCTCAAGAGCGGACACCCCGTCTATGATGTCAGTTATCACTATGACGATGCTGCCAAATCCGTCCGCATGAGCATTATCCAAACGCAAGTCCGGGACTCGCTGACCGGGACGTTTAAGATGCCGATCGACGTGGAACTAACATTTCCTAACGGGGAAACCCACGTCACGACCATTCTCGATGAGGATTCGACCCAAACCTTTTCGATCCCGTCGCCCGAAAAACCTTCGATGGTCATTTTCGACAAGGGCAATTCGATCATTAAAGAAGTTTACATTCATAAACCGCCCGAGGAATGGGTCTATCAGCTAACCCACGCAAAAGAAGCGATCGAGCGTTCGCGGGCGGCGCTTGCCATGCACCCGGATTCCATGGGTCATTCGGATGCGGCGTTCGCTGCTTTAAAGCAGACTGCGTCCACCGATCCGTTCTGGGCGGTTCGGGAGCATGCGCTCTTTACCTTAGGCTATTGGGGCGATCCTACGCATTCGATCCTCGACCTTTTGGTCGATCGGGTCGAGCACGATCCGAAACCGGACGTTCGCGCGCAAGCCGTAGAATTATTTGTTCAACTGCGTTATCCCAAAGCGACAGTCGAGCCCGTGCTGGTCCACACGATCGAAACGGATTCGAGCTATAATGTGGTCGGTACAGCACTCAATGCGCTTCGCAGCTACAATCCGGACCTTGCGTATGAATATGCGTTGAAATATCTTAAAACAAGTTCCCCCCGCGACCGGATGCGGCAAAATGCGATCGGAATTTTTCAGCTCACGAAAACGCATGCGTCGCTCGAGGAACAGATCGCGCTCTTAAATCAGCATAACATTCCCAAGTGGACGAGAAACGGCCTCTTAGGATCGATCAGTACCTTTGTTTCGGTCGATTCAGGACTCGTCTATCGCACGCTGTGGAATGTCGAGAAGAACAATGGCGATCCTGAAATTCGCGCCACCGCGGCAAATCGGCTTGCCGATATCGGAAATGCCGAGACGTTGCGTGAACTTCAGGCCGATGCATGGGCGCATCCCGAAATGAAAGGGACCTACGATGCGCTCTTAAAACGGATGCGTAAGCGGCTGGGTGTGACCCAATGAGCCGGTGGCTTTTTATAGCAATCTATGCGCTTGCGCTCTGCTCGACCGGCTGCCGTGCCCAGGCGGTCGATTCGACGCTCTACACGGAGCAGCCCTTCCTCCTTCGGACGCCGACCGGAACGATATCTGGAACGCTGTGCCTTCCGGCGCATGGGACGAGGGTTCCCGTCGCACTGATCGTTGCCGGGTCCGGCCCCACCGATCGAGACGGGAACAATATTTTAGGCGTCTACTGCGATTGCTATAAGATCCTTGCGCATCGGCTTGCCGCCGCAGATATTGCGACGCTTCGATTCGATAAGCGGGGTGTCGGTGGAAGCCGCGCCGCAATGTCCACCGAGTCGGAATTGCGCTTTACGACCTATATCGACGATGCCCGCGCCTGGGTGGATACGCTGAAACGTTCTGGCCGTTTTACGCAAGTGGTGGTGATCGGTCATAGTGAAGGATCGCTCGTCGGAATGGTGGCCGCGCAAGAGGCGGATAAATACGTTTCCATTGCCGGCCTCGGAAACCGCATCGATGTCGTGCTGAAGCACCAGATGGCGCCGATGCCCGAGCCTCGGCGTGACACGGCGTATCGGATTATCGATTCTCTGGTCGCGGGCGACAGCGTCCGGTATGTGCCGGGGAAATTGCGTTCCCTGTTCCGGGCATCCGTCCAGCCATACATGAAGTCCTGGCTGCAATACAATCCGCAGACGGAAATCGCGAAGCTTCGCATTCCCGTTCTTCTGCTCCAGGGAACGAATGATATGCAGGTCGATACGAATGAAGCCCGTTTGCTTGCCGTTGCCGATCCGAAAGCAACGCTTATCTTCATTCCAAACATGAATCATATTTTTCGCATTGTTCCGAGCGAGGACCGTGCGGAAAATTCGAAGACCTACACGGATCCGTCCCTGCCAGTTTCTGACGATTTAGTCTCTTCGATCGTCCGATTTATGAAATCGGAGTAATGAGGTTTGGTTTTTCTTTTTCTGAGAAATAAGAATTTATACTCGGGCAGGTTTCTTGCACCGTACTACTCCGTTCTATTTAGCAAATAGGACTTTAGAAAAGAGGGTATTACTATGCGTAAACTTCTTGCAACGCTGGCGATAGGAGCCATGCTTGCTTTCACAGCGCCGGCGTATTCTCAGGTCCATCTACGCGTGCATTTCGGTCCTCCGTCATTGCGGGTAGAAACCGTAGCGCCGGCTCCTGCACCGAATATGTCCTGGGTACCAGGTTATTACCGTTTCGACGCCCTGACGAATGATTACGTTTGGGTACCGGGTTCCTGGCAATACCGCCCCTCGCAGAACGTGGTTTGGATTCCGCCGGAATACATTCAGCGTGGTGATCATTATGATTACATTGCGGGACACTGGGGCACGCGTGGCGAACTTCGTGCACACCTGGAACGTGAGCGATAAGCCTACGGGCTCAATCGTACAAGTAGTACTGTGACACCCCGCCAGCATGGCGGGGTGTTCTGTTTTTAAATTCGGGAGATGCGTCTTAAGCGCTTTGTTTTGGTCAGCGGGCAATAACGACCCGCTGGATATATCGCTCGCCCGCGTCCGATGTAATATCCAAAAGATAGACACCCTCGGCGACGGAACTAAAATCGAGCGGTTCTTCGCTTATTCCATCGAAACGGGCTTGGACGGGCGGTGCAGCTTGCTGGCCGAGGAGATTTCGGAGGGTAATCGTTAGCTCGCGCACCTCGCTGGTGTGAAGCCGGAGCGAAAAACGTCCGGGAGAAGGATTCGGGTACACTTGAGCCTCCTCGATCGCACCGTGCACCTCCGCGACCGAAGCTGGACGGTTTGAAGTGCTATTTATCATTTGTTCGACCACGGCTCGCACCGAATCGGGCAATGCAGCCAGGAATTCCGGCGTCGGCTTGTACCAGAAAATGAGATCGCGGGAACCCACGGAGTCGTTCGAATGATCGGTTCGGAGAAGAATGGGAATTAATTGATCGATTTTTTCTAACTGGCTGTCAATACTTCGAATGTGTTGAAGATGAATAGTGCTGTTTTCAAGGGAAGGAATAAAAATCGAATCGTTATTATACACTCGTTTTCGTCCTATTCCATCGGTCACGCATAGTGGTTGGAAGTGCGGGGTGGTGAATCCATTGACCGAGTTTTGTTTTACAAACTTCATGTGAACCCCATCGTTCCGCGAGATGGTCATCTCTTCGACATCGCCCGGTCGTATCATCGCTCTGAAAAACGACGCAGCCGAGTCCTCATTTTTAATTCCAAGTGTTGCAAGTGCTTGCATGGAAAGTTCAAGATGGGTGAGATTCAGGATACCTCTTCCGATCTCTGAATCATCGTCAAAGGTAGTGTATTGAACAACTGAATGTTGAGAATCGGACGGGACGTCCATCAGCCAAAGTGGGTTTTTAGGATTCGCATTTTCCACCCAAATACGACGGGTACGTTCATTCCCGTCCGCGTCGCGAACCGTAACCAGATACATTCCCGATGGAAGTTCTTCAGTGGAAAATGTTGAGACATTGTCACCGGCTACTGCTTTTTCGTCCCGATAAATTCGCTGCTTTCCAGTAAGATCATGGATCGTAATACGAACGGTTTGAGGACGATCGACGCAGTATGTGATTTCGGCGCTTGTTAATACGCCGTTCGGGGCGGTTAGGCAATGTGGCGGCTCGGCTAGTTTTTCCCGGAAAGCGGAGGCCTGTGCTTGCGGTAACGCCTGGAATAGTTCATCGCTCGGCTCATACCAAAAGATGAAGTCGGAACTATCCGGAGCACCCGAGCCGGGTTTCATACGGACGATGACGGGAACCAAGTCATTGAGGTGGTCCATGATCGAGTGTATTCTCTTCATGCCCTCGGTATTCTGCTCTTCGTCCATCTGATGGAGCAGGTCTTGTGCGGTTTCCGTATCGACCTTGACCATGAGCGTCGCCGGTAACGAAAGGTGCGGGTTTGGAGCCATGCCATCATAATAATGAGCGAGCTTCGTTAATAACTGATTCACGCTATCAGAATATCCTTCGATGTGCGCCGGCTGAAAGGGAATGAGCGCAGGCTGAGGAAGGTCTTTTCCAATCACGAGTGTAACGATGTCCGTTCGGACTCCATTTGAATCGTTCCTGAACAGTTTTAAAAACCCAAGTGCGGCGTACCCTGGTGTGGCAGGCTTTTGAAGCCACTCTCGAAAGACCTTCTCTTCGTCTTTCATAAAATATCCTATTTCCACATGCCCGTCATGCTCGATATGATAGGCGGCGCCATGTCCATTGCTAAAGGTCATAAGCACGGGGTAAAAATGATGTGCATGGACTGCTGAAGGAAGCGTGCTTACAATATCGCCGCTCGAAATCGACCGTCGGGTTAATGGCATCGCAAGGATATGCCCCTTCTCATCGAATTTATAGGTGAAGATGGTGTCGTTCCTTACAGCGATCCCCAGCTGTGCCAATTCCTGCGGCGTAAGGTCGGCGTAGATCTGGTCGCCGGGCGCACTCCAGGGGCCGCGGGTGTCGCCCGGCTTGAACGAAGCACGTGCAGTCTTTTTGGTAATGATCGTTGATTGAGTAGTCGAGTCGTCCGGGGTCGTTCGAGGTACGAAAGACTCCTTTTGAGTTTTTAATGGCTTAACGGCATTTTGCGGAGCGGTGCCGGTAGTAAGAAATGCGACGTAAGAAACTACGGCAAGTGCTGCGATGGAGCTGAGTGTCATGATGGTTCTCCTGCGGGTGAAAAAGTTACCTTTTTTTGGAACGGTGCGTGTGGTTGTTTGCAGCATGTCATGACGCGCAAGGAGCTTCTCGATTTCCCCAGTCGAAACAAGGGGCGCTTCTTCACGGCGGGCCGCGAAGTATCGTTCTAATTGTTCCGAATGTTGAAGTTCGTGCTTCATAGGTTCTCCTTCATAAGGTAAGCGACCTGCGTTCGTTCAAAGGATGTTTCGCGTGGTCTCGCGGAGAGCGGTGTAGAGGCTATCGAAGCGCTCTGTTGCTGTGCTCGCTCGCCCAGCAACTCCGCAAGCCGCTCACGTCCGCGAACGATCCGCGATTTCACTCCGGAAAGCGACCCTCCCTGAATGTCCCGGATCTCTTTTAGAGAAAGCTCCGAGATCTCGAAGAGGATCACGGCCTCGCGCTGCTTGTCCGGCAGCTTTTTGAGCGCTGCGTCCAGCACATCGAGATCGAGGACCGTCTCCGGCGATGGCGTCCGTTCATCGGCGATCTCGTTCGTTTCGGTCCCGAAGGCGGCCCAGAATTTTTTTCTTCGCTGCGAGCGCCAGTAGATCCGGCGTGCCGTCGTGAAGATATAGCTGGTGAAGGCTTCCGGCGAACGGAGTTCGTCAAAATGTTCGTACGCCGCGAGGATCGCGTCCGATAAAAGATCGCGACCGTGTTCCCGAGAGGAACGATCATTCCCATCCTTTGCGATCGCATGGCAATAGCGCGAAAGCCTCGCGAGACATGGCGTAAGGCACGTCATGAACCGCTCCTGCTTATCGCCTGTGATGCGAGCTGCTTCGCCCGCCGCGTGTACTGTCATGCTGTGTTATAGAGCCCAACGGCCCCAGATTCCGAAGTAAGGATGACCGGTCACCGCCGTTCGGATACGGGATAAGAGACATTCATCGGCGAAAAGTCGCATCGTATTATAAATTAGCAAAAATTCTGGGGCCCGGATAAATTTTTCGCTTCTTATTTTGCCATCGGAGCATGATTTTCCCGTGCCACTTCGGGCACCAATTGGAAGTGGGATTTTGTTCGTTCGTTTTCTGTGTTGGACTTCGAACGTGGTCAGTTCAACCACTACGATCGTAACAATAAAAATCGGAAAGCAAGCATACTATGACGGCAGATCTCGCAGTAAAAGAGGCGCGAAAAAAAGCATTGGCGATCGCGATGGACGCGATCGAAAAGAACCATGGCAAGGGCTCGGTCATGCGGCTCGGCGATCAGCCGCATGTGAAAGTGGATGTCATTCCGACCGGATCGCTTTCGGTCGATGCCGCGATCGGCATCGGCGGTGTCCCGCGCGGCCGCATTATCGAAATTTTCGGTCCGGAATCGTCCGGTAAAACAACGCTCTGCCTCCACATTATCGCCGAAGCACAGAAACGCGGCGGCAATGCGGCCTTCATCGACGCGGAGCACGCGCTCGACGTAAGCTATTCGAAACGGCTCGGCGTGAATGCCGATGAACTGATCCTTTCACAGCCGGAGTTCGGCGAGCAAGCGCTCGATATTCTCGAACAACTGGTGCGCAGCGCCGCCTTAGATGTGATCGTCGTCGACTCCGTCGCAGCGCTGACGCCCCGGGCGGAGATCGAAGGCGAAATGGGCGATGCACAAATGGGTTCCCATGCGCGCCTCATGTCGCAGGCCATGCGCAAGGTTACGGCAGTCATCGGGAAATCGGGAACGACGGTCATTTTTACGAATCAACTCCGTTCGAAGATCGGCGTTCTCTATGGGAACCCCGAAACCACGACGGGCGGCAATGCGCTTAAGTTTTATGCTTCGGTCCGCCTCGACATCCGACGGCGCGACGTGATCAAAGAGGGGCAAGAGATCATTGGGAACCGCGTGCGTGTGAAGGTGGTGAAAAATAAGCTTGCCCCTCCCTTCCGCGAAGTTGAGTTCGACGTCCTTTATAACGAAGGTATTTCGCGTATGGGCGATATGATCGACGTCGGCATCGAGAACGATATTATTCAAAAGTCGGGCTCGTGGTTCTCCTTCGAAGGCGAGCGGATCGGCCAGGGCCGCGATTCGGTCAAGGCCTATCTCAAAGAAAACCCTACGGCATTTGCGAAAGTTGAAACCGCTGTCCGTGCAAAGCTTGGAATTTCGATCGATGCGAATCCGATGACGAATGGCGCCGTCGCGGCGGGTGGGGTGATCGAGGAGAAGCGAAAGAAGTAAGCCTTACAATAGCGAGAAGTCATACAATATTGCGGAGGAAGCACAATGAAAAAATGTGCCGTGTTGATTGTTTTCGGTCTGTTCATCGCAGGATGTGGCCTCTGGTCCCCATCGAAGTATGCACCGTATTCTTCGTGGGGCCAGCAGGGGTATCGGGAGACGCCGCTCGATTCGAGCACGTATCAGGTGACTTTCAGCGGCAACGCTGCTACGGCAGCAGATGTCGTCGATCGATACGCGCTTTATAGGGCAGCCGAACTTACGGTCGAGCACGGCTTCGATTATTTTGTGGTCGTTGACGCCCAGCACAATGAAGCTCATAATTCGACGACGACTGCTATGCCCACCGGCAATAACACCGAAATTCAACATACCATCGATCCGCAAACCGGACAATGGGTTCCCGTTGCGGTGACCACGACGAACTATCAGACGATGACAACCACGACCACTTCGCACACCGTGACGAAGACCGTGCGTATGTTCAAAGGGGAGCGGCCAGCGGATAACCTCGAAGCTTACGATGCGAAGTCCATGATCCAGGTCATGGGTCCGACGATCGATCGATAACGATCGGACGGCTTGCGATGGTATCGTTTCGATATACGGCATCATGAAAAATAAAATTTCGATAGGGTTCACAGCCGGCCTTCTGTTTCTCGCCGCATGCTCGAGTCCCACGCGATATGTCGCCGATCCCGAACCGGGTCTCGGGCATTTTGGGTATAGTGAAGTGCGTATCGACTCGGTCTCCTACGAAGTGACCTTTTCCGGGAATTATGAGACGGCACCGCAAACTGTAGAACAATACACACTGTACCGTGCGGCAGAACTCACGGTCGGAAGTGGCTTCGATTATTTTGTCGTCGTCCACACGCAAACCGCAACGATGCATGAACGCCGCCACCGGGACTTAACCATGACGAAAACAATTCGAATGCTCCATGGACAAGCCCCGAAAAATAAAGCGAATGTGTACGACGCTCACGATATGTTGCAAGCGATGACTCCGAGCATTCAGCGAGACTGAGCATGGAAGGCAGGATTTCCTCGATCGTCCGGCAAAAAAAGGATGCTCGCCGCGCCTCCATTTTTCTGAATGAAGAGTTCGCCTTTGGCGTCTGCGATGAGACTGTAGAACAATTCCGTTTGCGCAAGGGCGATTACATTGACAAGGAATTATTCGAAAAACTCTCGGACTTCGACTATTTTATAAGTGCCAAACGGATCGCGCTTTCCTATCTGAATTATCGCGCCCGGAGCGAAAAGGAAATTCGAGAGCGTCTGGAAAAAGAAGATATTCCACCGCCCATTATTCTGGGGATTATCGAATTCCTGAAAGATCAGAGGCTGATTGACGATGCCGCGTGGTCCCAGGCATTCGTGAATGATAACCTCGTCCGGAGGCCGGTCTCTTCGCGACAACTTGCGATCGGTCTTGCACAAAAAGGCGTTCCGAAAAATGTGATCGAAGAGACCATCGCGAGACTCAATGAGGTGGAGAGTGATGACGTCCGTGCGTTACGAGCCGCCGAAAAACGGTGGTCACGGATTATAAAATCAGAACACGATCCGAAAAAGCAAAAACAAAAGCTCTACACTTTTCTTGCCGGCCGCGGGTTTGGGTTTGGTATCATCGATGAAGTGTTTCGTAAAGTTGCAGGAGATAAAGGGTTCGATGAAGACTAAACCCTTCGAGATAAACTTCGCCCTTCATTTTTCATCTCTTTTTATTGCCGATTGACGCTCGCACGTTCGATCCTCGTCTTTTTAGGAGCACTGATTTTTTCTGTGCTGTTGTGGGCGTATGTTCGGCTTTCGGCCCTGAATGAAACGGACGTCGATCTACCGATCAAACTGACCCCGCCAAAAGGTTATGCGCTGGCTTCGGGATTGCCGGAACGATTGCATACACGCGTGCGCGGTGCAGGATGGCAAATCCTTCTGATGAACTTCACAAAGAACGCCGATTTTCGATTCGATCTTACCGATCGAGTGGTTCCTGCGGGTGAGCGGCTGGTTATCCATAGCGACGAATTGGCAAACTCCGCGTCGCTTCCAAGTGAAGTCCATGTGATGAAAGTCGATCCGGACTCGCTCCTGCTCGATTTTGGCAAAGCGGTCGAAAAACGGGTCCCGATCGTGCCGGAACTCGATATCGAGCCCGCGCGCGGATACATGATCGTTAATCCACCGGATCTCAGCCCTCGCGAGATCACGATTGTAGGCGCTGCGAGCGTGCTCGACTCCCTTCGGTCGATGCCCACCCAGCGTATTAGTGTCCGAAATGCACGGGAAGACGTGGAGCGGGTAGTACCTCTGACAGATTCCCTTGCCAATTTTGTTTCTGTTCCCAATCCCCCAAAAATCGACGTGCGGGTCGATGTCGAAGCACTGGGGGAACGAAAAATTGCGAATATTCCGATTGTGGTCGAGGCGCTGCCCCCGCAATTCGAGTTGGTACTCATTCCGGGATCGATCGCGGTGACGGTCCGTGGCGGCGTGGACCAACTGGCGAAACTCGTGCCGTCCGTCGTCCATGCGCATGTCATGTATAATCCGATAACGTTCGATACGGCAAGCGCTATCGTTCCCGAGGTCGAGGTCCCACGGGAAATGACGTTTCTAATGAGCGATCCGCCCAGCGTCCGGTTCATTCTTCGTAAGAAAACGGAATCGGCAGCCGCATCGGACCATCCAGGAGGCCGCCGTGGAACTCCATAACGCATCGTTTGTCGTCGTCGATGTTGAGACCACGGGTCTTTCCGCGGCGCATCATCGGATGACGGAAATTGCACTGGTGCAATTATTACCCGCTCCTGCCGGCGGATGGCGGGTCGCCGAAACATTCCAAACGCTGCTGAATCCGGAGCAATATATTCCACCGTTCATTACGCGTCACACCGGCATTACGAACGCTATGGTGTATGGCCAGCCAAAGTTTGGGGAGATCGCGACGACGGTCAAAGATTTTTTTTCAAAAACTTCCGGTGCCGTACTTTCGGGGCATAATGTCCGCTTCGATCACGGCTTTCTTTCGCATTCGTTCCATAGTACAGGCGATCCTTTTGATCCGGGGGAATGTGGTCTCGTCTGCACCTGCCGCCTTGCGCGACGGCTGCTCCCGCAGTTGCGAAGCAAATCGCTGGCAAGCGTCCAGGCCTATTTTGGTATTCGGAACGTCCGGCAGCACCGCGCTTTAAACGATGCCGAAGCGACGGCGCAGGTCCTCCTTCGTTTTCTGGAAATGGCGGGCTCGCTCGAGATCGATACCCTCGACGCGTTCCTTCGGCTGCAATATACGCGCCCCAATTATGCGCGCCGCACGACCCGGCGTCAGAAGTCTCTCCGCGAGATCGTGCGAGAGTTCCCAGAGCGTGCCGGGGTTTACACGATGAAGGGAACGTATGGTGAAGTGCTGTACGTCGGCAAGGCCAAAAACCTTAAGAGTCGCGTTGGGAGCTATTTTAGCGAATCGCATACCCAGGGGACAAAATTAGCGACGCTCATGAAGACCGTTCGCGATATTTCGTATGAAGAGACGGGGAGCGAGCTTTCGGCGCTGCTCCTCGAAAGCCGAAAGATCAAGGAGTATCGCCCCCGGTTCAATGCCATGGAGCGCTGGTATCGCCCGCAAAGTTTTCTTCGGCTCGACGTGCAGAACGATTTTCCGGAACTGACCTTTAGTCGCGAACCGGCGGAAGATGGCGCCGAATACTTCGGCCCCTTTAAATCCCGGGAGGCGGCGGAAGCGCTCATCGAAATCCTGAATCGGGCCTTTAAACTGAGGGAATGCGGCGATAAATTTCGAGTTGGTGCGGAAGAAAAGCCGTGTCTGTATTATGAGATCAAACGTTGCGGAGGGCCTTGCGCTTTGCTGCAAACAAAAAGTGAGTATCGGGAGGAAGTGGTACGCCTGCAAGAGTTTCTCGCGGCAGGCGACGATGGGATTTTAGCGCACGTCGAACAACTTATGCGCACCGCAGCGGACCGGCTTGAATTCGAGACCGCCAATTTCTATAAGTTTCGGTGGTTGGAGCTTCGTCGCGTGCTTGGATCCGGCGATCGCGAGGACGCCAGTATCAGTGGGAATGATTTTATTGTGCTGAACCCGCTGGAGACGGACCGAAGTGGCGTGAGCTCCTGCGAAGTTTTGTTCGTCCGCTTCGGGCGCTTGGTCAAACAGGTGATACTCAACCAAGAATACCTGCAGGCCCTTCCCGCCTGGACCGAGCGGCAACTTCGCCATTATTACGGTGCGACCTCTTCCATTCCACCGACCGCCGGCAAACCGGAGATCGATGAAATGCGGATCCTTATGAAGTGGGTGGAAGAAAGCCGAAAAAAGGGAACTCAATTGATTTACATCGAGCAGAACTGGGAAGCCTCGGCACAAAAGTTGGTCCAGGCAGTGCGGGAATTGGTGCAACCGGCGAAGGCGTCCATTCCCGTTGCAACTCTGACCCGAGAGCGAAAGCTGAGGCTCACGCCGATGAAAAAAGGTTGAAGTTCGAGTGTGTTCGCGCCTTCCGAAAAGGAACGAAGACCCACAAATCCGGCTTTTTAGCGCATTCCGAAAACATCGTTGATTACGGACCGCAGTTTCGATTTTACCTCCCGCGAAGAAAAAAAGAACTATGTCGAGCGGATGTTTTCCGAGATCGCTCGTCGCTACGATTTTTTCAATCATCTTCTTTCGCTCGGTTTCGATTACTCCTGGCGTCGAAGGGCAATTCAGGTGTTGCAGGAACGCTGGGCGCCTCGCGTGCCGGCGGAGCGACCGTGTATTCTGGACCTCGCCTGCGGAACGGGCGATCTTTCCTTCGAAGCGCTTCGTCAGGTAGCGAATGCAGATGTCACCGGAGTGGATCTCGCAGAGCCGATGCTGGAACTATTTAAAAAGAAGGCTGCCCGAAACGGTGTACGCCTCACGATTGAAAAAGGCGATGTCGAAGCGCTCCGGTTTGCCGATAACTCCTTCCATGGAGCGACCATCGGCTTTGGTACGCGCAATTTTACCGACCTGCTCACGGCCTTTCGGGAGATCCACCGTGTGCTTCGGCCTGGCGGAGCGTTTGTAAACCTGGAACTTGCCCGACCACGTGCGTTTCCAATGAAGCAACTCTACCGTTTTTATTTCGACCTATTGTTGCCAAGGGTGGCGCGCTTATTTTCCGGCGACCGGTCGGCCTATCGGTATCTGCCCGATTCATTACGGCGCTTCCCGGATTTGGAACGATTGGCGGCGATCATGGAAGAGGCCGGATTCCGCGAAGTAAAATGGGAAACGCGCACGGCCGGAATTGTCGCGATTCATTCGGCGATTAAATGAGCCTCGAATCGGCCCCATGAAAGAGCAGATCAAAGCCCTGTCGAAGGAAACGCTGATCTACGGTGCCAGCACCGTGATCGGGCGGTTCCTCAACTTTTTGCTCGTTCCGTTTTACGTTAATGTCCTCGATCCGACGATGTACGGTGTCTCGGCCTCGATGTACACCTACATGAGCTTCCTCGGAATTATTTATACCCTGGGACTCGAAGCGGCTTATTTTCGGTATGCTTCGCGCGGCGAGCAGGAAACACGGAGCGATCGCGAAGAGCGCGAGCTTTTTAGCGGCCCGTTCCTTTTTGTGGTGGTGTTCGGCGGCCTGTTAAGCGCGCTCATTATCATTTTTGCTCCGCAGCTTGCGTGGCCCGTCTTCCACGATCCGAAACGGAATATTACGCCCTTATTGCCAGGACTTATTCTCATTCTTCGCTTGAGCGGGATCATTATTTTGCTCGACAGCCTGAATGTGATCCCGTTCGCCGCACTCAGGATCGACCGGCGTGCAAAGTGGTTCGGCGTGATCCGGCTTACGGGCATCGTCATGACCCTCATTCTGAATTTTATTCTCATTCTCGGTTTGCACCTGGGGGTCGAGGGAATTTTTATTGCCAATCTTATCGCCTCGGTCACGATGCTTGTTATGCTGGTGCCGACCGTCAAGCGCCGCTTCGAGTTTTCGATTTCAAAGCCCGTCATGCGAAAGCTGATGCTCTTTGGGCTCACGAATGTCCCGGCCTATCTCAGTTCCATGATGGTGCAGGTGATCGACCGGCCGATCGTGCAGGCGTTTCTTGGGCTTGCGATCCTTGGGGTCTATCAGGCAAACTATCGGATGGGGATTATCATGATGGTCTTTGTGAGCTTGTTCGAATACGCCTGGCGGCCGTTCTTCCTGCGCGAGGCTCGTACGGACGATGCGCGTGCGCGCCAGATTTTTTCGCGGGTCTTTACCTATTTCATGGTCGTGGCGTGCGTTGGATTTTTACTCCTGGCGATCTTCCTTCCTGAATTTTTAACGGTACGATTGCCGCTTATTCATCACGCGATCCTTCGAAAAGAGTATAGCATTGGGATCAATATTATTCCCGTCGTTCTTGGGGCGTATATCTTTCAGGGAATGTATACCAATTTTATTGCGGGAATTTATATTCAGGAGCACAATAAAGTGCTGCCATTCGTTACCGGGCTCGGAGCCGCCGTGAATATCGTGACGAATATCCTGCTCATACCGGTCATGGGAATTATGGGCGCCGCGCTCGCAACGCTGTTCGCATACGTGGCGATGGCCGCATCGCTCTATTGGCAAGCCCAGAAAGTGTACTTTATCAAATATGACTGGCGGCGTGTAGGAATAGTCTCGCTGTATGTCCTTATTGCATTTCTAATCGATTATTTCTGGGTCGGACCGAATCTTCATGGCAGCGAAAAAGTACTTGTAAAACTCGCGTTGTTCGCGCTCGTTATTGCGCTTTTGTTTATCACGGGGTTTTTCTCGCGTGGCGAACGTGCGGCGCTGAAGTCGATGTTGCAGGCACCGCAATCGCTTCTTTTGGCGATGACACGCGGAAACGTGCCGGAACCGCTGGAAGAAACAAGCGAGCGAAGGCAGGGTTGAGGGATTATTTGGTTAAAAAAAGAGAAGAGAACAAAAGCGTCGGATTCGAAGGCACTTTCCGGGGGTTCCGAGTAAAGACTTCGATAGAATCGAAGGACTGGAGAACTCCTCGAATAGTACCTCTCCGGGCTGTTCAGGAACATTCCTTTGCTATCGGGGGTTACTTCGCCCGCGCTAAAAAGGGCAGCGCGAGCAAAATGGCCTAAAATTGGCTTCCTCGCGTTTTCTCTCGGAATTCCGGTGCCTGAAATCCATTAATTTAATCGATTTTCAAGGGTGTACCGTCATTTCGAGTTGCGCAATGAGGGATAATACGGAGTAGATGGCCAAACAGGGGGCGATTAAAGTCGATGGCGTGATCGAAGAGGCGTTGCCTAATGCATCGTTTCGCGTGAAACTCGAAAACGGCCACGAAATCCTCGCCCATGTTTCCGGAAAGATGCGGATGAACTATATCAAGATCCTGCAAGGGGATCGGGTCACCGTCGAACTTTCTCCGTATGACCTCAGCAAGGGGCGTATCACGTACCGCTATAAATAGCCAACCACCCCAAGCCTCCCTGAAACGGAGGAGAATAATAGAACACGACAATGAAAGTACAGGCATCGGTAAAAAAGCGCTGCGAGAATTGTAAGGTGATCACCCGAAAGGGCGTCGTGCGGGTAATCTGCAAGACGAATCCGAAACACAAGCAGCGTCAGGGTTAAGATAACTCTTCCATCAGCAATTAAATATTCAGCAAGTAAATGGCTCGTATAGCCGGCATCGACCTTCCGAAAAATAAGCGTTCTGTCATCGGCCTTACCTATATCTATGGGATCGGCCGGACGAGCGCACACAAGATCTTAACCGCCGCAGGCATTTCCGACGATAAGAAGATCGCCGATCTGACCGAAGATGAAATAACCAACATTCGCCAGGTCCTGACCGACGATTATAAGGTCGAAGGTACGGCCCGCAGCGAAATGCAGCTTGCGATCAAGCGACTGATGGACATCGGTTCGTACCGTGGTCTTCGGCACCGCAAGGGCCTTCCGGTCCGCGGCCAGCGCACCCGAACGAACGCCCGTACGCGTAAAGGTCGTCGTAAAACGGTCGCCGGAAAGAAGAAAGCAACGAAGTAACACTGTAGTACTGATAGAATGGCAAAAGCAGCAGCAGGCACAAAGAAGAAGAAAAAGATCCAGGCGGAGTCGCAGGGCGTGGCGCACGTTAAGGCGACGTTCAATAATGTGATGGTCACGCTGACGGACCGTTCCGGCAATACGTTGTCATGGGCAACGGCCGGCAAAATGGGCTTTAAGGGATCGCGCAAGAACACACCGTTCGCCGCGCAGGTCTCGGCCGAAAATGCTGCGAAGGAAGCCTTCGATATGGGACTTCGAAAAGTCGATGTTCTCATCAAGGGCCCCGGCTCTGGACGCGAAGCGGCGGTCCGAGCGTTGCAGACCGCCGGCATTGAAGTCCTGACGATCAAGGACATTACTCCGATGCCGCACAATGGCTGTCGGCCGCCCAAAAAGCGCCGCGTATAAAAGTTAGAAGTCCTGAGCGCTGGGTCCTGACTAAAAATCAGGAAGCAGAATTCAGGCAGCCCGAATCCCCGAGCGTGAACGCTCGGACCGAGGGCGTAACATTCAGACAGGCCGTAAACTTCAGCCGAACCATCATGAAGGACGAAGGCCGCGAAGTGCGAATGTGAGCATTCATACTTCATTATTCATTATTGATATCGCATGGCTCGTTATACAGATGCATCGTGTAAGCTATGCCGCCGCGAGCGGCAGAAGCTGTTTTTAAAAGGGGCAAAGTGTTATTCGGAAAAATGCCCCGTCGAAAAGCGGCAATATCCTCCGGGGCAGCACGGCCTTAGCCGCCGGCAAAAAGTTTCCGAATACGGCATCCAGCTCCGCGAGAAGCAAAAGATCCGCCGCCTGTACGGGATGCTCGAAACGCAGTTCCGCAATACGTTCGAGAAAGCAGCGCGCCTCCGTGGCGTCACCGGTGAGAACCTGGTCAAACTGCTCGAACGCCGTTTGGACAACGTCGTGTATCGCCTGAACTTCGCGCCGTCGCGTAAGGCGGCCCGTCAGCTTATCCTGCACCGTCACATTACGGTTGGCGGCAAGATCGTCAACATCCCATCGTACCTCGTATCGCCGGGCGATTCCATCCAGGTGAAGGAATCGAGCCGCCGCCTTTCGGTCGTCCATGAATCGCTCCAGCGGACCCGCGGCGACAGCGCGGTTCCGAATTGGCTTTCGCTCGACAAGGCGAACCTTTCGGGCGTGTTCCTGGCCGTTCCGGAACGATCCGATATTCAACTCAACGCGAACGAGCAGCTCATCGTCGAGCTCTATTCGAAGTAAGACGTTCACAATAGTTTTTTTCATACATACACAAAGGAGCCCGAATAGACTATGACAAACCTACACATGCCGGATCGGATCGAACTCGAAGCGTCCTCCTCGACGAATACGTTCGGCCGGTTCATCGCCTCGCCGCTCGAAGAAGGCTATGGGACGACGCTTGGGAACTCCATGCGCCGCGTGCTGCTCTCGTCCATTCCGGGCACGGCGTTCACGAGCGTTCGGTTCGAAGGCGTGCTCCATGAATTTTCCACGATCAAAGGCGTTGTCGAAGATGTCGCCGAGATCGTGCTGAACTTAAAAGGCGTCCGGCTCCGCGCGGAGCAGGCGAATTCCACGCGCGTCCTCATCGATACCAAGGGACCCAAGGAGTTCAAGGCCGGCGACCTTCAGGAACTCTCTCCGGAGATCGAGATCCTGAACCCCGAGCACCACCTCTTCACCATGTCGAATGGGGCGCACGTGCAAATGGAGCTTCGCGCCGGCCACGGTCGGGGATACGTTCCCGCTGAAGAGAACAAATCGCTCGATGCTCCCATCGGAACGATCGCGATCGACTCGATCTATACGCCGATCGTGAACGTCCGGTATGTGATCGAGCCGACCCGTGTCGGGCAGAAGACCGACTACGAGCGGCTGATCCTCGAAGTCGAAACCGATGGGTCCGTAACGCCGGAAGAAGCGGTGACGATCGCCGGACGCATCATGCGCGACCATGTGAACCTTTTCGTTCGGTTTGGCGGCGAAGAGGAAGAAGAAGAGCGCCGCCCGATCGCGGACAGCGAGACCGAGCGCATTCGCCAGGTCCTGCTGACCCCGGTCGATACGCTCCATCTTTCGGTCCGCTCGCAAAACTGCCTGCGCGCCGCGAACATCAAAAACATTGCGGAACTCGTTCGGAAGGACGAGCGCGATCTGCTCACGTTCCGTAACTTCGGCCGCAAGTCGCTCGATGAACTCGGAAAGATCGTCGATTCGCTCGGACTGACGTTCGGTATGGACGTCGACCGTTATTTGGAACCGCAGGCCGCTGAGCACTAAGGCCATAGCACCGAGGGCAAGCACTAAGGGCAGAGACTAAGGAAGGATTTTGAACCATGAGACACGGAGTTAAAGGTAGGAAATTAAAGCGCACCGCCAGCCACCGGGCTTCGACCCTGAGCGGCCTGGCCACGTCGCTTTTGCTGCACAAACGGATCAAAACGACCGAAGCGAAAGCGAAGGAAATGCGCCGGTTCGTCGAACCGATCATTACCCGAGCGAAACGTTCGCTCGCCACGACCGGGGACGACTCGAGCATCGTGCGCCTGCACGCCCGGCGTGAAATTGGACGCGTCATTCGGGACGATAATGCCGTCAAAGCGCTGTTCAATGAAATTGCTCCGAAAGTGGAGAACCGCGCCGGCGGATATACGCGCGTCGTGAAGCTCGGCTATCGGCATGGCGATAATGCCGAAATGGCGATTATCGAGCTGGTCGACTGGAACGGTGCCGAAGCCGTGGCCGCTCCGGCTGCGAAGGCTGCCAAACCGCGACCGACCCGCAACAAGGCAAAGACCGCCGAAGCCAAGCTCGCCGAAACCGAGGCCAACGCCGAAGGCCCGAAAAAACCGCGAGCGACACGCAAGAAAAAAGCAGAAGCGGCCGCATAAAATCGGCAAACGAAATCACCCTACGGCCCCGAATTCCGGGGCCGTTTTATTTTAAAAGCAAAAAATCTGGGTTAGCGTAATTTTTTAATTCCCAAAGTCCCGAAGGTACGATAGCAAAGTGCCGGAGGCACGATATAATAGTAGCCGGTGACGTCCGTTACCGGTAAAGGGGAACCACCACGATTTTGAGTCCCGAAGGGACAGCAGAAAAACACTATCAGAAAATAAAAAGCTCCGGACGAACCGGGGCCAAGGCCGCATGATCGCTCATGCTACGCCTGTAGAATCATCTTTACTATGATAAGACGAAAATTTCGTAATTTGCAAACTGAAATAAAAATGCCCCGTTAAGGACGAGGCAACCTGCTGTGCAAAGCACTCTACGGAATGAATCCTTAATGTGATCTGCTTCAGATAACTAATACAACCAGACCTCCTATGAAAAAGATTCTCGGCCTCGACATCGGCACAAATTCGATTGGCGGCGCACTGATCGAACTCGATGATAAAAATTATGGCGAAGCAGGAAAGATTCTCTGGATGGGCAGCCGGATCATTCCCACCGATACGAATTTGCTTCGGCAGTTCGAGACCGGCCAAAAGCTAAATTCCGGCACAACTTCAACTCCTGCTGCGGAACGAAGGGCGAAGCGAATGGCGCGCCGGATTAAAGAACGCTATGTTCTTCGACGCACACGACTTATACGCGCAATGAAGGTACTGGGCTGGCTCGATACCGAGTTCCCGGAAGATTTTAAGAAATATTTCGACTCATTGGGCGAACAAACACACGAAGGAAAAACCTATCGAATCAGCGATGCGCTTTCTTTTTCAGAAGCTACCGTTCGAGAGGCAACAAAGTTACTCGGCGTTCCCTACCGAGAAAATAAGAAACGAACGTCATCGCAAAAGGCGCGAGTCAAAGTTTACGATAAACTTGTCGTACCAGAGGACTGGATTGTTTGGTATCTTCGAAAAAAGGCGCTTTCCGAACGAGTTACTAAATCCGAATTTGCGCGCATTCTTTATATGATGAACCAGCGGCGCGGGTTCAAGAGCGGCAGGAAGGATTTTAAAGAGCAGGGCGAAGAAAACGTGCTGCGGCAGTGGGTCGAGTTAGTCACGATTCAATCGGTCACAGAAGATAGCGATTACAAACCTGGAAAGGACGGAAAAAAACGATACCTCCTTATGGGGCACGGCGAAGAGAAGAATCGTGATTATACATGGGACGCAAAGCGATACAAAATGCCGGATTGGCAGGGCAAGTCGTACACACTTTTGCTTAGCGAGAAATTTGATGGGAAGAAATGGAAGTTCCTTACACCGCAAAACCCTACAGCGGATAACTGGAGCTTACAGATGGTATCGCTGGATAACCAACTCGACAAATCCGGGGATCATCCAGGGGAATTTTTCTTCCACCATTTAGCGACCGATAAAAACTACAAAATTCGCCAGCAGGTCGTTAAGAGGAAGAGGTATCAGGATGAACTGCGGACCATTTGGACCAAACAGCAAGAGTTGTGGGACGACGATCCCTCACCGGATAACCCACAACTCGGAGACGCTTCGAAGCTGGAAGAACTTGCACGGACTCTTTATCCGGCGCAAAGCAAATTCGGCGGCCCGAAGTACAAAGAAATTGTCGCGAACGATTTGTTTCACGCAATTGCGGACGATATTATTTATTATCAGCGGGATTTGAAGTCCCAGAAAGATTCCGTTTCCGGTTGCCGGTACGAGAAACTATACTTTATTAAAAAAGGAGATACGCGATCTGTCGGGCGCAAGGCGGCGCCGATTTCTTCTCCGGAATACCAGGAGTTCCGAATCTGGCAGGACATTCATAATATCCGTGCGATCGAGAAAGAAGCGGTACGCACGAACGAAATTTTACCTGACAACGGCCAAAAGCAAGCACTTTTCCAATTTTTCGAAACACATGAATCGGTCTCTGAAAACGACATCCTGAAAATAATGGGATTGTTGCAGGAGAAGAAAAAAGGCGCTGAATCGAATTATAAAATCAACCTTTTTGCAAACCGCACTTCCCTTAAAGGGAATGAAACAAAAGACCGCTTTCGAAAACTGTTCCAGAAGCATAGCTGGAGCGACGGATTATCGCTTCTCGATAACCGAGACATCCTTAACCATTTTTGGCATATCGCTTACTCCATACCGCAGTACGACACAGATTCCAATACTGCAAATGGTCGTGCGAACGCTTTGAAAAAATGGGCAAAGCAAAACGTAAAGAACTCTGATCGGAAGGAAATTGCTTCGATTGGTGAAGTTCCGGTACCGGTCGTCAAAGCAATATCCATCATGCCGGATTTCCCGGATGGATATGCGGCTCTCAGTCTCAAAGCGATCCGAAAGCTTCTCCCGCTAATGAGGATTGGGGATTGGGAATGGAAGAATATAGATGAAAGTACGCAAAAGCGAATCGACCATGTGCTCTCGATTGCTTCGGACCGTACAAAGATTAAGCATGAGACCGATACCGATACGTATGTCGATACCACGACCGGCGAAATTCTCGAAAAACAGGTCTATCAGTATATTCGTAAGCACGGCTTTACCGACCGTAACCAATTTCAGGGATTGCCGATGTATATGGCTGCTTATGTTGTCTATGGCCGTCACTCGGAACAGGAAGAAGTTCCAAAGTACAACACGCCAGATGACATCGACGTGATGAAGCTCGTTCCCAACCGCGCATTCAATAATCCCATCGTCGAGAAGGTCATCCGTGAAACGCTTTGCATCGTGCGCGATCTCTGGAAATCGAATTCGGACTGGAGGCCGGACGAAATTCATATCGAACTGGCGCGGGAACTCAAGAAGAATGCCAAAGAGCGCGAAGAAATTACAAGAAGAAATAAATCGGACCGCGAAGAAAAAGAACGAATTCGTGTTATTTTGCGAGAGCTATTGAACGATCCCCATGCCTTCGCCGGAAACACAAGACCCAATCCCGATGCTCCTAAAGACGTTGAGAAATTCCGCCTTTGGATGCAGCAGGCTGAAAATAAACCGGAAGAATTGTACGAGCCGTCTGGGAATCAAGTCCAGCGATATCGCTTATGGCTTGAACAAGAATGTTTCTCTCCATACACAGGCAAACCAATTCCTCTTAGCAGACTTTTTACAGAAGAGTATGATGTTGACCATATTTTGCCCCGTTCCCGCATCAAAATGGATGGTATGGATAATCTCGTCGTTGTCGAGCATGACGTAAACCGGCCTGGAGATGGAGACGGAAAGGGAAATGATACGGCAGCGCAATATATTAAGCGTATGGCTGGAAGGAAAGTTAAAGGCCATAGTATTCTTACTTGGGATGACTATGAGGCGCGCTGTAGGCGTACTTACAAGGGATCGAAACTAAAAAATCTTTTACGCGAAGATGTTCCAGATGATTTTATTCTGCGCCAATTAAATGATACTCGCCACATCACCCGCAAAGTGTCGCAAATGCTCAAACCTATTGCAAAAGCGCAGGAAGGTCTTGTCTGTACCACTGGTTCAATTACGAGCGATCTCAAAAATCTTTGGGGTTTGAACGATGTCTGGAAGGATATTCTCAAACCACGATTCGAGCGTCTGGAACGACTCGGGATGGGTCAGTTCATTTTCCCGGATGACGAACATCCCGGGCGTTATCATTTCCGGGTTCCCGATCAGCCGGACTTTGAGTCTAAAAGGATCGACCATCGTCATCACGCACTCGATGCGCTCATTATCGCAGCCACGACGAGAGGTCACGTTAAATATTTGAACACGCTAAATGCCGAAGAATCAGATACAGAATTAAGACAGCTTCGAACATCGCTCGTTGTCGATGGAGCGACGCCACGAAGTCGCAAATTCAAGACGCCCTGGAAACAAGAGGATTTTTGCAGAGAAGCGAAAAAAAATCTAGAGGGAATCATCGTAAGCTTCAAACAGCAGAAGCCGCCAATCTCTAAACCTTCGAATAAGCGGCAGAAGTGGATCGAAAAAAATGGAAAATGGCAGAAAGAGCTTATCGAGCAGAAGCCAAACTCACGCTGGATTGCGGTGCGCCGTTCCATGTTTAAGCAGCCGCAAGGCGTGATACTTCTAAAAATGAAGCGCATTTTAAACGAGAAGCAATTTCTTAGTGCATTTGAAATCGAACTTGCCTACATGAAGGCCCAGGACACACCCAATCAGCGGACTGCATCGTATATTTACGATAAGAGCGCTCGGCAAACCGTTCGAGATATTATCTTTAAAACGAATGGCGATCTTGCCGCAATCAAAAAACATCTGAGAACCAATGGCTTGACTAACTTATCGGGTGAAAAAATTACTCAAGTTCGAATCGCGGAATTCGAGGAATATGCCGCAAAACGCGTGGCTGTCGATGGTTCGTTTACTGAGGATAAAATCGATAAGATTCCATACGCTGCGGCTGCGCGCATAAATACAGATAAAAAGTTTACGGAAAAAGAAATGGAAAAGTATGCAACTCGAGCATTAGAGAACCCTTATGCGCCAAGAGAAAATGTGCGAACTTTATCAACTAAATTACGTGCTCACTTACTGGCTTTTGGTGGAGATCCCAAGCAAGCTTTTGCTTCTCCTGAAGGGTCCGAAGCTCTGACAAAGAGTATAGGGCAACCAATCCATAAGATCACTACGTTCGAGAATTCCTCAAGCCCTAAGTATGGCAACGCGTTCATTGAATCCGATAATAACCCTTACTTTATTATTTTCGAAAACCGCGAGACCAAGAGCCGTTCGGATAAGGGTTATAAAATGCATTCGATGTCCATCGTTGAGGTAGTGAATCGGAAGCTTCAGGGTCTTCCAATTGTCGAAGAACCCGAGGCGTATAGGGTCATTCTCCTCAAAAATGATGATTTTGTGTACGTTCCTACGACTGACGAGATTGTTAACCCGGCATTAATTCCCTGGTCAAATGCCAACAAACTGGCACCTCGATTATATCAGGTATCGAAATTCACTGGCACCGACTGTTATTTTATTCGCCACGACATCTCAAAGTTAATTACACAAGGGGAGCTAGGAACTCAAAATTGTCTTCAAACCACAATGAACGAAGGAGAAGAGAAAGTGTACATCAAGAATGTATGCATTAAAATTACAATTGATCGGCTCGGTAATATAGCACCTGTTCTAGAACGATGATCCGCCGCACGCTCTATTTCGGGAACCCTGCGTATCTTTCGACGAAAGACAATCAGCTTGTCATCGAGCGCGATACCCCCTCCTCTGGAAGAGGAGGGGGAAGGGGGTGGAGTTATGGAGAGGATGTCGAGGACACCACCCCCCGGCCCCCTCCTCTTCCAGAGGAGGGGGAGAGTGTGATGCGCGTTCCTATCGAAGACATCGGCTGCATCCTGCTCGATCACTGGCAAATCACAATTACGCAGCCGCTTTTGTATGCTCTGCTGGCAAAGAATATCGCGGTCGTAAGCTGCGATGAGCGGCACATGCCCGCGGGTTTGTTTTTACCGCTGGCCGCAAGTGGTGTACAGCCCGAACGATTCAAATACCAGCTTCGGTCTTCCAAGCCGATGCGAAAAAACCTATGGGCGCAAACTATTGAATATAAAGTAAAAAATCAGGCGTCGCTCCTTGCCCTTGCCGGAAAACCATCGTCCAATATGGTGAAGTGGTCGGCAGAAGTTCGTTCCGGAGACGCTCGGAACCTCGAAGGGCGCGCGGCGGTCTATTATTGGGCCAATATTTTCCCCGAAGCGCTGAATTTTCGGCGCGACCGGTACGGCGAACCGCCCAATAATCTTCTAAATTATGGCTATGCGATCTTACGGGCGTTGACGGCACAGGCGCTCGTCGCCAGTGGAATGCTTCCCACGCTCGGAATTCACCATCGTAACAAATACAATGCGTACCCCTTGGCCGATGATATTATGGAACCCTATCGCCCGTTCTTAGATGCAATTGTACTGGAAATCGTCCGGAACGGTGAGGACTTTACGGAACTATCGAAATCGATCAAGCAACAACTTCTTTCGCTGGCAACAGTGGACGTTATGATGAGAGGTAAACGGCGGCCGTTACACGTCGCATTACAATACACGGCTGCTTCCCTCGCCTTTTGTTTTTTGGGTGAGCGCCGCAGAATTTTATATCCCGAGTTCCCATTCGGAACGGAAACCAATTCCCCTACACTTTTACGGGATTGGAGAAATACCCCCTCCTCTGGAAGAGGAGGGGGTTAGGGGGTGGAGCGCTTCAGGAATGAAAAAAGATCGCACACGGACCGCAATCCGAAGGAAACTCCGCAACAGCGCGACGTTTGCGGAACGCATTTTATGGTACTCGCTCCGCGGAAGCCAACTCGACGGACGAAAATTTACGCGGCAAAAAGGAATCGGCCCATACATTGTGGATTTCTACTGTGCCGAGGAGAAGCTTGCGATCGAACTGGACGGATCGGTCCATGACGAGCCCGAGGTGCAGCGTTACGACCAGGCCCGCGAAGAATTTCTATGCCGCGAAGGCGTGAAGGTCTTGCGGTTCAAGAACGATGAGTTTCTTGAGAATGGAGATCGCGTGATCGCCGCGATTCGGAAGATATGGTCGGGCCGCGAACGCCCGGTTACCGTGCGGCCGGAACGATCGCGGAAACATCGTTCCCAGAAGACTCCACCCCCTAACCCCCTCCTCTTACAGAGGAGGGGGAACAGTAGTCGCAATCCTGTTACAGAGGAGGGGGAATAATGCAGAATTCACGATTTAACGAATACCGAACATTGTGGACCATGGTGCTCTTCGATCTTCCCGTCAAAACGAAGAAAGACCGGAAGGAATACGCAAAGTTCCGAAAGTCGCTTCAGAAAGACGGCTTCGAACTCTTTCAATTTTCGACCTACGTGCGACACTCCTTTAGCCGGGAGAATGCTGACGTGCATAAAAGGCGTGTAAAGTACGCTCTGCCTCCGAAAGGCAAAGTCGGGATTCTGACGATCACCGATAAGCAATTCGGCTTAATGGAGCTATTCAACGGTCAATCTCAGATGGAAGCCGAACGACCGCCTCAGCAATTAGATATGTTCTAACTCCCCCTCCTCAGTAGCGAAGCGCAAGAAGAGGGGGCTCGGGATGGAGTGCACGTGCCCCCGCTCCAATTTTTTTATCGTGTTTGTGCCTCTAACTCCTTTATTTTCAATAACTTAGCGTGATCGCACTGTAACCATAAAACTCGAAAAACAATCTGAAAGCAGATCACAGCTCAGTTCGGGTTGTCACTCCCGGACATCATACTGTAACCATAAAACTCGAAAAACAATCTGAAAGCAGATCACAGCGGACAATGGCGTCCGTGCCATAGGCGGCCGACTGTAACCATAAAACTCGAAAAACAATCTGAAAGCAGATCACAGCTCCGTTCGGGTTGTCACTCCCGGACATCATACTGTAACCATAAAACTCGAAAAACAATCTGAAAGCAGATCACAGCGATCTTCGGCCAATACTCGCGGAGTCGATGACTGTAACCATAAAACTCGAAAAACAATCTGAAAGCAGATCACAGCCGACAACTCTATATGCCTTGTCAATCATTTACTGTAACCATAAAACTCGAAAAACAATCTGAAAGCAGATCACAGCGCCTTCGAGTGCGTCGTGTGACTTCGGTCTACTGTAACCATAAAACTCGAAAAACAATCTGAAAGCAGATCACAGCCCGTGGGCCGGGGTGCCGCTCGCGGTAACGACTGTAACCATAAAACTCGAAAAACAATCTGAAAGCAGATCACAGCGGGAACTCCGGCCTGTTCCATCGCGAGGCCACTGTAACCATAAAACTCGAAAAACAATCTGAAAGCAGATCACAGCTCCAGCCTTTCAGGACCGGCAGATAATCGGACTGTAACCATAAAACTCGAAAAACAATCTGAAAGCAGATCACAGCTATTCTCGACGCTTGCGCTTGCGGCATACGACTGTAACCATAAAACTCGAAAAACAATCTGAAAGCAGATCACAGCCAAATCGCAATAACCCGATGATCTGGCCTTACTGTAACCATAAAACTCGAAAAACAATCTGAAAGCAGATCACAGCGACGTATTGACGTAGTATTAAGCGGATGTAACTGTAACCATAAAACTCGAAAAACAATCTGAAAGCAGATCACAGCCCTTTCGCCTTAGAGTGATTCCGAGAAAATACTGTAACCATAAAACTCGAAAAACAATCTGAAAGCAGATCACAGCCGGATCGTGCGGATATTTATTTGGCATCTTACTGTAACCATAAAACTCGAAAAACAATCTGAAAGCAGATCACAGCTGGCATGCACAAATCCCCGTCCGGGTCGTGACTGTAACCATAAAACTCGAAAAACAATCTGAAAGCAGATCACAGCGGTAAATGGCGTAATGACACATTCACATATACTGTAACCATAAAACTCGAAAAACAATCTGAAAGCAGATCACAGCGCCCCGCATCGCTGGCGCGGCTCGTTCCTTACTGTAACCATAAAACTCGAAAAACAATCTGAAAGCAGATCACAGCCATCGGTCGCACCCACAGCGACTCCTTCTCACTGTAACCATAAAACTCGAAAAACAATCTGAAAGCAGATCACAGCTTAACATGTTGGTAGTGTTTTGATTTTAAGACTGTAACCATAAAACTCGAAAAACAATCTGAAAGCAGATCACAGCGCGGAGGTCGGACATTAATGCAGAGTAGAGACTGTAACCATAAAACTCGAAAAACAATCTGAAAGCAGATCACAGCGAGTTTTCCGTCCGCTGTCGTATATGCTTCACTGTAACCATAAAACTCGAAAAACAATCTGAAAGCAGATCACAGCTTGTCGGTGAGAGTTCCCAGCCTTTTGCGTACTGTAACCATAAAACTCGAAAAACAATCTGAAAGCAGATCACAGCCCATAGTTCCCGGGCTTCTGGCGACATTCCACTGTAACCATAAAACTCGAAAAACAATCTGAAAGCAGATCACAGCATTCGTCGCGCGTTGCATCGGCGACCATGAACTGTAACCATAAAACTCGAAAAACAATCTGAAAGCAGATCACAGCGTCCGAAGTGTCCTGATAATGTCCGCCAAGACTGTAACCATAAAACTCGAAAAACAATCTGAAAGCAGATCACAGCATAAAATTGGTCGGAGCGCGATGTGGTCACACTGTAACCATAAAACTCGAAAAACAATCTGAAAGCAGATCACAGCTTCTTCGTCTGTCGTGGCGGCAGTTCCGATACTGTAACCATAAAACTCGAAAAACAATCTGAAAGCAGATCACAGCTCGCGTCGACCGGCAGATAGGTGAGATTATACTGTAACCATAAAACTCGAAAAACAATCTGAAAGCAGATCACAGCCGAGCGTGGCGCGCGGCACAAGTACCTGGAACTGTAACCATAAAACTCGAAAAACAATCTGAAAGCAGATCACAGCGGATAGCTCTTCGCGCGTGATGGTACCCGAACTGTAACCATAAAACTCGAAAAACAATCTGAAAGCAGATCACAGCGCCGGGGCCAGCATCCGAGGATCGGATTAGACTATAACCATAAAACTCGAAAAACAATCTGAAAGCAGATCACAGCGATGATGGCGGAGTCTCTAAATAGTTCACGGGTGTAACAACAAGCAATTTGAAAGGTCGTTTCTAAGCCATCGGGGGCTTACGCCCCCCCTACTATTATGCCGTCCCTTCGGGACTCGGGGCCAGCGTTCGGTCTTGCGACCGGTGCTTGAAACCACCGGCTACTCTTTTGTCGTCCCTTCGGGACTTAGCGGCGCTTTACGCCGATAGAACCAGGCAGTGAGGAGGATTAGGATGGTGAGCGCGCTTAGCCAGGTACCGGCGATTTGCGGGGCGCCGGGTTGCATTGTGAGCGCAAGAGTATAATTCCCGGCGGGAAGCGATGCTTCCACGCGACCCATTGCGTTCATGCGGAGTGGGATATTCGTTCCCGAGGATGTCGCGGCCTTCCAGGTGGGCCAATAGGTGCGGTCGAACGGGAAAGAGCGTGGTGCGGTAAGGGAAACCGCATACTGGGAACCGAGCGGCTCATGACGGATTTCCTGGATCGGCTCATGACGGATTTCCTGGATCGGCTCATGACGGATTTCCTGGATCGGCTCATGACGGATTTCCTGGATCGGCTCATGACGGATTTCCGCGACCCGCTCCCCTGGAGATAACGGCTCCGTTTTTTCGTCCACAGTTTTTGGGAGCGAAAGTGTATATTCGCCCGGAGTGTCCCATTCCGCGTTCTGAACTTCTATCGCCGGCGTCGAACGATGGTGTACCGACCATTTTACTTCGTAGTAACCCGAAACGATCACGAGCGCCCCGACCGCTATTATGAGATATGTTCGTTCCCGTGCGCCCAGCGTAAGATAAGCAAGCGGAAATGCAAGGCAGAAGAGTGCCGTAAAGCGGACCGGATATACGATCGCATCGAGGACATGCCCGTTCCACAGCGGATCGGCAATCCACGGAAGTTGGAAGACCGCGGCGAGCGCCAGCAGTCCGGGAACCGCTTTGTTGGCGGACTTGCGCGCGACCGCAATCGAAGCAATTCCGACGATAAGAATGATCGAGGGAAGCAAAATGCTTTCGGTACGGCTCTGCGTGAGGAAATATAAGGGGTACCGGAATTCATTCGGGTACCGAAAAACATTTCCGTGCTGAATAAGGGGTAGATAGGCAAATAACGGCACGAGATAAAACGACGTGGCGAGCGCTCCCAATACGCTCGCAAGTGCGATGCGTGAAATCGTTCCGGTTGTTAACGGGACCCTGAGCAATACATAGGGAACGAACGCGATCGCGACAATCGCTGTCATCGGGATGCTCGTGACGATTAACGCGGCCCAGGAAACGGCGAGCAGCACGAGCGGCCTGGTGCTCGTCCGGTTATTTACGGCGTCGCTTCGGATCTTTTCGACGGCAAGAAAGATGAGCGGGATCCAAATAAACGAAACGTGCTCGCTGAATGCCGAGCGCAAATACGCGTCCACGAATCGGTATGGGAACCCCGCATACAGCAGGGCAGCGGACCATCGCTCCAGTTTCGATTCGCTGAACACTTCGCTGTACCCATAAAACGATAGCGCGCTCGCCACGGTCGCAAAAAATGTGACCGACTGAAGAAGCCCGTTCGGAGAAAGGGAATGAAAATAAAAGTGGACCGTCCATGCGGCAAAGTAAGCGAACGGAGGGTAAAAGTAAAAGATCGGAGCGCCGAAGCCGTGCTGAAAATCGCTGAAAAAGCGAGGATAAAAAATTCCGGCGTCCTTGAGCTTATTGAATTCCGCAATCCATTGCAGGTGCAGGACCGCATCGTCGCCGATCACCGGCATCCCAGCCAGCGAGGGAACGATCATCAGCAGAAACAAGGCCAGGGCAAGGACAAAAAACAAGGTCTCTGCAAACCGGTTCTTATCGATCATACACGTTCTTCAATCGGGCTCCCCGTCATCCTCTTCATCGGCAGGAAGGCCGTGCATTTGGCGAAGGATGCGCGCGGCACGCCGCTCGATATACGCGGAGGGATGCGAAGCGCTCCAGCGCACCGGGTTCGGCAGCACCGCGGCCAGGTGCGCCGCTTCCGCAGGCGTGAGCTGCCAGGCATGCCGCTTGAAATGGAACTCCGCCCCAGCCTCCGCGCCATAGACATTCGGCGCGAACTCCACAATGTTCGCATACATCTGCAGAATTCGTTCCTTCGGCCATAGCATCTCGATGAGCACGGTATAGTAGGCCTCGACGCCTTTGCGGACCATCCAGTGCCACGGCGGCAGGAACAGGTTTTTTGCGACCTGCTGCGAGATCGTGCTCGCTCCGCGCATCGGGCGGTTCGGGTGCCGGGCGTGGGAACGAATCGCGTTCCCGATCTCCGTGGTATCGAAGCCATGGTGCAGAAAGAACCGCTGGTCTTCTCCGGCAATGACGGCCGAATAGAGGGAGGGTGAAATATCTTTCGCTCCAAGATTGGTATGGGACCAAAGGACCGGCTCCCCGGCCGTCGCATGGTCGAGCATGCGAAAGAGCATCATGGCCGTGACCGGAGGATTGACAAAGCGCAGAATCGCAACCTGAAGAATCGGGACCGCACATACAAGGACTGCGATCCGCCAGAGCCACGTCCACCAACGGCGCCGGATCTTGGGGGCAGGCCCGGAAGCCGATGTTACGGAAACGGGCCCGGAAGCCGATGTTACGCTACGGGCTTCCGCTTCAATCGGCGATCGTACCTGGGCTTCCGGCATCGAATGACTAACCATGCCGGAACCAAGTTCATTCTCCTTTATCCGCGCGCTTATAATAATAGATCAGGACAAAGAAATCGAGTGGATTATATCCTTTCGACTCGAGGGTAAGTTTCGTACTGCCAAAGAGCCAGACGTCCTGGCGGGCTTCGTTCTGCGCCGCGTCCTGGTTCGCCTCCCCGAACGTATCCTTGAGCCACCGGTATGCGCAGAGCCGATCGTCTTCCACAAGTTCGGGTGCCGTTTTGTAGGTCAGGCCGATCGCGAGCAGGGCGCCGCTGGAGTCGAACCCGAACGACCGCCGCATCGCCATCTTGCAATCGCCAACGACCACCGTGTCCGAGATGATGCGCTGGCCGTCATGCAGCTTGACGCGGTCGAGCGCATTGCGGGGCTTGCCGAGGATCTCGAGCACTTGCGGAGCTTTCATTCCGAGCGTCAGGCCGAAGAGCGCCGGCGCATGCGCACCGACAGAGGCCGGGCCGCCTTCGGCCATTTGGGAATGCGCCGAAGCCGCCAGGAATCCAAATAAAACAACGAGCATGGCACGTTTCATAGCCATTTCTTTCTATTATTTCGCAACCAAATTCAGGACGGGTTCCCAACTCCCTGTCGTCCGAGCGATCGCACGCCCGCCACCGTCCTTATTCCACCAGCGCTGCTTCGTCGATGTCCGCGTTCGAAAAGACGTTTTGCACATCGTCATTTTCTTCGAGCGCTTCGATCAGCCGCAGGACCTTCGTCGCATCGTTGCCCGTCACGGCAACCATCGTCTGCGGGAGCATCGCAATATTCGCTTCTTCGATCGCAACACCGGCCGTTACCAGCGCATCGCGTACCGCCTCGAAATATTCGGGCGAGGTTCGGACTTCGAAAAATTCCGGATCGTCCGTCCGAAGATCGTCCGCCCCGGCCTCGAGCGCTAACTCGAGGAGCCGTTCTTCGCCGATCGCACGGCTCGGAACGGTAATAGTACCGATTTTGGTAAACATCCAGCTTACCGACCCGGATTCCGCTAAATTCCCCCCATATTTCCCCAAAATATGCCGGATCTCCCCGACCGTCCGGTTTTTGTTGTCGGTCGCCGTCTCGACGATGATCGCTACTCCGGCCGGTCCGTAGAGCTCGTAGCTCCCTTCGACGAGTGCCGCGCCGCCATCGGCCCCGCTGCCGCGGGCCACCGCCCGCTTGATGTTATCGGCCGGCATCGAGTTCTTTTTTGCCTGCTCGATCGCAAATCGAAGCCGCGGGTTTCCGTCCGGGTCGCCGCCGCCGGTCCGGGCTGCAATTTGTATTTCGCGGATCAGCCGTGTAAAAAGCCGGCCCCGGTTCCGGTCCGTAACTGCCTTTTTGCGCTTAATTTGCGCCCATTTCGAATGTCCTGACATTGCGGACTATCAAAATTTCCGGCGGACGATTAGTTCAAAGCCCGGAGAAGATTCGTCAACGCTTCCATTATATTTTTTTTCTTCCATAATATCTTTTGGATGCGCGTTCATGAACCGACTTTTTTCTGGATGGGAATTCAAATTCATGAACTGTGCCTCAAATCGCGCGTTTTCGCCACTTTTTAAAAATGGCCCTCCCAATGGGACTGACATCGATCGGAAATAAGTACTCAAAGATCGAAAAAATTTTTCGGAAAAAGGAAAACGAATATAAATCCATAAAAAGTTTCAATAAAATTGATTTTTCTCAGGTAAATCCTGATTTCTCAAAATTGAGGGGGATGCGGAGGGTATTGTCGCATCCTCACACCCTACGAGGACCCGCATGCCCTCCGTTAACCGCACCCCAGGCGGCTTGGGAATTATCTTTGATTTGTTTTTTCCTTCCCAGGCACTTCTCACTCATCGTACGGGCTGAAATCCGGGCCACACGTTTCACTTGAATCCGGGCCGTCATATCAGCTCTGCCTGAAGGCTTCAGCGGTCAGCGATCTTTTATTGCACCCGACTCAGGCCCTCGAATTCAATCTAAAATAATTCGATTTTCCTTGACTTTCGGGAAAATATTTTGTATATTGATTTTTTGAAAATCGCTTTTGCCCATTTGTGTAGAGAAACTGCGATTTTCAAGTTCGTCCATTTAAACCAAGACCTGCTCGGAAGGATGAGGAATCATTTGGTGACATCCGCTCTGGCCCATTACTAAATTACGATTATGAAAAATCTCATTCAAAAGCGAGTGTTATTTACAAAGCACTTTCTGTTTGCATGGCCCTCTAGCATTGCGCAATTCTTGCTCTGGCTTACTTCTGTCCAATTCCTATTGAGTGCCCCTGCACGTTCGCAGGTCGCCTATCAATTTCAGGCGCCAAACGTTATCACTTTGTCTACTGCGCCCGTTACGCTTACGATGGACTGCCTGTCGGCAAATGGCTACGGCCAATGGACCTCGTCAACTTCTACCGACGATGCACACTTGCTCGCTAACTTTTTATCAAGTTCCACGACTTCGAATCCTCAAGCAGGTATCGTAGGGAGCGCTCCGTTTACTTTTACGAGTCCAGATGTATACCCGACTACGGAAGTTATGAAAACCGCAGCCAATCTAAAAGGAAATGTTCGATATGTCTGGATGCAACGAAGGACCGGAATGGGGAGTACGGACCAATTTTACGTCGAAGGATTCGATCCGGGTTCTTCGGGCATCGATATCAGTTTCAGTTCTTTGCCAGGGAATACCAGCTCATACAAGGTCTTAAATGCTGTAAATTCCACCAGTGGTTTGGTATCAATTGCAACAGGCCATCATTTTGTCAACACATCCGACGAAGCAAACGCTTTAGACCGCTTTGACATTGCGATTGATGCAAATTTTCTTTACATCGTCTGGGAAGAGAAAGTCAGCGGCTCGTTTCAAATTTGGTCGATGATTCTGAATCTTTCAACGGGAGCAACAGTGTTGGCGCCGACTCAGGTAACTCCGTCCACTGGCGGCGGCAGTACGGGTGTGCGTCCAACTGTTGCCGTCGATATTCGGAACCACGGTACTACCGTAGCTCCATTCGATGTCGCTTACATTTCGGCTGTTCCTAGCGGAACTGTTTATTGGACTCAATGGCAGCCATCGTCATCAACCTTCACCTCACCGACGGCTATTCCAAACTCTTTTGTTGACCCACAGAATAGTACGAGTTTAACATGGTCGAATCCGCAGCATGCCAGAGTTTTAGCTGCAAGCGAAGCAGTGGTTTCGCCATTGGCAACCAATCAGCGAGCAGTGTATGTCATCGCCGATAATGGCGGCCTTAGTCTGTTTTTGGACCGCATTATCGCAGGAGTGCCACAAAGCACTAATGAATATGGCGATGGCGTTTATAATTGCTCTCGTCCTTCCAACTGTCCCATGGAAAAATGTTCTTCGACACCACCAAATTTGTTTCCCGTCCTGAACAATCCAATCTGGGCATTTTCAAATCCTTATCAGGGCGAAAATGCAAGCAGTTCACTCACGACTTCGACCTTCACCGAATTTCATTGTCTCTATCAACTCGATCGAAGTTCCGTTTTTACAGGTTCGGCGGGCGAGTATCCGCTGATGATTATTCCCGGAAGCGCTGCCAGTAGCGGCTACTGCGTGAGTGAAGCGTCAAGCACAACATTCGAGGAAGATCCGATCACAAATGGCAATAGCATTATGCAATATTGCGCTGCCGTGAACCAGATGGGCATTCACGTCCATTGGATTAGTTCCAATCATCATTTTTATTGCCGCGATAATCGGAATATCGATCAGAATATCGAAGAGAACACACTTGTGACCGATATCTGCAACGTCGATGACGGCACCGGCCACGGTGGAAGTTTGACACCGACACTTCTTTCGGGACTCACAATGGCGGTATATTCCGATCCTGCGAATCAAGGCGCATACACTGGCACCGGAAATTTGACGATTAAGGCTGGATCGTCGAGCGCTATCAAGCTTAAGATTGGGAACGCGAGTAACACCGGCGCCGACTTTATTGAAGTTGGCGACCGTTCGGAGATAAATCTGAGTAGCAATACGCTTTCAGAATTCGATGTCGCCCCGGATAATACCGTTGAGTGCTATAGCCTTTTTTCGAATAGTAACGCGGGCTCCGGCGATTATGCGGCATGGAATGGCGGAACGATAGTATTCTCTGGCTCCGGAGAGACGGAACTCACGAACCTGGCAGGTTATAACTATGTAGAGGACAACATCACGCACCCCGCTCACTTGATTGTACATGGAAATGCGCTCATGAAGTTCAACGCGTATAACGTGAGCATGACCGACACGAGAATTACTTATCCGTATGAGTCGAGCGTCGTAAGTGGATTTTCCGGTAATTGGACGGGAATTATATGGTCCTACGGGAATGCGACCTTTACCGATTGCGTATTTAATTCCTCGGACAATACGAACGACCGCCCGATTTATAATGCTCGCGGCGGCTATAGCGGCCAGACAGCAACCTCTGAGTTCGACCAGTGCAATTTTTCGGTGGGTAGCCATACCGAGATCGAAGCGAAAGCCGATGCACACCCCTCGGCCCCAGGTGGAATCATAATTTCCGGCGGACTTTCGAATCGGGTCGAGATCAATGTTGCAATTTCGCCGTTCGATCAGCAAGGCGTCTCAATCGATGGAATGGAATTCGATAATATTCGGACCGTCGCCATCATTTATCAGCAGGACCCGGCGAACACGACCTATTCGTTCACTGCTTCCGACTGCTATTTTAAGAGCTACGCCGATCTGACTAGTTTCTCAAATCCTACCGGGATCGAAGTGATCGATGCCGCCGATACCGCGAACCGGACGAACGTCGTCGTCGAGAACAACACGTTTCCCGAGGGATCGAACAGCGAGCCGAGCGGCTCCATCGCTGCCGCGATTCATTTCAGCGATGCTACGGGAAACATTGGTTACAATCAGATCGGATCGGCTATGACATCTGCTCCAATGTATCAGATTGGGATTTGGAACGAAAGCAGCACCGGAGGGAGTCATAACAATTCGAATTCGCTCATTTGCAGTAATTCGATCTACGGGTTATCCTCATCAGGTGGAACAGGTCTCTCGACAGATTTTTACGTCGGATATGCAAAACTTAATACCGTCTCGGGTTGCGCGGTTGGACACTCCAGTGGCTCGAACGATCAAGGCCATGTTGTTTTCTCAAGTTATAAGAATTCAGCAGGTGCCGGATTTTCGGCAACATCGTCTAGTTCGGCCGTGGATATGACTGGCGTTCATCATAATACCGATGGCACCCCTAACGTCGACGACCTTCCCGCGATGAATCTTTTCAAAAGCAATAGCGGGTCACAAATATCTTTATCGAACGGTGCCATTGTTTTTTTGGGAAAAGCTTGGTCTCTTAGCGGCGCTCCGACATGGACCGCCTTTGGAGAAAATAATCTCGAGCAGGGAACAGCGCCCAGCGTTACGTTACTGACCTCGTCATCCTCCCCGGCTATAAACATCAAGAACGTCGATAATAACTGGTGGGGTAACTCGAATATCGATCCCGGTTGGGACCCATCAGGTGGTCACTGGGATCATTCGAATTCTTCGAATGTAATTGCGAACAACGTTCCAGTTGATGCGGCAACCGTTACAGGGAACACGGCCTCAGTTGAAAACTTGCCATCGGGAATCGAGTGTTCTGATGGTTTAATAGCAGACGGTAGTAAAGATAGGCCTCTCGCGATTCAGCTTCAAGATAGCTCCCTGTGCTATCGTCTTGGTGCTGCAGGCTATGGGCATATGAGCAACGGTGAATGGGAAGAAGCGTATGATACCTTGCGGCTATACATGGAGCATTGCTATGACGAAACCAACGCCTGGCGCGAATTTACCGACGTCGATGGTGCAGTTTCCCAATGGGCTGGCGGTGGTCCGGGACGGTGGCCAGATTTTCTCGTGTGGTTAAAGAAAGTTCTCTACCTCAATCCAGATTCGTTCTGGTATTGCGGAGACGCTTTAGATATGATCACCGCAGAACAGCAAAATGAGAATGCTCAACTTGCGGAGCTTCGATATATTCTTGATAATCATAAATGTTCGGGTTTCGCGGATTGGCAAACAATTTGGCATGGTGATTCAACTGCCCGTTATCAGCATTGGCTCGATTCGTTGAAATCCTTATATGGAAGCTTTTATGGCCCCGATTATCAGGACTGGTCGGACTCTACTAAAAAAGCGTTCACCGCCGATACGAGTGCGCATCCCTTCGATACGACGATCCCATCGCTCTTCGATGTGGACCTTCAGATTCTGATGGGTTCGCAATATGCCTCCGCGCCGGAGCCGGCAGCGATCGGTTCCCAGGCACTTGTGGGAGCGAAACTGCTGGA